>NZ_JAHBYG010000020.1 GCF_019636075.1 Ferrovibrio sp.
GCTCAGCGCCCGTTTCGGCATTGCACGCGCCGATTGGCGGCAGGCCGTGGAAGCCTGCTGCGCGGCAAGGGCTGCCGGCTGATTACTTGAGATTGGACTGGCGCACCGCCGCGATGTTGCGGCGATACCAGTCGAAGGCTTCGGCAAAGCCTGCTTCCAGCGCGATCCGCGCCCGCCAGCCCATGGCATGCAAGCGGCTGCTATCCATCATCTTGCGCGGGCTGCCATCGGGCTTGCTGGCATCCAGCCGCAACTCACCCTGCCAGCCGGAAATCCGCGCGATCATGCGGGCCAGATCGGCAATCGAAATCTCCTGCCCGCTGCCGACATTGATATGCTCGTAGCCGGAATAATGCTGGGTGAGGAAGATCAGCGCATCGGCCAGATCGTCCACATGCATGAATTCGCGCAGCGGTTTGCCGCTGCCCCAGATATCCACCACCGGCCTGTTCTCCAGCGCCGCAGCATGGAAGCGTGCGATCAGCGCGGCAGCCACATGGCTATGCTCGGGGTGGAAATTGTCGCCCGGGCCATAAAGATTGGTGGGCATGGCAGAGATGAAATCGCGGCCATGCTGCTTGCGATAGGCCTGGCATAATTTGATGCCGGCGATCTTGGCCACGGCATACCATTCGTTGGTCGGCTCCAGCGGCCCGGTCAGCAGCGCATCCTCGCGCATCGGCTGTTCGGCCAGGCGCGGATAGATGCAGGATGAGCCCAGGAAAATCAGCTTCTTCACATCGCATTGATGCGCGGCCTGGATGATATTGGTTTCCAGCACCAGGTTGTCGTAGAGAAAATTCACCGGGAAGCTGTTATTGGCATTGATACCGCCCACGGTGGCCGCCGCCACGAACACCACATCCGGCTTGTTGGCGGCCATCCAGGCTTCCACATCGGCCTGCCGGCGCAGATCCAGCGTGGCGCGATCGACGGTGAGGATATCGCAGCCTTCGCTGCCCAGCCGCCGCACGATGGCAGAGCCCACCATGCCGCGATGCCCCGCCACCCAGACCCGACGGCCAGATAAACTGAAAGCCTGCTGCGCTGTATTCATCTGACCCTCGCCGCCCATCGCCGGAACCGATACTCCGGCCTTGCTTACCCGTATGAACCCGCTTCGACAAGGCCGATCAATGCTATCCTAGGGCCAGCGCCGCGCTATAATGCCGCCATGAGCCATTCGCCCGCCGACCGCACTTTGATCGATTTGAGCCCGGGCGAGGCCATGCATCCGAATATCAAGCGGCTCTATGAGCATTGGCGCGCTCTGGCGCCGGATCGGCCACTGCCCGGCCGGCAGCATATCGATCCGCTGAATTTCCCCGATCTACTGCCTGGAATCTGGCTGCTGCAAGTAGAGCGCGATCCGTTGCGTTTCCGCTATCGACTGGCCGGCACCAATATCGTTGAGGTTGCCGGTCACGAGGTGACCGGGCTTTATATGGAAGAAGCACATCCGCAGATCAAAAACCAACCCAACGCCCTGGCCCGCTATATCAACGCCGCGAAAAATGGCCGGCCGAGCCGACGCAAAGGCAAGGCCACGCTCTGGCAGCATAAGGATTTCCACCTGATCGAGAACCTGCTGCTGCCGCTGGCCAAGGATGGCGAGACCGTGGACATGATCCTGGTCTATACGCAGCTCTATACTGAGTAACACCCCATGCCGGCCGTAAGCGTGCTGATCGTGAACTACAATGCCGGACCGTATCTGGCGGCCTGCCTGTCTGCCTTGGCGCGCCAGAGCCTGACGGATTTCGAAGCCATTGTGCTGGATAACGGCTCGACCGACGATTCCTTTGCCCAGGCCCAGGCCGCCATTGCAGGGGATGCGCGTTTCCGCCTTCAGGCAATGGGCCGCAATCTGGGTTTCGCCGCCGGCAACAACCATGCCGCCAGCCTGGCCCAGGCGCCCTGGCTGGCCCTGCTGAATCCCGACGCTTTTGCCGAACCCGACTGGCTGGCCGAGTTGCTGGCCGCCACGCAACGCCATCCCGATGTGGCGATGTTCGGCTCGCAGCAGATCGATGCCCGCGATCCAGCCAGGCTCGATGGCGCCGGCGACCGTTATTTCGCCCCCGGCTTTGCCTGGCGCGGCGGCTATGGCTGGCCGGCGGATACGGCATTGCGCGAGGGCGAGGTATTCTCGCCTTGCGCGGCAGCGGCATTGTATCGCGCCGATGCCTTTCGGGCCGCTGGCGGTTTCGACGAAGATTTCTTCTGCTACGTGGAAGACGTGGACTTGGCTTTCCGCCTGCGCCTGATGGGCCAGCGGACGATCCAGCTCGTCTCCGCCAAGGTGCGGCATCTCGGCAGCGCCACATCCGGCGGCAAAGACTCGCCCTTCGCGCGCTATCACGGCATGCGCAATTCGCTATGGTGTTTCACCAAGAACATGCCCGGCCCGTTATTTTGGCCTTTGCTGCCGCTCTGCTGCTGCGCACTGTTATATCTTTGGCTGCGCAACATTCAGAAAGGCACCGCCTTGCCATTCTGGCAAGGTATTCGCGATGCCCTGCGCGGCCTGCCCGGGGCCTGGGCGAAGCGCCGCCGGATCCAGGCGACCCGCACCGCCTCTGCAAGTGCGATAGCCGTCACACTCACGTGGAATCCCTTCGAATATATGCGTCGCGCACCCGCCAACCGGCATTAGCGCCCTGGACTGAAACGCGCCTGCCGCTTTAGCATCGCTCCACCCGCAAAAGCAGTTTTTGGCCGGGTGGAGGTTTGCATGTCTGTGTCGCGACTGGGTGGCTATAAGGCGATGATCCGGCCCATTCTGCTGGCCTCCGCCCTTATCGGACTGAGCGTACCGGCCTTGATTACATCCGCCGAAGCGCAGCGGCGCCAGGTCATCGGCGATGCTCCCGGCGGCTATAAAGGCGGCGGCCCGCAGCGGCCAGCACAGGAAACCGCTGTACCGCCAGATGGCCAGACTCAAACAAATCAAAATCAGCCTGCGAATCAAAATCAGGGCCCGAGCGATACCAGCGTGGAGCGCCTGCTGGATGGCAGTCTGGGCGATCCAGCCAAACTGGCCGAGGCTCAGCGCAAGAGCGAGGAACAACCACCGGCCAGCACCGATCCCAGCAGGCTGAGCACATTCTATTTCGAACGCGGCCTGGCTCGCATGGTGATCGGACAATACACCAACGCGATTGCCGATTTCAGGCAGGCGGCCGAACAGGCCGAGCAGGGCCGCAACCTGGAAGCCGGCTATATCTGGACCGAGTTGGCTATCGCCTACAAAATGGCGGCCCGCCCGGCCTCGGCCTTCCTGGCCGGGCAGAAAGCCATCGAAACCGCACGCTCGCCCACGCCACCCCGCCTGTCGGTGCTGAACGCGCATCTGGTCACCTATGCCAGTGCCATCGGCGAGCTGGCCGTCGCCGAAAAGGCGCTGGCGGCCGTGAAGGACGCCGCCGCCTCGCCGCGCCAGGGCGGCGGCCAGGGCCAGGTGGTGATCCAGATGTCGCTGTTGCGCGCCGAAGCGGATCTGCTGGAGGCGCGTGGCAAATATACCGAGGCGGAACCGCTGCGACGGCAGGCCATCGGCATGACGATGCGCTTTCCGCATCTCAAGGGCATGCCTGAAATCAGCCGCTTGATGGCCCTGAGCCAGAATCTGATGATGCAGGGCCGCATGGGCGATGCCGAAGTGGTCACGCGCCGGGCGCTGATCAGCGTGCAGCAGCAATTCGGGCAGAACAGCTTCTACGTAGCGCATGTGTTGCAGCGCCTGGCCAATATCCTGATCGAACAGGGACGCCTGGCCGATGCCGAAGCCTTGGCCAACCGCTCCCAGCAAATCGCCCAGAGCAACAGCACGCAAAGCACCGGCGGCCTGTTTGCCAATCTCTATGCCGCCCAAGGCCGCTGGCGGGAAGCCGCCGAACGATACGATGCCGTGCGCAAGCTGCGGTCGGCTGAGGATTTCGAGGCCTTCGCCAGCAACAACCCGAATTACGCCCTGGTGATGGTGAAGGCCGGCCGCGCCGCCGAGGTGCTGCGGCGGCTTGAACATCTGCTGGATACGAACCGGCAATTGCTGGGCGACAAGCATGCCGAAACCGCCGAAACCCGCGGCCTGCTGGCCATGGCATTGGTGGAAGCCGGCCAGACCGACCGTGCCTTGAGCGAATTCGCCGCCGCTATTCCGATCCTCACCCAGGCCTCGCGCGCCGCCGAAAGCGATGATGGGCAATCCGCGCGCGACATGCGCCAGCGCGCCATCATCGAGGCCTATATCGATCTGCTGATGCGCCGCCATGGCGCCGGTCAGCCGTTGCCTTCCGGCATCGACGCCGTGGCGGAAAGCTTCCGGTTGGCGGAAGCGGCACGCGGCCGCGATGTGCAACGCGCGCTTGCCGCCTCGGCCACCCGCGCTGCGGCCGGCAATCCGGCCCTGGCCGATCTGGTGCGCAATCTGCAGGATGCTGAAAAGCAGATTGCGGCATTGAATGCCGCGCTGGCGAATGCCATCAGTGCCCGAGCGGATGGTCAGAATCCCAATACCACCGCCGATCTGCGCCGACGCATCGATGGCCTGCGCGACATGCGTGGCGGGTTGGCCGCGCGGCTTGAACGCGAGTTCCCGGATTTCGCCGCGCTGCTCAATCCGAAACCGGCGGATGTTGCCGCCATGCGCAAGGCATTGCGGCCGGGCGAAACCCTGGTTTCGTTTTATGTCGGCGACAAAGCCACCTATATATGGGCGATCGGTAGCAATGGCAGTACCAGCTTCCACATGAGCCCGCTGGGCCGCATCGAATTGGCCAGCCTTGTGAGCAAGCTGCGCACCAGCCTGGAGCCCAATGCGGATAGCGTGGCCGGCATACCTGCTTTCGACACGGCCATCGCCCACCGCCTGTATGCCGAGTTGTTGGCGCCGCTGGGCGCTCCGGTCAGCACGGCGCAACACTTGCTCACCGTGCCGCATGGCCCGCTGGGGCAATTGCCGCTGGGCCTGCTGATAACCGAAGCCACGCCCATGCCATCGTCATCGCCGGGCAACCAGGCCTTCACCGGCTATCGCGGCCTGCCCTGGCTGATCCGCAAGATGGCGGTTACGCAATTACCCGCCGCCGCCTCGCTCGGCACGCTGCGCGCCCTGCCGCCCGGCGCTCCTGATCGCCAGGCCTTCATCGGCTATGGCGATCCCTGGTTCAACAACCAGCAAGCCAGCGAGGCCGCAAGCAGCCAACTGGCCATGCGCGGCGCCAAGTTGAAGCTGCGCAGCGCGCCCAGCAATGTGAAGGCAACCGATGCGAATGCGGTCAGCCTGAATGCCGGCATCAGCCTGAAGGATCTGCCGCGCCTGCCTGAAACCGCCGACGAAGTGCGCAACATCGCCGGCGTGCTGCTGGCCGATGCCGGCAGCGGCAGCCGCCTGGGCAAACAGGCTTCGCGCAGCGCGGTGAAAGCCGCCGACCTGTCGCATCAGCGCGTCATCATGTTCGCCACCCATGGCCTGATCCCCGGCGAGTTGGAGGGCCTGGACCAGCCCGCGCTGGCGCTGAGCGCGCCGGATGTAACTGGCCAGCCGGATGACGGCCTGCTCACGGCGGCGGATATTCTGGGCCTGAAGCTGAATGCCGATTGGGTGGTGCTGTCGGCCTGCAACACGGCAGCCGGATCGGGCGCGGGCAGCGAAGCCATATCTGGCCTGGGCCGCGCTTTCTTCTATGCCGGCACGCGGGCGCTGCTGGTATCGAACTGGCCGGTGGAAACCACGTCGGCCGCCGCGCTGACCACCGAATTGTTCCGCCGCCAAGCAGGTGAGCCAGGTCTGAGCCGCGCCGAAGCCCTGCGCCAAGCCATGCTGAACCTGATCGACAAAGGCGGCAATGCGGATTTCAGCTATGCACACCCGATCTTCTGGGCGCCCTTCTCGCTGGTGGGCGACGGCGCCTGAACATCGTTCTGCGCGGGTTACTTCTCGGTCAGGTCGCTCACGCCATCCCAACCGAGCGGCGGTTTCGCCGCGCACCGTTTGGCGAAGGCAACAGCCGCCGGATCGTTGGGTAAGGCCAGAAAGCCGCGTTCGGCCGCTGCGAAATCGCCTTGACGCCACAGCGCCAGCGCCGCGGCAAAGGCGGCTGCATTGCGCGGATCGTCTGCCCGCAACCGGCCGGCGCGCGCCAGCGGCTCATACAGGGAAACCGGAGCATCGCGGCCCAGCACGCGCACACGATCGATCTCGCGGAACAGGATCGCATCGCCGCAAGCCGCGCGCGTGCTGTCGCTCACCAATATTCGGGTGCCGAACATCTTGTTGGCGCCCTCCAGCCTCGACGCCAGATTCACCGCATCGCCCATGGCTGTGTAATTGAAGCGGCGCGGCGAACCGATATTGCCGATCAGTACCGGCCCGGTATTCAACCCGATACGGATATGGATCGGCGCATTCTGGCCCAGGCGGAAGCCTTTCTGTTCGCGCAGCACCCGATCCATATGCAGGGCGGCGCGCACCGCATGCTGGGCATGCTTGCCATCATTCAACGGCGCGCCGAACACCGCCACCACGGCATCGCCGACGAATTTATCGACAAAGCCGCCATGCTCTTCGACGATGGCGGTCATGGCCGCGAAATACTCATTCAGCGCCGCCACCAGTTCCGCCGGGCTCAGCGCTTCGGAAGCCTTGGTGAAACCGGCAATGTCGGAAAACAGCACCGTCACCGCGCGCTGTTCGCCGCCGAGCGCCGGCGGCTTACCCTCGTCGATCATGCGGTCGATCACCGGGCGCGGCAGGTAAAGCGCAAAGGCCTGGCGCAATGCGCGCTTGTCGCGGTCTGCCAGGGTAAAGCGATAAGCCACCAGCAACACATAGCCCAGCAGCATTGCCGCCAGGCCATTGAGCAACGGCAGCACCCAGCCGGCGTTGAAGGCAACCAGCGCAATCGCCGCCCAGAGCAGCGCCGCAACAAGGCTTGCCAGCGCGGCCCGCAGCGGCGGCAACAACAGGATGGCCAACGCCGCCGCCAGCACGGCCAGCAGGATCGCGGCAAACGCCATCGGCAGGGATGGCTGGCGCAGGGCATCGCCGCGCAACAGGTTGTTCACCGCCGTGGCATGGATGAAAACACCGGGGATGCTGTCGCGCCGCAGATCGCTGCGGATCAGTTCGGGCATCGGCGGCAAGGTACAGCGCGGCGCGGCACCCGCAGCTTCCGGCTGGGTGGCCCAGCGCATGGATGTGAGCTTGCGATCCTCCACATCCGCCGCCACGCCGATCAACACCACCTTGTCCTTGAAGTGGCGGGCGAAATATTCGGCATGATTGCCATCCGCGCAGGCCAGCAGATCGGCCAGCGAATAAGCCGGTATGGCACCGGGCCGGGTATCGAAACGCAGCAGAATGGATTCGCCGCCCGACAGCGCCGGCGCACCTTTTCGCGCGGCCAGTTCCGCAGCCATGGCGGGCTGCGGCGCCAATGTGCCGTCAGCATTGCGCCAGAGAAAATGCAACGGATGGCGGCGGATCACACCGTCATCGTCTTCCAGCGCATTGAGCAGGCGGATATTGCGATCCTGGCCCACGGCGATGCGCTGACCGGCATGGGGCTCGATCGGCTTGGCCTGATGCTGCACCCGGCCCAGCACCACGCGGCCCTGGCGCGCGGCATCGCGCAGGGTCAGCAGGAAAGGCCGCTCCATGCCGGGCACGAAATTTTCCATCGAACTGGGTAGCACGATGTCGAAGCCCACCACGCTGGCGCCGCCATCCAGCACGGCCTTCATCACCTGCGCCAGTTCGGGTGTCCACAACACTGTGGGCTTGTCGGCGAAAGGTGGCCGGCGATGGGTTTCCTCATCCAGCGCGATCACCACGGCAGGGCTTTCAGGAGCCCGATCAGACAGCAGCGGCCGCTGCAATGCATAAAGCACATCGATGCCCAAATCCTGCAGGCCATTCAGGGCCGGGCTGGCAAACAGCAAAGCCGCCAGCATGCTGGCGGCCAGGCCGGACAGCCAATCCCGGCGCCAATTCCGGGCGCTGAGCATGTTCAGAAGCGGACCAGACGGCTGAGCGGCGGCAGGCTATCCGCCTTGGCGGCGGGATCGATGCGGAACACCACGGCCTGTTGGCCGGCTTCGGCGCGATACAATCCACCGGCGGCCAACTGGATGCCCAGTTTCTGCAAATCGGCGGCACGGCCTGCCGGCAGGTCGCGCGGCGCCTCGGCGGCATCCAGGCGGGTCAGCCGGATCGGCCCGGCGGCCTCCGGACGCAGCAGCGGCGACAGACTGGTCAAGGTGAGCGCGGCTTCAGGCAGGTTGCTGGCAGCGCCCTTGGCCGGGGATTTGCGAAACACCATGGCGGCACTCTTGCCGGCCTGGGCCTGGCTGAGCTGCGCGCTGCCCTGGCAGGGCACCTTGCTGCGTTTCAGCTTGGTTTCGTCGGCGGTGGAACGCTCGGTGCCGATCACCACACGACCGCCGCGAATTTCTTCCTGCACGCAACTGGCCATGTAACCGATCACCAGCCATTGCCCGGGCTTGAGTTCGATCACGCGGCCGGGTTCGAGATAATCCATCGCGCCGGGATCGCTGAGATCGGGCGAAGCATCCTCCACCAAAGCCGCAGGTGCAGCCCAGGCGGCGGATATGTTGAGAGACAGAATCAAAGCGAATGCGGCAATCTGGATTCGGCTGTACATCGTGTCCTCACTGCGATGAAGACAGCATACACCCGGCGCGGGGTTTTGCCATTGCCGCCCAGCTCTTGTCCGGTAGTGGCCGTCACGTTTAATGCAGGATCAGGCCAGAAAGGCGCTTTCCGCGAAAGCCGCCAGGCGCTCGGCGGCCTGGGCCACGCTCAACTTGCCGGTATTGAGCTCCAACTCCGGCTGCTCGGGCGCTTCGTAAGCCGCCGACACGCCGGTGAAATTGGCGATCTCGCCGGCGAAAGCGCGTTTATACAGCCCTTTCGGGTCGCGCTGCCGGCAGGTATCGAGGTCGGCGCTGACGTAAATCTCCTTGAACCCCTCGCCGACGATGCCGCGCACCCGGGCGCGTTCGGCACGCATCGGCGAAATCGCCGCCACCAGCACGATCAGCCCGGCATCGGCCATCAGCTTGGCCACCTCGGCCAACCGGCGCATATTCTCGGCGCGGGCCTCCGGCGTGAACCCGAGGTCGCTGTTCAGGCCATGGCGCACATTGTCGCCATCCAGCACATAAACCTGCCGGCCGCGCGCGAAAAGCTGCTGCATCGCGGCCATCGCCACGGTGGATTTTCCGGCTGCCGACAGGCCGGTGAGCCACAGCACGCCGCCCCGATGGCCATTCAACCGTGCGCGATCGGCAAAGGTAACGCTGGTATCCACCTTGGTGATATCGGCCAGCGCACCGCCCTCGGCGGATTCCACCACGAAGCCGGCCACGATATGGAAATTGCGCGTCAGCACCCCGCGCCCGGTGCGCGGCAGGGTTTCGTAGATATCCAGCGCCAACGGCTTGCGGGCGCGCAGCACCACGCGGGCCACACCGTTGCGCTCCACATGGTCGGCTGCGGCAGGCCGCAAGGTTTCCACGTCGATCACTTCTTCGATGGTTTCCACCAGCGCATCCACCTCGGCGGTGCCGAGTTTGAGCGTCAGGCGCTGGCCGGCCTTGAGCGGTTCCTTATCGAGCCAGAACAGCCGCGCCAGAATGCGGCTGCCTTCCTGCGGCGGTTGATCGGTGCCGCTGGCCAAGCTGCCGCGTTCCACGAACACATCTTCGTCCATGGTGAAAGCGATGCTTTCGCCGGCATTCGCCTCCAGCGGCGGCTGCGCACCCTTCCAGGCTTCCAGGCTGGCTACCCGGGCCTCGCGGCCGCCAGGCGTGAAGCGCAGCCGGTCGCCCAGCTTGAGGCTGCCGCTTTCGATACGGCCGACGATCACCCGCTTGTCGTCGATGCGATACAGATCCTGGATCGGCAGCCGCAGCGGCTGATCGCCCAGGGCGGCGCGGGCCGGGAAGGCGTCCAGCGCCTCAAGCAAAGTTAGGCCCTGATACCACGGCAGAAGCTGGCCGCGCTCGGCGATATTGTCGCCCTGCTTGGCCGAGACCGGCACGATGGCGGCGGCCTGGATGCCGATGCCGGCGAGATAGCCGCGCACATCCTCGGCCACCGCCTTGAAGCGCGCGGCGTCGTAGCCGATCAGGTCGATCTTGTTCACCGCTACCGCCACCTGGCGCAACCCCAGTAGATGCAGCAGATAGGCATGGCGGCGGGTCTGCTCGGCCAGCCCTTGGGCGGCATCCACCACCAGGATCGCGGCATCGGCCTGGGCCGCGCCGGTGACCATATTTTTCAGGAATTCCTTATGCCCGGGCGCGTCGATGATCACATAGCGGCGCTGAGCGGTGTGGAACCAGATTTGCGTGGTATCCACCGTGATGCCCTGATCGCGCTCTACCTGCAAAGCATCCAGCAGGAAGGACCATTCGAATTCCAGCCCGCGCTTTTCCGATACCGCACGCAGTTGCTCCACCTTGCCATTGGGCAAAGCGCCAGTTTCATGCAGCAAACGCCCCACCAGCGTCGACTTGCCATGGTCTACATGGCCGACGATCACGATGGGAAAGGCGCGGCTGCGCTGGGTGGCGGCGGCGGCCTTGATGCGGTCTGTCAGGTTCACGGAAGCGATGCTTTCACATATACCCGGCTACGCGCAACCGCTCGAAGGCATCTTCGCTGTCGTGGTCCATGGCGCGGCCGGCCCGTTCCGGCTCGCGGGTCACTTCCAGCTCGGCGATCACCTGCTCGATATCGCCGGCCTGGCTGTCGATCGGAAAAGTGATACCGATCTCGCCCAGCGACCGGAACCGCTTGCCCTCGCGGGCGAAATACAGCGGCACCACCGGGATATTCTCGCGCTGGATATAGCGCCACACATCCAGCTCGGTCCAATGCAGCAGCGGATGGATGCGCATATGCACGCCGGGCGGCAATTCCGATGAGAAATGATCCCACAGCTCCGGCGGCTGGTCGCGGAAATCCCAGGCGCCGTCTTCCGAACGCGGGCTGAATACGCGCTCCTTGGCGCGGGTGGCCTGCTCGTCGCGGCGGATACCGGCGATCACGCCATTGAGCTGGTATTTCTCGATGGCTTCCTTCAGGCCCAGCGTCTTGCGCGCGGCGATGCGGGAATTATGCGGCAAAGTGGGATCGGTAGCCTCCAGCGGCGGGCAGGCATCCTTGATCAGCTCCAGGCCCCATTCATCGGCATAGCGGTCGCGGAAGGCATAGGTCTCGGGAAATTCCAGCCCGGTATCCAGATGCATCACCGGAAACGGCACCCGGCCCAGAAAGGCCTTCTTGGCCAGCCAGATCATCACATTGGAATCCTTGCCCAGCGACCACAGCATCGCCAGAGGCTTAATGCGGCTGTAAGCCTCGCGCAGGATGTAGATGCTCTGGGCTTCCAGCCAATCGAGATCGTCGCTCATGATACCACACTAATCCAACGTCTTATTCTTCTTTAAAGCCAGGGAAAGGTAAAGACTCGCCTAACCCGGGCCTGCCTAAATTGGTGTGAATGCCGCATTCGGTCTTATCCCGGCCCTGCCAACGGCCCGAACGAGCATCTCTACCGGGAACGGCCGGGGTCGAACAGGGCGCGCAACCGATCGAGGCATAGCCCTCCGCCACCAACGGATGGGCGGGCAGATCATGGCGGGCCATATAACCGGCCAGATACTGCGGCCCCCAACCGGCCAGCGGATTGAACTTCACCCGGCCCTCGGCATCCGCTTCACGCAAGGCGATACCGGCGCGTTCTGCGGTCTGGAACCGTTTGCGGCCATTGATCCAGGCTGCGAAGGGCGCCAGGCCGCGCCGCAGCGGCTCGACTTTGCGCAGGAAGCAGCAGGCATCGGCATCGCGGAACCACAGCGTGCCATCGCCATCGTGATTGTTCAGCACGGCCGGATCGGGCCGCAGCACACGCAGATCGCTCAGGCGCAAACGCTTCGCCAGCGCATCGCGATAGGCCAGCGTCTGGTCGAACAGCTTACCGGTATCCAGGAACAGCACCGGCGTTGCCGGATCGATGGCCGCCACCATATGCAGCAGCACGGCAGCCTCGGCCCCGAAAGACGATACCAACGCGATACGGCCCTTGAATTCGCCGCGTATGGCCTGCTCAAGCAGAGCCTGGGCAGATTCTTCCAGGGCGATTTCCTCTGCGCCGACTGCAATCTCGATATCGGCCAGAGCTATGCTCACGCAGCGCTCCGATTATCCAGCCGGCGGGCCAGGCGCTGCTGCAGGATGGTGGCGCGGCCATCGCCAGTGGGCTGATGGAACAGCGTCATCTCGGCCAGTGCGGCGCGAAATACCTCGGCGGCATCAGGGCGCGCTATCTCATAGGCATCGAAGCCGCTGCGATGCATGAACAGCAATTGATCGCGCAGCACATTGCCGGTGGCACGCAACTGGCCGGAAAAACCATAACGCTCGCGCAGCAGGCGGGCCTGGCTATAGGCGCGGCCATCGGTGTATTTCGGGAAGACCAGCGCGATGGCCGATAGATGCGGCAGGTCATCGGCGATGGCTTTCGGATCGGCATCGTTGGGCAGCACCACGCCGATGGGCTGATTGCGGCCGCGCAACGTGTCGCGTTCCGCCTGCCAGCGCGCCAGGCTGACGAAGACCGCGCCGGTGGAGGGCAGCGGCGCCTCGTCGCTCAGATAGCCCCAATCCTCGGGCACCACCTCGCCGTTTTTAATGAGCGGCATAGACCTTCTCCTTGAACGGCGCCAAACCGACGCGGCGATAGGTATCGAGGAAGCGTTCTTCCGGCTGGCGCAGGCTGAGATAGGTTTCCACCAGCGTATCCACCGCATCCACGGTGGCTTCGGTATCCAGCGACGGGCCGAGCAGATCGCCCAGGGCGGCATCGTCGGAAGCCGATCCGCCCAGGGTGAGCTGATAGAATTCCTGCCCGGCCTTATCCACGCCAAGGATGCCGATATGCCCCACATGGTGATGACCGCAGGCATTGATGCAGCCGGAAATCTTGATCTTCAATTCGCCGATCCTCTCGGCGCGCTGCCAGTTGTTGAAACGCAGCGCGATGGATTGCGCCAGCGGGATCGAGCGCGCATTGGCCAGCGCGCAATAATCCAGCCCCGGGCAGGCGATGATATCGGAGATCAGGCCGATATTCGCACTGGCCAGGCCATGGGCGGCCAGGCCACGCCAGACCTCCGGCAGGTCTGCCACCGCCACATGGGGCAGCACCAGATTCTGCTCATGCGTCACGCGGATTTCGCCCAAGGAAAACCGCTCGGCCAGGTCGGCCACGGCATCCATCTGTTCGGCGGTGGCATCGCCCGGCGGCTGGCCTTCGCTTTTCAACGAGATGGTGACGATGGCATAGCCCGGCTGCTTATGCTTGGCCACATTGCGCGCATGCCAGCGCGCGAAATCGATATTGCCGCGCAAAGCCTCAAGAAAAGCCGCTGGCCGCGTTGGGCGCTCCGGGTAATGCGGCGGTGCGAAGTGTGCGGCGATTTGCGCAATCGCCTCAGCCGGCAGACGCAGATCGCCATCCTTGATCGCAGCCCATTCTTCCTCCACCTCGCGCCGATACGCCTCGATGCCCAGTTCCTGCACCAGGATCTTGATCCGCGCCTTGTAGATGTTGTCGCGCCGGCCATAGCGGTTATAGACCCGCAGGGCGGCTTCCAGATAGCTGAGCAGATGCTGCTTGGGCAGGAATTTGCGCAGGGTCTTGCCGATGATGGGCGTGCGGCCCATGCCGCCGCCCACGATCACCTCGAAACCCACCTCGTCTTGTGCATTCTTCACCATGCGCAGGCCGATATCATGCACGCGCACGGCGGCACGGTCGTTCGGCGAGCCGGTGACGGCGATCTTGAACTTGCGCGGCAGGAAAGCGAATTCCGGGTGGAAGGTGGACCATTGCCGGATGATCTCGCACCATACGCGCGGATCCTCGATCTCATCGGCAGCCACGCCAGCGAATTGATCCGACGTGGTGTTGCGAATGCAATTGCCCGAAGTCTGGTTGGCATGCAGGCCCACTTCCGCCAGCACCGCCAGGGCATCGGGGGCCTGTTCCAGCTTGATCCAGTTGAACTGGATATTCTGCCGCGTGGTGAAATGCCCCCAGCCGCGATCGAAGCGGCGCGCAATCACACCGAGCTGGCGCATCTGCGTGGATGACACCGTGCCGTAGGGAATCGCCACCCGCAGCATATAGGCATGCAATTGCAGATACAGGCCGTTCTGCAAACGCAGCGGCTTGAATTCGTCCTCACTCAACTCACCGCTGATGCGGCGCGCCACCTGGCCGCGGAATTGCGCCACGCGTTCGGCCACCAACTGAGTATCGAAATCATCATAGGCATACATGGCGATTACTCCCCGGGTCCCGCACCGATGCCGGCTGTCGGTCCGGCGGCGCGGATGCGCTCGCGGAACTGCACCGGCAGCGGGTTGCCGGTTTCCAAGGTGACCGGCACGGCATAAGGCGCCACAACGATATTGCGCCTGGCCTGCGCTTCTGCCTCGGCCAGCAAGGCGGCGCTATGCTCCAGGCTGGGCGCGATGGCGGCCTGCTCGATGGCGCGGGTCCAGCTATTCACCTTGGTGAGATAGACCACATCGCCGCTGGCGAGATCGTTGGCGGTGACGATTTGCGGATTGCTGACCAGTTTGGGGGCTTTGGCCATGGGGGCTGTTCCTTAAGCGATACGCCGCTGGTTTTGCGGAATTTCTGTGGCACGGGCTTTCGCCGCCACCTCGCCGATGATCAACAAGGTGGGGCCATCGCCATGGCGCAAGGCCATTGCCGGCAATTCGGCCAGCGCGCCCACCGACACGACCTGATCGGGGCGCGAACCGTTTTCGATCAGCGCTACCGGCAAAGCCGGCGACACACCGCGCCCCAACAGGCGCTGGCGGATGCTTTCGGCCTGGCTGAGGCCCATATACACCGCCACCGTATGGCCGGGGCCGACGCGCTGGGTCCAATCCAGTTCGCCGGCCTCGCTGCCCGGTTTGTTATGACCGGTAACGAGCGTGAGGGACGACGACAGGTCGCGGTGCGTCAGCGGAATGCCGGCGGCAGCCGCGCAACCGAGTGCGGCCGTGATGCCAGGCACCACCGTTACGCTGATGCCATGGGCTTGCAGATAGTCCGCTTCCTCGCCGCCGCGACCGAACACGAAGGGATCGCCGGCCTTCAGCCGCACCACGCGCTTGCCTTCGCGCGCTGCCTGCAACAGCAGGGCGTTGATATCGTCCTGCTTCATCGAATGGCGGCCCATGCGCTTGCCCACCGGCACCCGATCGGCATCGCGGCGGGCGCGCTCCAGCAGCGCGGGGGCCACCAGATCGTCGTGGAAGATCACATCGGCATTCAGCAAAGCCTGCTGGGCCGCGATGGTGAGCAGGTCCGGATCGCCCGGCCCTGCACCCACCAGATGCACCACACCCTCTGCCGCCTGCTGCGCGCCATTCAACTGCCGAAGCATGGTTTCGCGCGCGGCCGCACCATCGCCGGCCAAGGCCTGTTGCGCGGCGGGGCCGTCGAATACCCGGCGCCAGAAACGCCGGCGCGAATCCGCGTCAGGCAGCACGCGCTTCACGGCAAAGCGAAAATCCCCGGCCAGTTTCGCCAGGTCGCCCAGGCGGGCCGGCAGCATGGCCTCGATCTGCAGGCGGATACGGCTGGCCAGCATGGGGGCCGCGCCATGGCTGGCGATGCCGATGGTGATGTCGCCACGCTCCACGATGGCCGGCACGGTGAAATCCGACAGGTCGGCGCGGTCCACCACATTGATCAGCACGCCGCGCACCCGGGCGGCCACGGCTGCCGCCTCGGCCAGGCCGGGTTCCTCGGCGGCGACGATGGCGAAGCGGACATTATCCATATGCTCGGGGCGGAACGCCTCGCGCCGCCAGCAGATCGTGCCGGCCTGGGCATGGCCCTCGATCTCGGCCACCGCATCGGCGGCCACCAGGGTGACCGCAGCCTCGGATTTCAGCAGCAGGCGCAGCTTGCGGGCGGCCTGCTCGCCGCCGCCCACCAGCAGCACCGGGCGGCTGCGAAAATCGATAAAAGCTGGAAAAAACGACATTTTTGGGGCTCCAACGGTAGCTGGCGACCGCGTAAGCGACCGCCCCACCGTGGACGTAATATTTTACACTCAATGACCATAGTCAATTGAGTTTTACATAAAATCATAAATAAATATATTTTTATACTTTATTTAAATGTGAATATAAAATTCTCCTGTTTTTCAGCACTAATCACTTAGATGTGGCAACGAATACCCCATCCCAGCTCTCGCCCGGCGGCTCGGCGCGGAAGAATTCCACCCGTTCCTGATAGAGATCGTAAAGCCCGTCCAGGTCCGGCCGGATGCCACGCAGGTCCGGCAGCGCGGCCGCCACCCCGTCCCAATCCTGGGCCCGGTAGGCGGCCAGCATGGCGTCGTGGCGGACCGTGAAATCCTTGAATGGCTGGCTCTCGGCCTCGGTGGCATCACCCAGCAGGGCGAAGATGCGCACGGCCTCCTTCTTGCCCTTCACGGCTATCAGGTCGAGTTCCAGGGCGGCCCAGCCGGGCGCCGCCCTGCGGGTGAGTTCGCCGATCACCACGCCCACGCCATAGGTTTTGGACTGGCCTTCCAGGCGCGAGGCCAGGTTCACCGCATCGCCCAACACCGAATAATCGAAGCGCTGCTCGGAGCCCATATTGCCCACCACGCATTCGCCGGTATTCAGCCCGATGCCGATATTGATGCCGATGAAGGGGCGCTGTTCGGCCTCGGCTTCAGCCTTCAATTCGGCATTCAGCAGCTTGAGACGGGCGAACATGGTGAGCGCGGATTCGCAGGCATGCTCGGCATGGCGGGGATCGTCCAGCGGCGCATTCCAGAACGCCATGATGCAATCGCCCATGTATTTGTCGATGGTGCCCTGGCGCGCCAGGATCACATCGGTCATCGGCGTGAGGAAGCGGTTGATCAGCTTGGTGAGCCCCTGCGGATTGCCCTTGAACTGCTCGGATACCGCAGTGAAACCACGGATATCGCAGAACAGGAAGGTCATGTCGCGGGTTTCGCCGCCCAACCGCAGGCGGGTGGGATCGGCGGCCAATTGCTCGACCAGCGCGGGCGAGAGATATTGCGCGAATGCGCCGCGCACCTGCTTCTTTTCGGCCTCTGTGCGCAGATAGCCGGTGAGCGACCCGGACAGATAGACCGCGAACCCGATCAGGCTGGGCGTGACCGGATCGACCAGCAGCAGATGCTGGCGATAGCCATACCAGGACAGCCCGATCGCCAGCACGATGGCACTGGCGCCGATCACCGCCGACCACATCGCACCGCTGCGCGCCAACAGCAGGATCAACCCCAGGCCGAGCGCCACGGTGAACAGCCATTCCGCCCCGGCAGCCCAATCCGGCCGTTGCAGAAAATGCCCCAGCAGAATCTGCTCGGTTGCCTGGGCATGGGCCTCCACGCCGGGCATCACCGGATTGATCGGCGACGGCCGAATATCGCGCAGACCCGAGGCAGAGGTGCCGATCAGCACGATATGGCCATCCAGCAATTGCGGATCGACTTCATCGGCCAGCAATTTCCACACCGGCACATAGCGTTCCGGCACCGGCAGGGTGAAATGCACCGGCAATTCGCCCGTGGCATTGGTGGGCACCTCGAAATTGCCGATGCGGATGGTGTTGATGCCCGAGGCCGCACCGAGCGCGGTTTCGCCGCTGGCGCCGGAGGATTTCACCACATAGGAGCGCGCCCGCTGCGCCACCCGCAGCCCCTCGGCGGCGATGCTGGGATAGAGCTGGTCGCCCATCTTGAACAGCAGCGGCACCGAGCGGATGACCAGATCGCGGCCGGGATGGAAGTTGAACGAGCCATTGCCGGCCGAGGCGTCTTCCAGAATTTTCAGAGTGGGCACCGCCCCCATGAAATCGCCGGACAGGAACTGGCGCGGATTGTCGCCGGCAGCGGCAAAGCCGGCCCGGGCGCGCGGCTTGGCGCCGTTATTTTCGCTGACCAGCACGAAGCCGGTAACCACATTTTCCGCCTGGCCAATAATCTGCGCCAGCATGGCGTCATGATCGGGCAGGCCCGCCAGTTTCTCGGCCAGATCGTCGGCCCGATCCTCGACCTGGGAAAACCGCTGCCAGATTTTGCTTACTTCGCTGGGCGAGGTGCGGTCCGGCTCGGAAAACACCACGTCGAAAACCGTGGCGGCCGCACCGGCATTGGCCAGCCGGGCGATGATTTCGGCCACCAATGTGCGCGGCCAGGGCCATTGCAGGCCCAGTTTTTCGATGCTTTCGTCGTCGATATCGAGAATGCGCACCGGCACCGGCTGGTATTCGCGGGGCGCCAGGCGCTGATAATAGTCAAACACCGTGGTACGGAAATCGACAATCAGACCGGCCGGATCGAAAGCACGCCAGAACAACGCCAGCACCAGCAACATTGCAGGAATAATGCTGACCAAATGTTTCGAAAAACGCATGCCGTTCCCCCAAAAATACCGCCTCATCCCCCAGGCGAGGTATTCTTATAATCCGCGGATTAGGCTATGCGATAGGCATCGTTTTGCCTATACTGGCTTTGGGGGACTCATTCTACTTCGGCGAGAACCTTCCTCAGCGACTGCTGCCTAAGCGGCGACGGGCCTGTGGTCGCCATAAGCACATCAGGCAGTCAAAAGCACATTAATTCGGGCACGACCAAGCTCATGCAGATTTTCCGCCAAGCGCCAGCCGATACTGCCTTCCATCGCATCCGCCCATTGCTTGCCGCTATGCTGCTGCTGCTATGCGGCCTTACGTTGCAGCCCGCGCCTGCCGCGGCGCAGGAGATTCAGGCCAGCGAGGAATACGACAAGGCCTTTCAGGCCATGCTGGCCGATCCCGGCAATCTGGACAAAACCTTTGCCTATGCCGAACAGGCGATCAAGGCAGGCGATCTAGAAGGCGCGGTCGCGGCGCTGGAGCGCATGCTGTTCGTCAACCCGAACCTGCCGCGCATCCGGCTGGAACTCGGCGTGCTGTATTTCCGCCTGGGTTCGTATGAAGCCGCGCGGTCTTATCTGATGAGCGCGGTGGAATCACCCAACACGCCGCCGGAAGTGCGCTCCAAGGTGGATGCCTTCATGGCGGAAATCGAAAAGCGCAAATCGCCGCATAAATGGTCGGGTTCGCTATTCGGCGGCCTGCGCTGGCAATCCAATGCCAACACCGCCTCGGCCACCGGCAATGTGCTGGTGGGCGGCTTCAGCGCCGTGCTGGATTCGCAATTCACCCAGAAGCGCGACTGGAACAGCTTTGCCGCGCTGAACGTGAAGCATAGCTACGAAATGTCGGAAGCCAGCACCGACACCTGGGACACCACGCTGACCAATTACATCGCGCGCCAGTTCCGCCAGGAAACCGTGGATGTGTCGCTGGTCGAAATCACCTCCGGGCCGAATTACAAATTGTTCCCGGGCAGCGACATGGATCCGACCTTCCGGCCTTATGCGCTGCTAAGCTATGTGGCCATCGACGACGTGCGCGATTTCTTCGCGCCGGGCCTGGGCGCCAGCCTGGGCCTGACCTTGACGCCGCAATTGCTGTTCGAGGTGAGCGCCGAATTGCGCGACCGCCGTTTCCGCGACAGCTTCAAGAGCCCGAACAAAAGCGACCGCGACGGACTGGAGCGCAGCCTGCGCTCGCGCCTGCTCTATGCCGTGAACCAGGATTTCAGCCTGAATGCCGGCATCAGCCTGGTGAAGCAGGAAACCGAAGCCGACCCGCAGACCAATCTGGAATATGCCTTCACGGCGGGCGCCAGCTATAATTTCGATGCGCCCTTCGGCCTGACCAGCCAGCGCTGGACCGCGATTGCCAGCGCCACCCGCGCCTTCACTGCCTATCAGGAACCCGATAACACCATCGATCCATTCATCACGCGTTTCGACAAGGATTGGCGCTTCTCGCTGACCCAGGCGATTCCGCTCAACCAATCCTGGACCTTTGTGGGCGTGCTGTCGCGCACCTTGCGCGGCTCGTCGCTGCCCAACAACCAATACACCAACGACAGCGTCATGTTCGGCGCCAGCGTTCGGTTCTGAACGGAGGGAAGCCATGCAGATCTTCCGCGCGCAAGTTGACCGCAAATCTTCGGCCGCATCGCAGCCGCGTTCGCTGATGCGCCATCTGGCCCTGGCGGCACTGCCTGCCTTCGCCCTGCTGCATCCTGCTTTGGCACCCGCACCGGCGCTGGCCGCCGGCGAAAGCATCGGCGTGGCCGCCGCCGTGAACCCGGATGCCACCGGCCAGCCGCCGGCGATGGACAAGCGCATCATCGAAGTCGGCACCAATATGCTGGTGGATGAAAAAGTGGTGACTGGCCCGAATGGCCAGGCCCAGTTGATCTTCCGCGACGGCAGCGCTTTTTCCATCGGCCCCAACAGCGAATTGACGCTGGATAAATTCGTTTACGACCCCGCAAAGGGCAGCGGCGAAATCGCGCTGTCGGTCACCAAGGGCGTATTCCGTTTCGTGGGCGGCAAGATTTCCAAAGACAATCCGGTGCAGATCAAGGCCGGCAGCGCCACCATGGGCATTCGCGGCGGCATTGCCACCTTGAACATCAATCCGGGCCAGCCGGTGGTGGCGCGCTTCCTGTTCGGCCGCGAAATGTCGATGACGCAGAATGGCGTGACCCAGGTGACCACACGGCCGGGCACCGCCATCGATGTGCTGCCAGGCGCGCCGCCCAGCCCGCCGCGCACCGTATCGGCGCAGGAAATGCGCGAATCCTCCAGCCAACTGGAATCCAGCGGCGGCGGACAACAACAGCAGCAACAAGGCGGGGGACAGCAAGGCGGCGGACAGCAAGGCGGCCCGCCGCCGGGCGGCGCTATCGAATCGCGGCTGGACAGCAGCGGCGTCAGCAACTCCAATTCCGCACCGCCGCCCGCCGGCATCGCACCCGTTGGGCCGCCGCCGCCGCCGGCCCAGCGCGCCGCCAATCCGCCGGCCGGGTTGAACCCGCAGACCCAAAGCGCCACGCAAAGCGCCAACCAGTCGGTGAGCAACAATCAGGCCAGCACCAGCAATCAGGCGGCGCAGAATACCGTATCCACGCCCACCTTCTCGCAGCAATTGGGGCGTCTTGGCCGCTTCATCTTCGGCAATGGCAGCACGGCCGAACCCTATACCGGATTCAATGCCGGCACGCTGTCGGTTTCGATCAATGACGAATACAGCCAGACGCCGTCGCAATATGCCGGACTGAGCAATGGCGCCCAATGGCGCGTCACTGTAGACGGCACCTCGCTGGTGCCTGAAACCACCACCCTGACTCTGCCGAGCCAGAGCGGCTTTTTCAGCCTGTCGAGCATCACCAATCCCTATGGCACCTTCAGCGGCATCGGCTATGCCAGCCCGGCGCGCGATTTCTATTTCTACGGCCTGCAATCCGGCGCGGATACGAAGATGCTGCTGACCGCCGGCGTGCCCACCACGCCGACCAACTTCACCAAGACCGGCCTGGCCGCCTATACCATGCTGGGCGGGCTGAACGCGATTCCCCTGATCGGCGAAGTGGTGCCCAATGCGGATACCGCCTTGCGCAATTCCGCCGTCTATTCGCCGCTCTATGCAGCCTATAACGAACATCTGACGCCCACCGAAATCGCCGGCAGCGACCAACGCTCGGTGCTGTTGCAGGCCTCCATCGGCATTTCCGGCCAAGGCGCCAGCCAAACCTCTTTCCTTGCCGGCACCACCGGTCAGTTCGGCGTGGATGGGCAAAGCGGCGAAGTGGTCGCGCTGGGCGGCGTGGCGGGTTCTTATATGCGCAGCGGAAGCGGCAACAACGCCACCGCGCTGCGCGGCGATCTTTCCACTCTCGCGGTGAATGGAGACCATTCGGCGGCGTTCGGCAGCAGTGGGCAATACCTGGTGCTGTCCACCGACAAGCTGACGCCCAATACCGGCACCAACAGTTACGACCGCACCTCGCAACTGGGCATTGCCACGCCGCAAGAAGCCACCGCGCCGTATGATGTGGCCTTCGTGGACGTTGCGGTGCGCAGCACCACCACGCCCAGCATCGTTACCGCCACGCCGCGCAGCTCGCAAACCCTGCAGGGCTATGCCTCGGGCATGATACAGCGCATGGACGCCAATAACATTCCGTTTCCCAACGACAGGCTTTTGCAAGCGCAAGGCATCGGCGCGATGGGCCTGACGGTGATCACCGACGCCACCACGAACCGCGCCCAGGCCACGATGAATCTGGAGGGCGACAGCAATCCCTATTCTCTCGAATTCGGCGGCGTAACCGGCGCATTGGATGCGCGCTCGGCCTTCGTGAACGATAAGCTCTACGCCCTGCGTGAATCGGCAACCACCAACAGCACGGCGGCTTCAGACCCGGTGACGAATCAAACCAGCCTGATGGTTTCGTCGTCGGTGGCCAATGTGGATGCCGGCTTCCTGCCCAATGGCGTGAATTTCTGTTCCGATTGCGATGGCGTCACCTGGGGCTGGTGGTTCAGCAATTTCAAGGAAAGCGACGGCACTGGCAACAACATCCATCTCGGCACCTACATGACCGGCCTGTTGCCCTCGCTGCCCTCGATCCCGCAAACCGGCACCGCGCGTTTCGGCGGCCACGCCATCGGCAACGTGCAGAATACAGGCAACCGCTATATCGCGGTGGGCAATTTCGATGCCTCTTGGAATTTCGGCAGCCGCGTCGGCATGTTCAAGATCAGCGATTTCGACAGCCTGAGCCTTTATGGCAATGGCAACTCCGCCAATGGCCGGGATTTTTACGGCTCGCTTTCTGGCAGCAACATGAGCGGCGGTTTCGAGGGATCGTTCTTCGAGGGAGGCGGCAATGCCGCCCGCTATATGGGCGGACAATTCGACATCAGCGGCCCGGATTATACTGCCGGCGGCACGTTCGTTGCCGGCAGCAATGCTTCGGCTGCGGTGAACAACCTTTATGCCCAGGGCTGGCGCGGCCATTACTACCGCTACAATCTCGACACCGACACGCCGAGCAAAAGCCAATACCCCTATAGCGGCTTCAACAACATGAATTTGGGGATCACCCCGACCGCGCTTTACAATTCACCGGTTTCCGGCGTCAGCCGCATCGGCGATTCCTGGTTCCGCATCACCACTGCAGCCGGCGATTTCTTCTTCAATTCCCAAACCAATTCATCCCCGACATCCGTCGGCTATTCCAACACCTATTCGCCGTTCGACGACTACACCACCAGCACCACCCAGGAAGGCACGATGTATTATCCCGATTCGGGGATTTTCTTCTTCGCCTCGCTGGCCGACAGCACCAATCCCAACAACAGCCGCACCGTGGTTTATGCCGGCCAGCCCACCACCATGGCGCAATTCCCCACCACCGGCATGGCCGCGCATAACCTGCTGTTCCCCGGCACCGCGCTGCCCTTCGTGCCCGGCCAATATGCCAGCCAGATGCTTACGCTGGCCGCCAACACCGAGATATCGCCGATCTATTCGGTTTATAATCCGAACATCACCGGCGCCAGCCTGGCCAGTTCGCCGCAGCGCAGCGTTTTCCTGCAGGCCTCAATCGGCATTTACGGCCAGGGCAGCAGCCAGCAGAGCCTGTTGATTGGCAGCACCGGCATCTACAGCCAGGAAGGCAGCCAGCAGAGCGTGATGCTGACCGGCGGCGTGCGCGGATCGGTGCGCGACGATGCCAACGACACCACCGTGCGCGTGGCAGGCGGCGTGGCCTCGGCCAGCACCGGCAACGGCAACGCGATCTATGGCAGCAATGCCGACCATATCGTGCTGGCACCCGACAGCTCGTCTTACAATAGCAGCACGCAGACCACCAACCGCATCGATCAAACCGGTTTCCTGCAGCCGCATGACCAACTGAGCGGCGAGGATTATTACTACAATATCGTGGCCAACCGGCAGGCTACGCTGCCCGCCACGCTCACCGATCCGACGCGCACCACCCGCACCCTGCACGGCTACGCCGCCGCGATGGTGGAAGGCCGCACCAGCGCCAATGTGGCGCTGCCGCAGGATTACGCGCTCACCAGCGCTGCCTCGGCGGGAGGCTTCACTCTCACCACCAATGCCACCACCAACCGCGCCGATGCCATCATGGTTCTAACCGGTAGCGGGCAGAATTACGGGCTGCATTTCGGCTCGCAAGGCAGTGAGAGCGGCTCTTCCGCCTTCATCAACGACGAGGTGTTCGGCCTGCGTGAAGCCACCTCCACATCCAGCCAGGTGAATGGCGTGGACGTGACCGCCCGCAGCCTCATGGTGACCCACGCCCTGGGCACGGTCAGCAACAGCGCGTTGGGCAGCGTTACGCTATGCTCTTGCGAATATCTGCAATGGGGCTGGTGGATCACCGATATCACCCATAATGGCGCGGGCAGCGCCACGCCCGGCCAGCGCGACCGCGTGCATATGGCCAGTTGGGTGGCCGGCGATTTGCCAGGGCTGGCGGAAATTCCGGTCACAGGCACCGCCAGTTTCAGCGGCCACGCGACCGCCAACGTAAACAACAATGGCAGTCGCTATGTCGCCTTCGGCAGCTTCAGCCAAAGCTGGAATTTCGCCACCCAGGCCGGCAACGTCACCATTTCCAATTTCGATGGCATCGCACCGATCACCGGCGCGGTGACCGCCGGCAATGGCCGCGACTTCTCCGGCACGCTGAGCGCCACCGGCGGCTATACCGGCAGCCTGAACGGATCGTTCTTCAAGGGCGGCGGCGATCCAACGAAATCTTCAGGCGGCAATTTCAGCCTGAACAATACCAGCTATAGCGCGGCAGGCACCTTCGCCGCGCAGAAACTGCCGCCATGATGGCCGGGATGGTTTGAAGCTTTAGGGCTTTACGCGCTTCACCTCGGGCCTTCATGCGGCCCACTGCACGCCGCTCAAACGGGCCGCTGCCCACCGCTCAAACGGGCCGCTGCCCACCGCTCAAACGGGCCGCTGCCCGCTGGCTAGCAGCCAATCTTTTTTCCAGCATCGGCGCCATCACCACTTTGAGGGTGGACACCACGTCCTCGCCCGCGCCCTTGGGCGAACCGGCCGCAAAGGGCGGCGCCGGATCGTATTCGATGCTGAGCTGAATCGCCTTGGCCATGGTTTCGCCATGGATCTGCGCGGCCAGCGCCAACGCGAAATCGATGCCTGCGGTAACGCCGCCGCCAGTGGCGCGGTTACGGTCGATCACATACCGCGCATCCACCGGCTCGGCCCCGAACAGCGCCAGCTGGTCGCGCGAGGCCCAATGGCAGGCCGCCTTGTAACCATCCAGCAAGCCGGCAGCGGCCAGCACCAACGAGCCGGTGCAGACCGACGTGACCCATTTGGCGCCGGCCGCCTGCTTGCGCAGGAAATCCAGCACCTCATCATCCTCCATCAGGTCGATCTGGCCGGGGCCGCCGGGAACGCAGATCACATCCAGTTGCGGCGCCTCGCTCAACGCCATGCTGGGCAGGATGTTCATGCCGCGATCGCAGGTGATCGGCTGGGTATCCTTCCACAGCAGATAGGTGCGCGCGCCCGGCATGCGGGCGAAAACCTCGAACGGGCCAGTGAGATCAAGCTGCGTCAGACGCGGAAACAGCAGCAAACCGATATGCATAAGGTGACTCTCCCGGCGTTGTTGTTTTGTCTAGTGTAAAACAAACGCTTCCGATCCTGCCAGGGCTTTGCCGGCGGAGATTTCAGGCGCAAACTACGGGCAAAATCGCAGGAGCGCCCGCATGTCTCGCTTCGAAACGCCGTTCGTGCAACGCCTGAGGTTGCTGCATCCGCTGGTGCAGGCCCCGATGGCCGGCGAAACCGCTACCGTGGAACTCACCCTGGCCGCCAGCCGCGCCGGTGCGCTGGGCAGCCTGGGCGCGGCCTATTTCACCCCGCAGCGGCTGCGCGATTCGATTCGCGCGCTGAAGGCAGGCACCGAACGGGCCTTTGCCGTGAACCTGTTCATCCCGGTGCCATGGAGCCGCGATCCGATGCGCGAGGCCGCCTATGCTGCCGAAATCGCCAAAGCCCATGCCACGCTGAAATTGCCGCCGCCGGAACCGCCCCAGGCGTTCGAGGAAAATTTCGATGCGCAGATCGCCGTGGTGCTGGAAGAGGCACCGCCGGTTTTCAGTTGCACCTTCGGCGCGCCGGATGCCGCATTGGTGAAGGCGCTGCAGGCGCGGGATATATATGTGATCGGCACCGCCACCCATCCGGCGGAAGCGCGCGAACTGGAACGCCGCGGCGTGGATGCGATCCTGGCGCAAGGCGCGGAAGCCGGCGGCCATCGCGGCACATTCCTCAAGCCCTTCGAGCAGGCGATGATCGGCAGCATGGCCCTGGTGCCGCTGCTGGTGGATGCCGTGCGCCTGCCGGTGATCGCCGCCGGCGGCATCGGCGATGGCCGAGGCGTGGCTGCCGCGCTTTGCCTGGGCGCCCAGGCGGCGGCACTCGGCAGCAGCTTTCTGCTGGCCGAGGAATGCGGCACCAGCGCCGCCTATCGCGCCGCGCTGCAAAGCGTAAATAACACCGGAGGCGACCTTGAGACCGCCATCACCCGTGCCTTCTCCGGCCGGCCGGCACGTGGCCTGCGCAACCGCTTTTTGGAGCAGATCGAAGGCCGCGAAAACCTGCTGCCGGATTATCCGATCCCCAATGCCTGGAGCCGGCCGATGCGCCAGGCCGCCGCTAAGCAGAGCGACGCGGAATATCTTTCGCTCTGGGCCGGACAGGCCGCCAAACTGGCGCGGCCGGAAAAAGCAGCCGAGATCATCGCGCGGGTGATGCAGCAGGCCCATACCTGCTTCTGACCCTTGATCTGGCGGCGCGAATGCCGCATCACAGCCCGATGGGACCGCTTGAAACCTATCGCGCCCGCCTGCAGGCAGGCAGTTTGCACGACGACCCGGCGCAGGAATTGGCCGCCGAGAAGCTGGAATTGCTGGCGCGCCGCCTGGCGCATTATCAGCCCGGCGCCGGCGATGCCGGCTGGCTGCAACGGCTGAGCCTGGGCCGCAAACGCGAACCGGCGCCGCAAGGCCTCTATATCTATGGCGAAGTGGGCCGGGGCAAATCCATGCTGATGGATCTGTTCTTCGATGCAGCGCCGGTGGCCCGCAAACGCCGGGTGTATTTCCATGCCTTCATGCAGGAGGTGCACGGGGCGATTTTCCGCTATCGCAACCTGCCGCCGGACTCCGACGAGAAGAAGCGCGGCGGCGACGACCCGATCAAGCCGGTGGCCAAGCAGATCGCCGAATCCGCCTGGCTGCTCTGCTTCGACGAATTCCAGGTATCCGATGTGGCCGATGCGATGATCCTTGGCCGATTGTTCGAGAAACTGTTCGACCGCGGCGTGGTGGTGGTGGCCACCTCCAACCGCGCACCCGACGATCTCTATATCAACGGCCTGAACCGGCCGCTTTTTCTGCCCTTCATCGCGCTGTTCAAGGAAAAGCTGGATGTGCTGCATCTGGCGGCCGAACGCGATTACCGCTTGCAGCGGCTGTCTGGCAGCCCGGTCTGGCATGCGCCGCTGGGCATGGCCGCCACCGAAGCCCTGCAACGCGCCTTCGATCTGCTGACCGATGCCGATCCCGGCATGCCGGAAGAATTGCCGGTGCTGGGCCGTGTGCTGAAAGTGCCCAAGCAGGCGCGCGGCGTGGCCTGGTTTCGCTTTGCCGATCTATGCGAAACCGCTTTGGGCCCGGCGGATTATCTGGCTTTGGCCAAGCGCTACCACACGCTGATCCTGCAGGATATTCCGCGCCTGAGCGCCGACAAGCGCAACGAAGCCAAGCGTTTCGTGACATTGATCGACACATTGTACGAAGCCCATGCCAAGCTGATCGCAGCCGCCGAGGCAAAGCCGGAAAGCCTTTACCTGGAAGGCGATGGTGCATTTGAATTTCAGCGCTGCGTCAGCCGCCTGAACGAAATGCAAAGCGATGAATATCGCGCCCTGCCGCATCGCGGCGCGTGAATGCTGCCATATCGCGCAGGTTGATCCGGCCATTGATGGCACGGAGTTTGCGTAGCCCATCGCCTGCTATGATGCGGCGAGACGAAACAGGATCAAGTTGAGCGGTTTGCGCATTCTTCTGATCGATGAGGACCCCGAACGCGCTGCGTTGCTGGACGAAACCCTGCGCGCCCAGGGCTATGAACTGGTGGCCCGACTGCCACCTGATGAATTGAGCGCCAAACGCGTCAATGAAATCGGACCCGACATCATCCTGGTGGATATGGGTTCGCCGAGCCGCGACACCATCGAAAGCATGCGCCAGATCAACGAGGAACAACCGCGCCCGGTGGTGATGTTCGTCGATCAATCCGACGACAGCATGGTGGCCGAAGCCGTACAGGCCGGCGTGTCGGCCTACATCATCGACGGCCTGAATGTAAAACGCGTGAAGCCCATTCTAGACGTGGCAATCGCGCGTTTTCGCGAGTTTCAGGCGCTGCGCGACGAGTTGAAAAAGACCAAGGCAACCCTTGCCGAACGCAAGCTGATCGAACGCGCCAAGGGCCTGCTGATGCGCGAGCGCGGGCTGAATGAAAGCGAGGCCTATGCCGCCTTGCGCCGGCTGGCCATGGACCGCCAACAGCGCCTGGCCGATGTGGCCGAGGCCCTGCTGGCCTTCGCCGATGTGCTGAAAAACAAATAGCCCGCTGCATAGCTGGGCAGCACAGCCGCTTATTTTTTGTGCGATGCAACAGAAAGCTTCTGGCTGCCCGACTCGCCTGCGGCATACGCGGGACTGCGGCATGGAGAAATTTTTCCGCATACGGCACGATTTCATTTTAGCCTTATAAATAAAGGCTTTTTCAGCGCTCCGCCGAACCCGCGAAGTCGTTTGGACGGCCACCGGAAACCGGCATGGGCGGGCAGCTGGCATGCTTCCTGCTAATCAGACTGCGAACACCCACCGCAACGGCGCGGAGGGTTCTAGCGCCGGCCCCGGGCGATGCAGCCTGGATAAACCGGACCCAGAGGGACAATGGCGTCCCGCGATCACGACCCATGGATTGGGTGGTGGCGCGGACGCCTTTTTTTATGTCTTCAGCCTGGCTGAAGGCCGCAACGAGGGGGAATTCGATGCGTAAGGACGTGAACAAGCAATCCCGCAAGCTCGCCGTTAATCGCCGCGACCTGCTGAAAACCGGCGCCGGCGTGGCCGGCCTGCTGGCCGCCGCCAAGCTGGCCTTTCCATCCGGTGCTTTCGCCCAGGCCGCTGGCCCCGAGGTGAAAGGCGCGCGGCTGGGCTATATCGCGCTCACCGACGCTTCGCCGCTGATCATCGCCAAGGAAAAGGGCCTGTTCGCCAAATACGGCCTGCCCGACATGAGCATCGAGAAGCAGGCATCCTGGGGCGCCACGCGCGACAATCTGGAGCTTGGCGAGGCCGGCGGCGGCATCACCGGCGCGCATATCCTCACCCCCATGCCGTATCTGATTTCCAGCGGCAAGGTGACCAAGAATAACGTGAAGCTGCCGATGTATATCCTGGCGCGGCTGAACACCAACGGCCAGGCAATCTCGGTCTCCAAGAATTACGCCGGCATGGGCGTGACCACCGATGCCAAGACGCTGGCCGCAGCCTTCAAGAAAGGCAAGGCGGAAGGCAAGGATCTGAAGGCTGCCATGACCTTCCCGGGCGGCACCCACGATATGTGGATCCGCTATTGGCTGTCGGCCTCCGGCATCGATCCCGACAAGGATATCGCCACCATCGTTGTGCCGCCGCCGCAAATGGTGGCGAACATGAAGGTGAACGCGATGGAAGCCTTCTGCGTCTGCGAGCCGTGGAACCTGCAGCTGATCCACCAGAAAATCGGCTTCACCGCGCTGATGACCGGCGAATTGTGGAAGGACCATCCGGAGAAATCGCTGGGTCTGCGCGCCGATTGGGTGGACAAGAATCCGAAGGCGGCCAAGGCGATCCTGATGGCCACCCAGGAAGCCCAGATGTGGTGCGACAAGATGGAAAACAAGGAAGAGATGTGCAACATCGTCGGCGGCCGCGACTGGTTCAAGGTGCCGGTGAAGGACATCCTCGACCGCACCCAGGGCACCATCGATTACGGCGATGGCAACCGCACCGCCAAGGTGGGCGTGGAAAGCCCACTGATGATGAAATTCTGGCGCGATCATGCCTCCTATCCGTTCCAGAGCCATGAATTGTGGTTCCTGATCGAAAACATCCGCTGGGGCTATCAGCCGGCCGATCTGGATACCGCCGCGCTGGTGAAACAGGTGAACCGCGAAGACCTCTGGCGCGAAGCCGCCAAGGGCCTGGGCGTTTCCGATGCCGATCTGCCGAAATCCACCTCGCGCGGCAAGGAAACCTTCTTCGACGGCAAGGTGTTCGATCCGGCCGATCCCTCGGCCTATCTGAAATCCCTGGCAATCGCCCGGGTTTAATCGAAACCCGGCCTGATCAAGCGATCCTGAAAGAAAGCGGCGGAGACATGGCGATGAAAATGGAAACCATCGACAAGACGGCACTCGGTTTGGGTGCGGCGCGGAATTCCGCGCCGCTGCTGCCGAAACTGAAAAATGCCGCCCGTGCGATAGCCTCGCGCGTGTTGCCGCCGCTGCTCTTTCTGGCCCTGTTGATCGGCATCTGGGAAATCGCCTGTTCGCAGCCCAATGCCTCGCTGCCGCCGCCTTCCACGGTGGTGCAGGATACCTGGATGCTGATCAGCGATCCGTTTTTCGACAAAGGCAATCTCGACAAAGGCCTGTTCTGGCATCTCGCCTCCAGCCTGAAGCGCGTTGCCATCGGCTTCTCGCTGGCTGCCGTGATCGGCATCGGCTTGGGTGTGCTGATCGGCCAATCCACCCTGGCGTTCCGCGGCCTGGATCCGATCTTCCAGGTGTTGCGCACCGTGCCGCCGCTGGCCTGGCTGCCGCTTTCGCTGGCGGCCTTCCGCGCCGCCGATCCTTCGGCGATCTTCGTGATCACCATCACCGCGATCTGGCCGATCATCCTCAACACCGCCGTGGGCATCCGCAACATCCCCGCAGATTACCGCAATGTGGCGCGTGTGCTGCAGCTCAACGGCTTTGAATATTTCTTCAAGATCATGCTGCCGGCCACTGTGCCTTTCATGTTCACTGGCCTGAAGATCGGCATCGGCCTGAGCTGGCTGGCCATCGTGGCCGCTGAAATGCTGATCGGCGGCGTGGGCATCGGCTTCTTCATCTGGGATGCCTGGAACAGCTCGCTGATCAGCGAGATCATCCTGGCGCTGATCTATGTGGGCCTGGTGGGCTTCATGCTGGATCGGCTGATCGCCTTCATCGGCAGCCGCGTGGGCGGCGGTGCCGCTCAATAGGAGGGCGCCGACCATGCCACGCCGCACCGGCAAACCCCGCGCACAGCGCCCCGCCAAGGCGATTTCCGCCAGCGTGAAGATCGGCTTCATCCCGCTTACCGATTGCGTGGTGCTGATCGCTGCCCAGGAAAAAGGCTTTTTCCGCCGCCATGGGCTGGATGTGGAATTGTCGCGCGAACCATCCTGGGCCAACGTACGCGACAAGGTGGCGCTAGGCGCACTGGATGCGGCGCATATGCTGGCGCCGATGCCGCTGGCTGCCACCTTGGGTGCCGGCGGCTGGCGCAAACAGCAGATCGTCAGCTTTGTGCTGGCGCTGAACGGCAATGCCATCACCATTTCCACCGCGCTGTGGCAGCGCCTGCTGGAGATCGAGCCCAATCTGGCCAACAAGCGCGCCGATGGCGCCAGCGTGATGCGCAAGCTGATCGCCAAGGATCGCAAGGAAGGCAAGCCGAAACTGACGCTGGCCACGGTGTTCAATTATTCATCGCACCAGATTCAGTTGCGCTACTGGCTGGCAGCCGCCGGTATCGATCCGGACCATGATGTGGATCTGGTGGTGGTGCCGCCGCCGCAGATGACCGACCGGCTGGCCGCCGGCGAGATCGATGGCTTCTGCGTGGGCGATCCATGGAATTCGCTGGCGGTGCTGCGCGGCGTGGGACGCATTCTGATTTCCGGACAGGAAATCTGGAACAACCGCATGGAAAAGGTGATCGGCGTGAACCGCGACTGGGCGGAACGCAATCCGCTGGTTGTGAAAGCCATGACCATGGCGCTGATCGAAGCCGCCGAATGGCTCGACAAGCCGGAAAACCGCCTGGAAGGCGTGGAGATCATGGCCAAGCCTGAATATATCGGGCCCTACGCCGCCGATGCGATCCGCTTAGGCATGCTGGGTGTGGTGCGCTACGGGCTGGACGAACCGCCCGAGCATATGCCGGATTTCCATGTGTTCAGCCGTTATACCGCCAATTTCCCCTGGCGCAGCCAGGCCGAATGGTATCTCGGCGAAATGCGGCGCTGGCACTTGATCGATCCTGCCACCGATATCTCGGCATTGGCCGATGTGGTGTATCGCCCCGATATCTACCGCGAGGCAGCGGCCGCGCTGGACAAGCCGTTTCCGCTGATCGACCGCAAGCCGGAAGGCCTGCATGCCGGCCATTGGATTCTGGGCCAGGCCACCGCGCCCATCGAGATGGGGCCGGATCTGTTTTTCGATGGCTCGTATTTCTCTTCGGCCCGCATGGGCGCACAACCTGTGCGCAGCGTTGCCGCCGAGCCCGTGCTTCCCACCCTGCGCCGCAATCCGGCAAACCGATAGGAGCCCATCATGAGCGCATATCTCAGCATCGACGATGTGGGCATGACCTTCGCCTCCGCCCAGGGCGCCAATTTCGTGGCCCTGCGCGATATCGACCTGAAGATCGCGGCCGGCGAATTCGTGGCGCTGATCGGCCATTCGGGCTGCGGCAAATCGACCTTGCTCAACATCATTGCCGGGCTGTTGCGCGCCAGCAAGGGCGGCGTGCTGCTGCAGGGTAAGGAAGTGAACGATCCCGGCCCGGATCGCGCCGTGGTGTTTCAGAACCATTCGCTGCTGCCCTGGCTGAGCGTTTACGACAATGTGAAGCTGGCGGTGGACAAGGTGCATGGCAAGACCAAGAGCGCCAAGGAGCGCGATGACTGGACACGCCACAACCTGGCCCTGGTGGGCATGGACCAGGCCCTGACCAAGCGGCCCAACGAAATTTCCGGCGGCATGAAACAGCGCGTTGGCATTGCCCGCGCCCTGGCCATGGAACCGAAAGTGCTGCTGCTGGACGAACCGTTCGGCGCGCTGGACGCCCTGACCCGCGCCACACTGCAAGACACCGTGATGGAGCTGCATGCCAAGCTGAATAACACGGTGATCATGATTACCCATGATGTGGATGAGGCGGTGCTGCTGTCTGATCGCGTGGTGATGATGACCAATGGCCCGGCGGCCACGATCGGCGAAATCCTGGATGTGAAACTGCCGCGCCCGCGCAATCGCCTGGAGCTGGTGACCGATGCCGAATATGGCCGCTACCGCCAGGCGATTCTGGAATTCCTGTATGCGCGCCATCGCGCGCCTGCCCATGCGGCGTAAACAGCCAAGATAAGGCTGAGGAGGAAACGCGCCATGAAACAAAGATTGGTCGTTGTCGGCAATGGTATGGCGGCCGGCCGCGTGTTGGAGGAAATGCTCGAGAAGGCGCCCGATGCCTATCAGATTACGATCCTGGGCGCCGAACCGCGGGTGAATTACAACCGCATCATGCTATCGCCGGTTCTATCCGGCGAAAAAACCTATGAGGATATCCTGATCCACGATCAGGATTGGTATGCCCGCCATGGCATCGCGCTGCTGCCGAGGCGCAAAGCCGTGAAGATCGACCGCGCGGCTCGCCAGGTGCACGCGGAAGACGGCACCATCCTGCCTTACGACAAGCTGCTGATCGCCACCGGATCGAACCCGATCATGCTGCCGGTGCCCGGCGCCGATCTGCCCGGTGTGCTGGGCTATCGGGATCTGGACGATGTGAATGCCATGCTGAAAGCTGCCGAAGCCGGCGGCGCGGCCGTGGTGATCGGCGGCGGCCTGCTGGGTCTGGAAGCGGCTGCCGGCCTGAAGGCGCGCGGCATGGATGTGACCGTGCTGCATCTGATGCCCACATTGATGGAACGCCAGCTCGATCCGGCCGCAGGCTATCTGCTGCAAAAAGCCATCGAGGCGCGCGGCATCCGCGTCATCACCCGGGCCAACACCCATGCCATCCTGGGCGAAGATAAAGTGCGCGCCGTGCGCCTGGATGACGGCAGCGAATTGCCCGCCGATATCGTGGTGATGGCGGTGGGCATCCGGCCCAATGCCCAGCTTGCCAAGGAGGCCGGCCTGGATGTGGGCCGCGGCCTGAAGGTGGACGACACCACGCGCACCAGCGACCCCGATATCTTCGCGGTGGGCGAATGCGTGGAGCATCGCGGCATTTGCTATGGCCTGGTGGCGCCGCTTTATGAGATGGCGAAGGTGACCGCCGCGCATCTGATCAATCCCTGCGACGATGCCTATACCGGCTCGGTCACCTCCACCAAGCTGAAGGTGACCGGCATCGACCTGTTCTCGGCTGGCGATTTCAATGAGGCCAAGGACAGGGAAGAGATCGTGCTGCGCGATGCCGCGCGCGGGGTTTACAAACGCCTGGTGATCAAGGACGACCGGATCATCGGCTGCGTGCTGTATGGCGACACAGAAGATGGCAGCTGGTTCTTCCAGTTGCTGCGCGAGGGCACGCCGATCAACGATCTGCGCGAAACCCTGATATTCGGCCGTGGCTATGCGGGAGGCGCCCCGCTGGACCCTATGGCGGCCGTTGCAGCCTTGCCGGATGATGCGGAAATCTGCGGCTGCAACGGCGTATGCAAGAGCAAGATCGTTTCGGCCATCGCCGAAAAGGGCCTGACCGACCTGGACCAGGTGCGCGCCCATACCAAGGCGTCTGCCTCTTGCGGCTCCTGCACCGGGCTGGTGGAGAAACTGCTCACCCTCACGCTCGGCGACGGCTACAAACCGGCAACCGTGAAGGCGATGTGCGGCTGCACGGATCTGGGGCATGACGACGTGCGCCGGCTTATCGTGGCGAAAAACCTGCGCAGCATTCCCGCCGTGATGCAGGAACTGGAATGGAAGACCTCCTGCGGCTGCGCCAAATGCCGGCCGGCGCTGAATTATTATCTGATCGCCACCTGGCCCGGCGAATATGTGGACGACATGCAGTCGCGTTTCATCAATGAGCGCGTGCATGCCAATATCCAGAAAGACGGCACATACTCCGTGGTGCCGCGCATGTGGGGCGGCGTGACCACGGCGGCCGAATTGCGCGCGATTGCCGATGTGGCCGACAAATTCAATATTCCCACCGTGAAGGTGACCGGCGGCCAGCGCATCGACCTGCTGGGCGTGAAGAAGGAAGACCTGCCGGCCGTTTGGGCCGACCTGAACGCCGCCGGCATGGTATCCGGCCATGCCTATGGCAAGGCCCTGCGCACGGTGAAAACCTGTGTGGGCACCGAATGGTGCCGCTTCGGCACCCAGGATTCCACCGGGCTTGGCATCAAGCTGGAAAAATTCTCCTGGGGCAGTTGGACGCCGGCCAAGGTGAAGTTGGGCGTATCGGGTTGCCCGCGCAATTGCGCCGAAGCCACGGTGAAGGATTTCGGCGTGATCTGCGTCGAGTCCGGCTACGAGCTGCATGTGGCGGGTGCCGCCGGCCTGCATGTGAAAGCCACGCAATTGCTGTGCAAGGTGGAGACCGAGGCCGAGGTGCTGGAATATTTCGGCGCCCTGATGCAGGCCTACCGCGAGCAGGCGCGCTACCTGGACCGCATCCATAGCTGGGTCGACCGCGTGGGCCTGGCCAATGTGCAGGCGCAGATCGTGACCGATGCCGAAAAGCGCCAGGCGCTGTATCTGCGCTTCCTGAAGGCGCAAAGCTTCGCCCAGAGCGATCCTTGGGCCGAGCGCGTGAATGGTGCCGAGGCGCATGAATTCACCGCCATGGCCGATCTGCGCATGCCGAAAATGGATGTGAAGGAGATGGCGTGATGAACATGCTGCCTCTCACATCAAGCGAATGGGCACCCGGAGAATGGGTGGAAATCGGCGAGTTGGAGGCGATTCCGCGCCGGGGTTCGCGGGTGGTGAAAACCGCGCGCGGCGATATCGCGGTGTTCCGCACGCAGGACGACAAGGTGTTCGCCCTGGAAGACCGTTGCCCGCATCGCGGCGGGCCGCTTTCGCAAGGCATCGTGCAAGGCGACAGTGTGACCTGCCCGCTGCATAACTGGGAGATCGGCCTGGCCGATGGCCGCGCGCGCGGGGCCGATCATGGCTGCGCCCGGCGCATCATGGTGAAACTGGAACATGGCCGCGTCTCGCTGGCCTGGGCCGACCTGATGGAAACCGCCTCTTGAACGAAACGCGCTCCACCTGCCCCTATTGCGGCGTGGGCTGCGGCGTATTGCTGCGGCCCACAAGCGAAGGCGGGTTGGATGTGCGCGGCGATCCTGAGCATCCGGCCAATCGCGGGCGGCTCTGTTCCAAGGGCGCGGCCCTGGGCGAAACCATCGGCCTGCAAGATCGCCTGCTGCATCCGCAAATCCATGGCCGCCGTGCCGGCTGGGATGAAGCGCTGAACCTGGTGGCACGGCGCTTTGCCGCCACCATCGCCGCGCATGGGCCGGACAGCGTGGCCTTCTATCTCTCCGGCCAGTTGCTGACCGAGGATTATTACGTGGCCAACAAGCTGATGAAGGGTTTCATCGGCAGCGGCAATATCGACACCAATTCGCGGCTCTGCATGGCATCCGCCGTGGCCGGCCATCGCCGCGCCTTCGGCAGCGATACCGTGCCGGGCGTGTATGAGGATATCGAACTGGCCGATCTTGTGGTGCTGGTGGGATCGAATCTCGCCTGGTGCCATCCGGTGCTGTTTCAGCGTTTGCAGGCGGCCAAGACGGCAAGGCCGGAATTGCGCGTGGTGGTGATCGATCCGCGCCGCACGCAAACCGCGCGCTTCGCCGATCTGCATCTGCCGTTGCTGCCGGGCAGCGATGTGGCTTTGTTCAATGGCTTGCTGCATTACCTGGCCGGCCATTGCGCAACGGACGATGCCTTCGTGGCTGCCCATGTGCAGGGCGCGGAAGCCGCACTGGCGGAAGCTGCCGGCTTCGACATCTCGCAGGTGGCCCGCCTCACCGGCCTGGCGCCCGATCTGCTGCGGCAATTCTACGCCTGGTTCGCCGAAACGCCCCGCGTGGTCACCGGCTTTTCCATGGGCGTGAATCAATCCAGCAGCGGCACCGACAAGGTGAACGCGATCATCAATTGCCATCTGCTGACCGGCCGTATCGGCAAGCCTGGCGCTTCGCCGTTTTCCATCACCGGCCAACCCAATGCCATGGGCGGACGCGAAGTGGGCGGCCTGGCCAATCTGCTGGCAGCCCATATGGAGATCGAAAACCCCGCGCATCGCGCGCTGGTGCGGGATTTCTGGCAAGCACGGCAATTGACCGAAAAACCCGGCCTGAAAGCCGTGGAAATGTTTGCCGCCTTGCGCGAGGGCCGCATCAAGGCGATCTGGATCGGCGCCACCAATCCGGTGGACAGCCTGCCGGAAGCCGATCTGGTACGCGCAGCCCTGCAGGCCTGCCCCTTCGTGGTGGTTTCGGATGTGACAATGGCCTCCGACAGCGTGGCCATGGGCCATGTGCTGTTGCCCGCCGCCGCCTGGGGCGAAAAGGATGGCACGGTGACCAATTCCGAGCGCCGAATTTCGCGCCAGCGCGCCGCCTTGCCGCTGCCCGGCCAGGCTAGGCCGGATTGGTGGATCTTCGCCCAGGTGGCGCAGCGCATGGGCTTTGCCGATGCGTTCGATTATCCCGATGCGGCAACGATCTTCCGTGAGCATGCGGCGCTGTCTGGCCTGGGCAACGATGGTAGCCGCGATTTCGATATTTCGGCGCTCACCGAGCTTTCGAGCTGGGCCTACGATGCATTGCCGCCGCTGCAATGGCCGCTGCCGCGCGGCGCTGAGCTGAGCGATACACCGAAACGTTTTTTCGGCGATGGCGGTTTTTATACGCCGGATCGCCGCGCCCGCATGCTGGCCCTGCCCTATCGCATGCCAGCCAGCGGCGCTGATGCGGATTATCCCCTGGTGCTGAATACCGGCCGCCTGCGCGACCAATGGCATACCATGACGCGCACCGGAAAGGCCGCCCGGCTGATGGCCCATATCGCCGAACCTTTCGCCGAACTGCATCCCGAAGATGCGGCGCAGCTTGGCATCGTTCCGGCCGGCCTGGTGATGGTGGAAAGTCCGCGCGGCCATGTGCTGGTGCGGGCATTGTTGAGCGAGGACCAGCAGCGCGGCAGCGTTTTCGTGCCGCTGCATTGGACCGATCAACTGGCATCGCGCGCTCGCGTGGATGCCTTGATTGCGCCGCATCGAGATCCCTTCTCGGGCCAGCCGGAATTGAAATTCACCCCGGTGCGCGCAAGGCCCTATAAAGCCGCCTGGTATGGCTTTGCCGTTCTGGCGCAAAAGCCCATGATGCCGGATTGCGACTATTGGGCGCTGGCGCCGGCCCAGGCGGGTTGGCGGCTGGAATTGGCACATGATGCCATGCCGGCGGATTGGGATAGCTTCGCCCGCATATTGTTCGGCCTTAACAGCGACGATGCCATGTTGGCCTATCACGACCGTGCATCCGGTCGCGTGCGGCTGGCGGCGTTTCGCGATGGGCGCCTGCTGGGCGCATTGTTCGTGGCGCCGGAGCCGGTGGAGGTGTCGCGCGCCTGGGCCGCCGCGCAATTGGAACGCTGCGATGTCAGCCCAGCCGAATGCCTGCGCCTGCTGGCCGGCCGCGCCGGTAATGATCGACCCGATCAGGGTGCCATCCTCTGCGCCTGCCATGGCGTGGGCGTGAATCCCATTCTGCGTGCCATCACCGAGGCCGGTTGCAACAGCGTGGCGGCCGTGGGCGCCGCCACCAAAGCCGGCACCAATTGCGGCTCCTGCCAGGGCGAGATACGGAAACTGCTCGATGCGAATGCCATCCAGAAAGCCGGCTGAAGCGCCGCCACACCGCATGCAAAAGCTGGCCAAGCTGCCGCTGTTCATGGATCTGCATGGCCGCCGCGTGCTGGTGGCCGGCAATGGCGGGCCCGCCGCCTGGAAAGCCGAATTGCTGGCGGCCAGCGGCGCCGATGTTGTTGTGCTGGCCGATGCGCCGGGCGAGGAAATGCAAAGCCTGCTGCACAACGGCGCCGCCGATGGGCAAGTGCTGCATCAGCCGCGATGCTGGCAGGATGATGATTTCGCCGGCATGGCACTGGCCGTGATCGAAGCGCAGGACGATGCGGAAGCAGAGCGCTTCCGCATGGCCGCGCATCGCCATGGCGTGCTGGCCTGCGCTATCGACCGGCCGATGCAGAGCGATGTGCAATTCGGCAGCATCGTGAATCGTTCGCCGATCGTGATCGGAATTTCCACCGATGGCGCGGCCCCTGTGCTAGGCCAGGCGATCCGTCGCCGTATCGAAATGCTGCTGCCGCCGGCTTTGGCCGATTGGGCAGCCGCGGCGAAAACCCTGCGCAGCCGCCTGAAGACCATGCTGCCCGATGCCGATGCGCGCCGTGCCTATTGGCGGCGCTGGGCCGAACTGGCTTTCGCGGCTCCAGCCGCCGAGGCCAAAGCCCGCAGCCTGGCCCTGGCCCATGAGTATCAGGCAACCGGCTGCGCGAGCGGCGGATCGGTAACCCTGGTGGGTGCCGGGCCGGGCGATGCGGAATTGCTGACCATCAAGGCGATGCGCGCGCTGCAATCCGCCGATGTGATCCTGTTCGACGACCTTGTGTCGCAGGATGTGCTGGAGCTTGCGCGCCGCGAGGCCAAGCGCATGCTGGTGGGCAAACGCGGCCGCCGCGCCAGTTGCAAACAGGACGACATCAACGACCTGATGCTACGCCTGGCAAACCAGGGCAAACATGTTGTGCGGCTGAAATCCGGCGACCCGATGATTTTCGGCCGCGCCGGCGAGGAGATCGAACGCCTGCGCGCCGCCGGCATTCCGGTGCGCGTGGTGCCGGGCATCACGGCGGCTTTGGCGGCAGCCGCCAGTCTGGGGGTTTCGCTGACCCATCGCCAGGCGGCGCATTCGGTGCGTTTCGTCACCGGCCATGCGCGCGATGGCAGCATGCCGGCCGGGCTGGATTGGCGCGGCATGGCCGATCCCGATTGCACACTCATGCTGTATATGGGCGGCGGCACCGCCCCGGCGATTGCCGCGCGGCTGATTGCCGAAGGCGCATCGCCCGACCTGCCGGTGAGCGCAATGGCCGCCATCTCGCGGCCCGATGAAATGCGCTGGCATGGCTGCTTGCGGGATTTGCTGGAAGGCTGCCCGCTGAATGCGGGCGAGAGTACCGCCGGTGCGCCGCTGTTGATCGGCATCGGCCAGGTCTTCCGCCAGGCCGCGGCGCAAAGCCGCGACCTGGCGATATCGGCGTAAGCTCAGGTATTCATCGAGTCGAAGAAATCCGCGTTGGTGCGGCTGTGCTTCAGCTTGTCGAGCAGGAATTCCATGGCATCCTGGCCGCCCATGGGCATGAGGATACGGCGCAGCACCCACATCTTGGCGAGGATGCCCTTGTCGACCAGCAGTTCTTCCTTGCGGGTGCCGGACTTGGTGATGTCGATGGCCGGGAAGGTGCGCTTGTCGGCCAGCTTGCGATCCAGGATGATTTCCGAATTGCCGGTGCCCTTGAATTCTTCGAAGATCACTTCGTCCATGCGCGAGCCGGTATCGATCAGCGCGGTGGCGATGATGGTGAGCGAGCCACCCTCTTCGATATTGCGCGCGGCGCCGAAGAAACGCTTCGGCCGCTGCAACGCATTGGCATCCACACCGCCAGTCAGCACCTTGCCGGACGACGGCACCACGGTGTTGTAGGCGCGGGCCAGGCGAGTGATGGAATCCAGCAGGATCACCACATCGCGCTTATGCTCGACCAGGCGCTTGGCCTTTTCCAACACCATTTCCGTTACCTGCACATGGCGGGTGGCGGGCTCGTCGAAGGTGGAGGAAATCACCTCGCCCTTCACGGTGCGCTGCATGTCGGTCACTTCTTCCGGGCGCTCGTCGATCAGCAGCACGATCAGATAGACTTCCGGATGATTGGCACTGATGGCATGGGCGATATTCTGCAGCAGCATGGTTTTGCCGGTGCGCGGCGGCGCCACGATCAATGCGCGCTGGCCCTTGCCCTGCGGCGAGATCAGGTCGATCACCCGCGAAGAGATGTCTTTCTTAGGCAGCGAGATCAGCTTTTCGCGCTTGGCCGCTTCGCCGCGCGTCTTGGTCGGCGCGATCACGGCCGGGTCTTCCACGAAGGGCAGTTCCATCTTCAGCCGCTCGTTGGGATAGAGCGGGGTGAGATTGTCGAAATGCACCTTGTGGCGGGTGTTTTCCGGATCTTCGTAATTGATGGTGTTGACCTTCAGCAGCGCGAAATAGCGCTCGCCATCCTTGGGCGCACGGATGCTGCCTTCGATGGTGTCGCCAGTGCGCAGGCCGAAGCGGCGGATCTGGTTGGGGCTGACATAGATATCATCGGGGCCCGGCAGGTAATTGGCTTCCGGCGAGCGCAGGAAGCCGAAGCCATCCTGCAGCACTTCGAGCACGCCCTGGCCGGTGATCTCGACCTCGCGCTCGGCAAGCTGCTTGAGGATGGCGAACATCATGTCCTGCTTGCGCAGGGTGGATGCGTTCTCGATCTGCAATTCCTCGGCGAAGGCCAGCAGATCGGTGGGGGATTTGGATTTCAGTTCTTGCAGATTCATGTGGCGCTCGGGAGAAGAGGGGTCGCTCGAAAAGGAGGGTACCGCGAAGGGAGCCGCAACGATGGCGGCAGGAGGGGGAGATTTGGGATGCGACAGCCGCGCTGGGCGTGAGGCCCAATAGGCTGGCGACCGGGTGGCCGGGCCGGAGGGGGTGTTCAACACCGGCAGCTTAGTGCCAGCCCGAAACCCATCCACAGAAGCCGGAAGGATGCCCGACCGTATGATCGGACGCCCAGGAAATAACAATCGGCCTGGGCGGTGTCAAGTGCGGGGTGCTTTTCAGCCGATAACGGCAAGAATCAGGAATATGCCGCCAACCGCCCCCACGGCCCAGCCAGCCGGGCCCCAGCCAACCTGCCCGCCGGCTTTCTGTTCGGCGCGGCCTGGCAGCCAATAGCGCACCAACCGGCGATACAGCAGGATGCTGCCCGCGCATAGGCCATATTGCACCAGGGCCAAGCCGGCGAAATAGCCCAGCAGCGGTGTGGATTCGGCGCCAACGATGCTTTCGCCGAAGGCATAGCCATGCAGCAGGCCGGCCAACATCAGCAGGGGCAAAAACAGCATTGCCTGATCGGCACGGCGCCAAACCAGCATCAAACCCAGGATGACCAGGCTGGCCGCCACCAGGATTTCCGAGACCGGCAGATCGAAACCGGCCACATGCCAGGCCGCCGCCAGCAGGCCCGGCAGAATGAAATACCAGGGCAGCCGAAAGGCATTCGGCCGGGACGCCATGGCCACCGCCGCAGCCAGCAGGAAGGCCAGATGATCGAGCCCGATCACCGGATGCGCCAGCCCGGAAATCAGGCCGGAAAACAACGTATTAGGCACTTGCCCATCCATCCCGTGATGGGCCAAGGCAGTCTGGCTGATAAACGCGCCGGCCAATGGCGGCAGGGCGGCGAAAAGCATATGGCGGCGGGTTTTCATGGCGCGAAGCCTATGCCTGGCGCGGCCCGGTCGTCAATTGGACTGCCGGGCTGCGACCGCGTGTCGCTTGCCGGGCCGGCGGGGCGCTGCTAGGTGTTGGGCATGCTCGCCACGACATCGAAACCGGGAATCGCTGTCTTGAGCCGCCCTGATGTCAGCAAATGGGCGGCCAAGGCTGCGTTGTGGTTTGCGCTTGTCTCGCTGGTTTTCCATAGCCTGCTGCCGCTGGCCTACCAGGCCGCCATGCGCCGCGCCGATACCGGCGGCTACGACAGCATCGTGATCTGCAGCGCGATGGGCATGCGCATGGTGCTGGTGGGGGCCGACGGCCTGCCGCTGGCCAACCAATCCGGCAAAAAAGCCGCTGGCACCAGCACGGAAGGCGCCAGCACGGATGGCGACACGTCCGATGACGGCAAGGTCAAGCATTACGTGCCGCTCTGCCTGGGCCCACCCATGCTGCCCGGCATGCTGCCTTCGGCCGATCTGAGCATTGCCCTGCCGCTGCTGGCCAGCGGCATTGCCTACATGATGTGGATGGCCGCGCCGCCCCATGGCGTGGATCAAGCCCCTGCCCGCGCACGCGGACCACCGAACGCCCTCGACTGACCTTGCATCGCGCGGCCCTGCCGTGCGCATTTTCCGTCATTCGAGGGGGTAAACCCATGTTGAAATCCATGCTTTTCTGCTGCGTCGCGGGCGCTGCGCTGTTTTCAGTTCATGCCGCTCCGGTCTTCGTTTCCCCGGCCTTCGCCCATGTTGTGGCCGATCCATCCGAGGGCAAAGCCGGCAGCTATTTCCGCACCGCCTTGCGCGTTGGCCATGGCTGCGGCCAATCGCCCACCATTGCCGTGAAGGTGCTGCTGCCCGAAGGCCTGACCAGCGTGCGGCCCCAGGCCAAGCCGGGCTGGGACATCAAGATCGAAACCGCCAAGCTGGCCAAGCCGGTGGATGCCGGCCATGGCGCCATGACCGATACCGCGATCAGCGCCGTATCGTGGACCGGCGGCAAATTGCCGAATGAGCATTTCGATGAATTCGGCCTCAGCCTGAAACTGCCCGAACAGAATGGGCCGCTTTACCTGAAGGTGATCCAGAGCTGCGCCGAGGGCGAGTTGCGCTGGGAGCAGATCGCCACCCCCGGCCAGCGCGTGGAACGCCCGGCCGCGGTGATCCGCGTGAGCGGCGGCAAGGATGCCGCACCCACGGCCAGTATTGGGCCGATTCAGATCCAGCAACCTTTCGCCCGCGCCACGCCGGCGAAGATGGGCGGCGCCTTCATGACCCTGGTGAATACCGGCATGGCAGGCGACAAGCTGGTGAAGGCTGCCTCTCCGGTGGCCGAGAACGTGGAATTACACACCCATGTGAAGGAAGGCGAAGTGATGCGGATGCGTCCGGTGCCGGCGATCGAAATCGCAGGCCATGGCCGCACAGCGCTGGAGCCCGGCAGCTATCATGTGATGCTGATCGGGCTGAAGCAGCCGTTGAAGGAAGGGGCAAGCTTTCCGCTGACCCTGACCTTCGAGAAGGCTGGCAGCGTGACGCTGAACGTGCCTGTGGTGAAGCCTGGCGGTACTGCCGGGTCCGAAATGGATCATGGCAGCCATGGCGGCGCCCACAAGCACTGATCACCCGCATTTTTTCTTTCCATAGGGAAACGACACCATGAATCCGTCCATCATGCGTCGGCGCGTCGAGAAGACGCTGCCGAAAATCGCGCTCGGCTTGTATGCCGGCGCCAGCCTGCTCGCGCTGTTCAGCGGCAATGCCCATGGGCAATCCGGCAGCCCCGCCACCACCCCCACGCTCAACGTGCAGGGTGGTTCGGTCGGCGGCAATGTCGAGAAGGAAGCCATCACCATCCCCTCGCCGGAAGAGGCCCGCAAGGCGCTGGAAAAAATTCCCGGCGGCGTGAGCCTGGTCAGTGAGCAGGAATTGCGCGAGGGCCGCGCCAGCACGGTCAAGGAAGTGCTGGATTATGTGCCCGGCGTTTTCGCGCAGCCGAAATACGGCCAGGAAGATGCCCGCCTGGCGATCCGTGGCTCCGGCCTGTCGCGCAACTTCCATCTGCGCGGCGTGCGGCTACTGCTGGATGGCGTGCCGATCAACCAAGCCGATGGCGGCGGCGATTTCCAGGAAATCGATCCGCTGGCTTTCCGCTATGTGGAAGTGTATCGCGGCGCCAATGCGTTGCAATTCGGTGCAGCCAGCCTGGGCGGCGCGGTGAATTACGTGTCGCCCACCGGCCGCAGCCATGGCGGCTACCTGGTGCGGCAGGAATTCGGCAGCTACCAGACCTCACGCAGCCAGTTCGCCGCCGGCGGCGTGCTGGGCGCCTTCGATTATTACATCACCCCTACCTACAGCCACTCGCTGGGCTATCGTGATCACTCGGATCAGGATTACTACCGGCTGAACGGCAATGTCGGCTATCGCTTCGGCGATGGCGCGGAAACCCGCTTCTACATCACCGCCAATAACATCAATCAGGCGATCCCCGGCTCGCTGACGCGCGACATTGCCTTCAGGCAGCCCAATTCAACGGTGGATACCAGCTTCAGCCGCAACACCAAGCGAGACATCGATTCCGTGCGGCTGAACAACAAAACCACCTTCCTCACTGCCGGCGGCGAGGCCACGCTGGGGGTGTTCTATGCCGACAAGGCATTGTTCCACCCGCTGTCTTTTGCGGTCATCGACAACCAGGAGAATAATTACGGCGGCTATGCCCGCATCACCGAAGAAACCAACCTGTTCGGCCAGCGTCTCGATCTCATCGGCGGGCTGAATTATTTCGGCGGCAAGAACCACGCCAAGCAATATGCGAATGTGGGCGGCAATCGCGGCGCCTTGAGCAACAATGTGGAGGAGAAATCCAACACGTTCGAACTCTATGGCGAAGCGGCCTATTACCTGCGGCCCGATATCGCTGCGATTGCCGGCGCCCAGGCCACCTATGCCGAGCGCAATCTGGTGGACCTGTTCCCCGCCAATGGCATCGACAGCGGCAGCCGCGAATACCAAAGCCTCAACCCCAAGCTGGGCCTGCGCTGGGATGTGGCGCAGGACTGGCAGGTTTTCACCAACCTGAGCTGGGCTTCGGAACCGCCGGCATTTTCGGAACTCAATCCGACCGCCACACCGGGCTTTGCACCGCTGGCACCGCAGAAATCCCGCACGCTGGAAATCGGTACGCGCTGGCGCACAGCGGATTACGCGCTGGAACTGGCGGCCTACCGGGCCAATGTGGAGGATGAACTGCAATTGCTGGATGTGGGCGGCGGCCAGACCCAGGCGCGCAACATCAACAAGACGATCCACCAGGGCATCGAACTGGGCGGCGAAGCCACCCTGCTGCGCGGCGCCTGGATGGAGGGCGATCGCATAAGCCTGCGCAGCGCCTATACCTTCAGCAATTTCCGCTTCGACAACGATCCGGTATTCCGCGACAACGCTTTGCCCGGCGCGCCCAGGCATTACCTGCGCGCCGAATTGCGTTACGGCGCGATGGAAGGCCAGGCGAATGGCTGGTTCATCGCCCCGAATGTGGAATGGGTGCCCGAGGCCTATCACGTGGACAACGCCAACACGTCGAAAACCGCAGCCTATGCGCTGTGGGGCTTGCGTGGCGGCTATACCATCCGCGAAGGCGGCCGCATCTTCCTGGAAGGTCGCAATCTGCTGGACAAGACCTACATCGCCTCCACCAGCGCCGCCACCACGGCGGGCAATCAGGCGCTGTTCAATCCTGGCGATGGCCGTGCGGTCTATGCCGGTATCGAGTGGCGCTTCTAGGCCAGCAGGCAGGCGCGGAAAGCGGCGTAATCCATCGCCCTTTCCGCGCGTTTTGCCAACGCCCTGTCGTCGCTGACCAGCCAGGCGCCATGCCGGACGGCCAGCAGCAGCAGGGCATCATCGGCGGCCAGCATCGGATCGAGTTCCGTGCTGGCCGTTTTGCCATCCAGATCATCGTATAATGCCAGCAGGCGCGTGCGGCGCTGTGCATCGGGCACACGGTGCAATTCGCGGCGCTGGCAGGCATGGCGCAACAGGCACAGGCGACCGGCGGCAATTGCCTGGCGGATCAAAGCCGCCGCTTCGGCATCGGCCAGAATGCGATCATGGATATTGCTATCCAGCAATGCCAGCAGCGGTTCAGGCATCCGGATCGGGCGTTTTCGGCTCGAAGAGGCAGAGATCGCGGATGATGCAGCGCGGACAGGCCGGGCTGCGCGCCTTGCAGATATAGCGCCCATGCAGGATCAGCCAGTGATGGGCGTGGCGCAGATAATGCGACGGGATCGCCTTGAGCAATCCCTGTTCCACTTCCAGCGGCGTCTTGCCCGGCGCCAGGCCCAGCCGGTTGCCGAGCCGGAAGATATGCGTATCCACCGCCATGGTGGGCTCGCCCCACAGCACGTTCAGCACCACATTGGCGGTTTTGCGGCCCACACCGGGCAGGGCCTGCAACGCATCGCGGTCGCGCGGCACTTCGCCGCCATGCTCGCGTACCAGGATTTCAGACAGCGCGATCACGTTCTTGGCCTTGGCGTTGAACAGGCCGATGGTCTTGATATGCTCTTTCAGGCCGGCCTCGCCGAGTTTCAGCATCGCCGCCGGATCCCGCACTTTCTTGAACAGATCCTTGGTGGCGCGGTTCACCCCGGCATCGGTGGCCTGGGCCGACAGCACCACCGCCACCAGCAAAGTATAGCCGTTCACGTAATTCAGCTCGGTGCGCGGCTCGGGATCGGCGGCCGACAGGCGGGCGAAGATTTCCGCGATGGCGGCAGGCGAAAGCCTGGCTGGTTTCTTCTTGGGCTTCGGCATGGTCACGATCGGGGCTTGGCTGCTATTCTGTTGCGGCGATATCTTCCCTTAGCACAGGCCGACGATGCTGCGCTATTTTCTGTTTCCACTGCTGCTGTTCCTGGCATTGCCCCAGCCGGCAATAGGCCAGGCGCAACAGCAATGCCGCCTGCCCGAGCGGATCGAAAGCCAGGCCTGCCCGCAAACCGGGCCACGCCGCGGCATGCCAGGGGATTTCGATTATTATGTGCTGGCCCTGAGCTGGTCGCCGCATTATTGCGCCAGCACCAAACGGCCTGATCCGCTGCAATGCCAGGATAACCGCTTCGGCTTCGTGGCCCATGGCCTGTGGCCGCAATATCGCAGCGGGCATACGCGCGCGGTGGAAGGCGGCTGGCCGCAATATTGCGCCCCTACCCGGCCGCCGCCAATGGATTTGCAACGCCAGTATCTTTGCCGCATGCCGAGCAGCCGGCTGATCGCCTGCCAATGGGCCAAACATGGCAGTTGCGCCGATTTCGGCAGCGATGAAACCGGCGGCGCAGAGCGCTATCTGCAGGCCATCGCCGGCGCCATGGACAAAATCGCCCTGCCGGCCCTTACGCCCGGCGAGGTGCGGGTGGGCGACCTGCTGGCGGCCTTGCGCCGGACCAATCCGGCTTTGCAGCCAGGCCAGGCGGCGGTGGTTCTGCGCGACGGCCAATTGCAGGAAGTGCGCTTTTGCCTGAAACGGGATTTGAGCGGCTTTACCGCCTGCGACAAGAATGCGGGCGGGGCGAGGGAAAATCAGAAGCTGCAAATCCGCTGATACACCGCGTTGCCTGATCGGGTGACGTTAGCCATTGCGCCACCCGCAATGCCGCAACCGGTGCTTCCAAGCACCCTTCCTGGTGAAGGATTGCCCGCAGATCAAAGGCATCGATAACATCCTGGATGTTACAGCCGACGGATGAAATCCAGGAACTCGCTGACCCGGCGCGCCAGTTCATCGGCCCGGCCATTCATCGCCGCAGCGGTTTCGCGCATGCCGGCGGCCATCTCGCCACTTTCGGCGGCCGCGCCCGATATGCTCTCGATATTCGCCGTCACGCTTTCGGTGCGGGTGGCTGCGGCCTGAATATTGTTTGAGATATCGGCCGTGGCACTGGCCTGCTCGCTGACCGCCTCGGTAATGCCCACCATACGCTCGTTCAACTCGGCCGCCTGGCCGCGTATGGTGCCGATAGACGTGACCGTGCGATCGGAGGCCTGCTGGATGGCGCTGATCTGCTCGGCAATCGATTTCGCCGCCTCGGCGGTCTTCTGCGCAAGATTGCGCACCTCCTGCGCCACCACGGCAAAGCCCTTGCCGGCCTCGCCGGCCCGCGCGGCTTCCACGCTGGCATTCAACGCCAGCAGGTTGGTTTGGAAAGCCACCGATTTGATGAATTCCACCACTTCATCGATGCGCTGATTGGCTTCCACCAGATCCTGCACGGCAGCCGCGGCGCGGTTCGCCTCGTCATTCACCGCCTTGCTGGCCATGTTGCCTTCGCGCAACTGGCGGCTGATCTCGGTAACGGTGGCGGCCATCTGCTCCGACGCGGCAGCCACCGCCTGGGTGTTCTGTGTGGCCTGCTGCGCCGCCTCGGCCACCGAATAGGATTGCGTGCCGGCCTGGGCCAGGCGCTCGGCCATGGTATCGGCATCGGCAGCCACTTCCTGGCTTGAGACCGTCACCTGCTCCACGATGGCGGTAACGCCGGCTTCGAATTCATCGGCCAGCTTGGCGCGTTCGGCCTTGGCCTGCGCCGCCATGGCAACGCGCTGGGTTTCGATCTCGCCGGCCAGCTTGGCGGCCTCGCCGGCCTTGTCGCGCATCGCCAGGCGGGCGCGATTGATGATGCCCGCACCGCGCCGGAAATCGCCATGCAGGCCGCGTTCGAGAAACGGCCGATAGAACTTGCCCTCGGCCGCAAAATTGAGCGAAGCGCCGGATTCGCGGATATAGGCGTCGGTCTGGTCCAGCATATGGTTGAGCGCGCGCAACGGCGGCGCCAGGTCGCCATAGGGATCGGTATGCACCACACGGGCATTCAGATCGCCATGGGCAACGCGCTCGCAAACCTCGCCGATCTCCTTCAATGCCTGCACATGCAGGCGCGCAGTGCGGCCGATCAAAAACATCCTCATCCCCTCTGAAATCAATCAGGCCTAAGCCAGGCCGGCAATCTCGAAAACGAAGGCATCGTATTCCATGCCGATGCGCTGCAATTCCGCCTGCAACAAGGCAACGCCGGCCTGCATGCCCTGTTTGCGGTCGGCGTGGCGCGCTTCCTCAGCCAGCAAAGCGGCATAGATCGGCGCAATGGTTTCCACCGCCCGGCGCTCCGGCACCCGGCGGTTTGAATGATAGCCATCGATGCCGCCCTGGGGATCGAAGCTCGGCGTGACATGGGCGAACACCCAGTAGAAATCACCGTTCTTGGCCAGGTTTTTCACATAGGCGAAGATTTCCTGGCCGGTTTCTATCCGCTGCCAGAGCAGATGAAACACGCAGCGCGGCATATCCGGATGGCGCAGGATGCTATGCGGCTGGCCGATCAGTTCGGTTTCCGAATAGAGCCCCACCTTGCAGAACACATCATTGGCATAGGTGATGCGGCCGCGCGTATCGGTTTTGGAAACGATGATCTCGGTCGGCTCGAAGAAGCGCTCGTTCTGGGTTGGCTCCGGCCGCCGCATTACAATATCCCCCTGACATGCAGGAAAGTCTTGAATTGCAGATCGGCCCGCAGCACATCGTCGATCACCTGCGAGAAACAATCGTTGATATCATCGATATCGATATAGCCCTTGTCGATGCACTGGCTGCGCAGGCTCTGCAGCCGCGCCATGCTTTCGCGGTGATGCCCGATATGCCAATCCAGGCCATGGTAGCGCAGGCCAGCCATGATCTCTTCCTCATGCAGGAAATGGCTGTGCATCTTGTCGGAAAGCCGGTCGAAGCATTGATCGGCAGGCAAGCGGCCCGCATTGCCGCGCAGCATATCGAGGTAATCGTTCAATTCGTCGAGCAACGATTCATGCTGCTCGTCCAAAGCGTTGTATTGTATCCGTGCCGCTTCCGGCAGCGCGAAATGCCGTGAATATCCCATAGCCAGCCGCACCCCAGTTGGTCCAAGCACGGCATGCTATGGGGCGCCTCAAAGGCTGTAATTGATTTCGATCAACGCGCGTCATGGCTGATATTATTGCCCCACACTACACGCCACCCATAGTGTCGCTCAGTGCAATTTCAGCATGTATTTTTATATTGTTTTTACCAGAAAAACTTCGGCGTACGCTTACACTGGCGTGCCACCGCCGTGGCTTTGCGCCGGCTTTGCCCAGCTGGAAGCCGGCAAAGCCATCACTGCGCCCAGAATCAGCCACAGGATTCGCTGATAGAAAATTTCATGAAACTGGCTGAATACCGCGAAGGCCAGAAACAGAAAAATCAATCCCGCACGATGCGGCGCCGCCATACGGATCGGGCGCTGCATGGCATGCAGATACAGTTTCGCCGATATCCAGAGGATAATACCGAAACCGATCAGGCCGAATTCGGCCAGGATCCATAGCGGCGTGCTATGCACCACCTGCTGGCGGCCCAGCCATTCCTCGCTGCGCACCAGAAACACGCCCAGGCCGGCGCCCCAGATCGGCGATTCAAGCCACAACTTGATGGCATGAAACCAGGTGGCCCAGCGCTCCACATTGCTTTCATCCCACGAAAGCAGGCTTTGTACGGCCAGGCCCCGGAAGGCATCGCCTGTACCGAAATCGATCTTCTGCACCAGCCAGAACAAGCCCCAGATCGATGCCGCCACCACAGCGCCCCGCAGCACCTTCTGCCAACCGACCATCCGCGCAGCCATACCCACCAGCAGCACGATGCCGGCAGCCACCATGCCGGCGCGCGAGCCGGTCCACACCATACCCACCATGAGCACGCCGAGGCAGATGGTTTCAAAGCGCCCCCATTGCACCGGGTGGAACCAGGGCAGGCGCTGTAGTTTCAGCGCGTTTTCGCCAAACACCCGGGCATAAGCCAGCAGCAGCGCCATCACCGACAGCAACTGAAATACGAAGGCGTTGCGGTTGCCTGAATAAGCTTCGAAATTCAACGGCGGCGGCACATTCAGGCCAAAGCCGAAATGATAAGCCAGTCGGCTCAGCGCATGCCACAGCACAACGCAACAGGCGACCAGAACCAAGGTCTGCATCAGGCGCCGCAATGCGATATTGCCCACAAAGGCCACCAGAAGATAACCCGCCGAAAGATACCCCAGCACCACCAGCCAGCCCAGCAGACGCCCGGCCAGCGCCCATTGCGTGATGCCGATCTTAAGCGCACCGATGGCAAATCCGAATAACAGCATCAGGCTCAGTGCCATCAGGATGGCGTTGAATCCCCGTATCCGCCAATGCGGCAATTGGCGCTGTATCACACAATGCAAAGCCACTGCCGCCAGCGACAGGATGGCGAACGGATCCGCCAGATTTATGTTCAATGGGCCGGAAGTGAGTTCCACATGGAGCTGGAAAAACACCGTCAGCGCCACCGCCATGCCGAGCAACCAGGCCGCTGCTTTTTCCAGATCCGGCACCGCGCTTGCCGTGAAGGCATCTGTGCTGCGGTTTGCGTCATCGCTACGCATTATGGCGGTGCGTTTGATTTTCTTACGGAAAGCCAATGGCGCGGCCAGCAGGATCACCAAGGTTGCGCTGGCGCCGATCAGTATCGACACAGTGATGGCATCGGCGGCCGCAATGCCCAATTGCTGCAGCACGAACACCGCCGCCACCTCGCGCACGCCCCATCCGTTGACGGTGATCGGCAGGCTGGCGGCAAAGCTGATCAGCGCGGCAGCGGCAAACACACTGAGCGGCTGCGCATCGGGCTGCAAGGTGAGGATGGCAACCACGAAACTGCTGAGCACCAGGCATTGGCTGCAAAGGGTGAGCGCTGCGATCTGCAACACCTGGCCCAGATTTCGGCCGGTCAATACGCGCCGCAGAATCCGCGATTCGAAACGAGAGCGCCCGATCATCAGGCTGAGCAGCAAGCTGACCGCGATCAAGCCGGCGATCTCGATCAGCGGAATGCCCCGGAAAAAAGCCGCGACCAGATGCTGGCCGAACAGATAACCCGCCGAAAAAATCGCCAGCAGACCGCTGATCACCACCAGCAGAGCGCGTTCGTAGGCCGCCAGGCTGGAATTCACCAATGGCGAGATGCCCACTTCGCGCAGCACGGCCTGCCGGCCCGCCACCTGGCCAAACAGCGAGAATACCAACAGGCCCGCCACATGACCGGCCAAAGCCGCGCGTGTGGCCACCGCCAACGGCACCCGATAGGAAAATTGCATCAGCACGCGCCAGAAGCGGAAACCCACCAGCCACAGATTGGCGCCCAGCAGCATCAGGATGGCAAACAGGCTGCCGAGCGGAAACGCGACCAGCCGCGCGAAAACATCCTCCAGCCCGGCCACCCAGATTATGAGCAGCAGCAAAAAGACGGCGAGGATGGACTTGGTTGTGCGCTTGCGAAACAGACGCAAAATACCAGCAAGGCTAGCGATACCCCGCTTTACCGGCGCAGACGATATTGCGCTGCGTAAACTCAGCACGACCCTGCCAATCAACACAGCCTGGAGAATCCCTTGCTACCTGCTATCGGAAGCCCGGCTAGGAATAAGGCCCGCGAGCATTCAGCGCCTCTCTATATACTTTTTCCAATAAGTGTCGAACGAAAAGCGATTAAACAGTCACATTCGCACATTCAATTTAAAATATATTAATTCACTATATTGATCAATTATAAATTGCCGCCCCTCTCAGACAAAGAATGCCCCAACTGCAGGCTTGAATCCGGTCGGATTTTCGTAGATCGCGCGCTGGAATTGGTGGAGCCGAGGGGAATCGAACCCCTGACCTCCTCATTGCGAACGAGGCGCTCTCCCATCTGAGCTACGGCCCCAGCGCTATTCATGCTGCCAGACGGCGGAAGCAGGTTCCGGGCCGGCGAGCGGCATGCTTGTAGCCAAGCCCGGGCGCTTTGTCCATCCCCCCATCCCGGCCGGGCTCGGGATTCTGGCCCTACCCGGGCTGGGCTTGGGATTCTGGCCCCGCAGTTGCCTTTCACGGGCACAGCCGGTATGTCAAAGGACCGGTTGCGGCCACCATCCATGCGCGGCAGGCCGGGGTTCATGGGCGAAAGGGTTGGCAATGTTTGCGTTGATCTGGCTGATCGACACCCTGATCGGGCTGTATATCTGGCTGCTGATCGGCTCGGCCATCCTGAGCTGGCTGGTCGCCTTCAACGTGGTGAATACCAGCAACCGCTTCGTTTATATCATCGGCGATTTCCTCTACCGGGTGACCGAGCCGGCCCTGCGGCCGATCCGTCGCGTGCTGCCCAACCTGGGCGGACTGGACATCTCGCCGGTGCTGCTGATCCTGCTGCTGCTGTTCCTGCAAAATCTGCTGCTGCGCGACCTGGCGCCGGCTCTGCTGCGAGGCGCCTGATTTCACCGCCCTGGTTCCTGGCAGGCGACGGCCTGCGGCTGCGGGTGCGGCTCACCCCGAAAGCCGGCCGCGATGCCGTGGAAGGCATCAAGCCCACCGCCGATGGCGGTTGCGAACTGGCCGTGAAAGTGACCGCCGTGCCCGAGAAAGGCCGCGCCAACGAGGCTTTGCTGCGATTGCTGGCCAAACAGCTGCATGTGGGCCCCAACCGCCTGAGCCTGGTGGCCGGCGCCACCGACCGCCACAAGCAGGTGGCATTTACCGGTGCGCCGGAAGACTGGTTGCCCACCCTGCGCGCCTGGTTGGCGCCGCATGGCCTGGCCGAGACCTGATCCGGGCCGAGACTGATCCGGGCCGGGCTGGCATGAGTGAAAGAGGAGCGAACCGATGACCGCAACCCTGATCGAAGGCAAACCCATCGCGCTGGATATCCGCGCCGAGGTGGCCGCCAAGGTGGCGCTGTTCCAGGCCAAGCTGGGCCGCGCCCCGGGATTGACCGTGGTGTTGGTGGGCGAGGATCCGGCCAGCCAGGTTTATGTGCGCAACAAGGGCGTCCTCACCCGCGAAGCCGGCATGGTGTCGGATGAAATCAAGCTGCCGGCGGATACCGCGCAATCCGATCTGCTGGCCCTGCTGGGCAAATTGAATGCCGATCCGCTGGTGGATGGCATCCTGGTGCAGATGCCGTTGCCGCCGCATATCGACAGCCAGGCCGTGGTGGCCGCCATCGATCCGGCCAAGGATGTGGATGGCCTGCATCCGGTGAATGCCGGCTATCTGGCGCAAGGCATCGAAGCGCTGGTGCCTTGCACGCCGAAAGGCTGCATGATCATGCTGGAGCGCATCAAGGCCCAGGTGCCCAAGGCGGAGGTAGCGGGCGCCAGCGCGCTGGTGATCGGGCGTTCGATCCTGGTGGGCCGGCCGATGGGCGCATTGCTGCTCAGCGCCAATGCCACCGTCACCATGGCGCATTCGCGCAGCCGCGACCTGCCCGCGCTTTGCGCCGAAGCCGATATCGTGGTGGCCGCCGTGGGCAAGCCGGAAATGGTGCGCGGCGAATGGCTGAAGCGCGGCGCCGTGGTGATCGATGTGGGCATCAACCGCATTGCGAAAGAAGATGGCAAGACCAAGCTGGTGGGCGATGTGCATTTCGCATCCGCCGTGGAAGTGGCCAGCGCCATCACCCCGGTGCCGGGCGGCGTGGGCCTGATGACCACCGCCTGCCTGCTGCAGAATACGCTGGATGCAGCCTGCGCCCGCGCCCGAATCAAACTTTAGCGTATCTCAAACTTTCGGTGTGTCGGTATCGGCCAGCCGCATCACCGTTTCGAGCAGGCGCTGGCGCAGGTCATCGCCTTCCACGGCATTGAAATAGCGCATCAGCATTTGCAGCTCTTCGCGCGCCACGGCCTCTTCTTCCGGGCTGAAATCCGGCAGGGCGGTGGCGGCATCCTTGATCAGCAAGTGCATGGGCAGCGCCAATGGCTGGGCAATGCGCGCAAGCTGCCCGCGCGAAATTTCCAGCAGCCCGGCTTCCACCGCGCGCATCTGATGTTCCGACAGGCCGACCCGCGCGGCCAAAACCTGGCAGGTCATTCCGGCATATTCACGAAACACCCGGATGCGGGCGCCAATGACCTGACGCCAGCGCAGATCCGCTTCGCGCGCATCGGCGCCTGATGCATCCGAAGCGGATACGGCGGCATTACAGGTTTCCGGAATCGCCATGGCTGCGCTCTCTTCCCTACGGATTCGAATACTGCCAAGAGCCCGCGGCTTTCTCAATGCCGACCAAAGCATGAGCGCGGATGTCGGATGGGAAAATATTTCCGCCCGCAACCAATCCGGCATTCGCTGCTGCGAAAGCGTATGATTACGATGGGAATCTTAGGGCGCCGTGCTGTGCGACAGCAGATTGATCACCAGCACCCCGGCAATGATCAGGGCAATGCCGATCATCGCCGGCAGATCCAGCCGCTGGCCGTAAATCGCAAATCCCGCAATCGCCACCAGCACGATGCCGATGCCAGACCAGAGCGCATAGACCACGCCGATCGGCATCACCCGCAAAGTGAGGCTGAGGCAATAAAACGCCACGGCATACCCGGCTATGACACCGAGGCTGGGCCAGAAACGGCTGAATTCCTCGGATGCCTTCAGCAGGCTGGTGGCTGCTACTTCGCTGCAAATGGCAATGGCGAGATAAAGATAATGCACGATATCCCCGCTGAGGCTGCTTGGCCGCCTGCAGTATAACCGCCAGACCGGATAAAATGCAGGCTGTCACAAAAAGCCAAGCTGCCGCGTCTTTGCTGCATCACAGACGATCAGGAACTGTCATGCATCCGTTATACCGCCTGCTGGAAGCTTTTATCGAACGGCGCATCCGCGCGGCTGAGGCAGGCTTTGGCTATGCCAAGAGCTGTAGTCTGGTTAAGGTGGCGGCATGATCGAAAATGTTGCGCTGTTTGAAAAGCATCGCCGCCGGCTGTTTGGCCTGGCCTATCGCATGCTGGGCAGTGTGAGCGCGGCGGAAGATGCCGTGCAGGATACCTATCTGCGCTGGCACCGCGCCCGACCGGAGGATTTGCGCAATGCCGAAGCCTGGCTGGTGACCGCCTGCACGCGGCTCTGCATAGACCGGCTGCGCGCCATGAAAGCCGAACGCCAAGCCTATACCGGCGAATGGCTGCCGGAGCCGCTGGTTGCGCATCCCACCGCCGAAGCCGATTTCGCAACCGAACTGGCCGACAGCCTGCAAATCGCTTTCCTGGTGGTGCTGGAAACCTTGCGGCCGGCGGAACGCGCCGCCTATCTGCTGCGCCAGGCCTTTGATTACGAATATGCCGAAATCGCCGGCATCCTGGGCAAGAGCGAGGCTGCCTGCCGGCAATTGATCAGTCGCGCCCAGCGCCGGCTTGCCGAAGCTCGCCCGCAATTCGATCATCCGCAGCAAGACGATGGCATCACAGAACGGCCGGCGCACGCCAAGCAGCAGCAGGCACGCGATCTCGCCCGGCGCTTCATCCAGGCGGCAGCCTCCGGTGAACCGACCGCTTTCGCCGGACTGCTGATGCAGGATGCGACCATCCATTCCGATGGCGGCGGCAAGGTATCGGCGGCCCGCAACGTGATCCATGGCGCGGACCGCTGCCTGCGCTTTTTCATCGGCATCACCCGCAAACAGCCAACCGGCATCCAGTTGCACGAATGCTTGATCAACGGCCAGCCTGGCTTCATCACCCATCTGGACGGCCAGGCGCTCAGCGCCATTTCGTTTGCCATCGCCCCCAATGGCGATGCGGATGGCAATGGGGGGGCCATCCAGGCCATCTACATTATCCGTAACCCCGACAAACTGCGCCATCTGGCTCCGCTGCTGGGGCGTGCATTGCAGCATTGACCTGAACCGGGCGCCCCGGCAAACTCACCGCAGGTGGGTTGGCTTATCGTGTTTCAAGGGGGAAGTTCCATGTCCTGGCTCGTTTACCGCCGTGCCGCCACCGGCGCGGCCACGTTTGCCATGCTTGCCGCCATCATTTCTGTCGCCGCCATGCTTGCCGCGCCGGCATTTGCCCATGTGGATGGCGTGCCGGGGCATGATCATGGCCTGATGGGCAACCCTTTCATGAGCGGTCTGGGCCACCCCTTCGGCGGGCTGGACCATCTGCTGGCCATGCTGGCCGTGGGCATCTGGGCCATGCAACAGGGTGGCCGCGCCTTATTTGCCGTACCCGGGGCCTTCGTGATCGGGATGGCCGCCGGCTTCGCCCTCGGCCAAGCCGGCTTTGCCTTGCCGCTGGTGGAAACCGGTATCGCCCTGTCTGTGCTGGCCTTCGGCCTGGCCCTGGCCCTGGCGCTGCGACCGCCGCTATCCCTGGCTGTGGCCGCCACCCTGGTCTTTGCGCTGTTCCATGGCCATGCCCATGGCGCCGAAATGCCCGCCGAGGCCTCGGCCCTGCTTTATGCCGGCGGCATGCTGATCGGCACCGCTTTGCTGCATGGCCTGGGCCTGGCGCTTGGCCGTTTGGCGGCCCGCACAAATACCGCGAACCCCCAGGCCAAGCTGGCCGGCCTGCTGCCGCGCGCGGCCGGCATCATGCTGGCGGTGACCGGCGGCGTGTTGCTGCTGGCCTAGAGGCCAGCTTCAATCCTTGTATTTGCGGGCAGCGACGGCGAGCGCATCGAGCAATTGCGATTCGGTCTTGCCGCCGCCGCCCTGGATGCGATTGGCCATCACCACATAAAGCGCATCGATCTGCGCGGCGATGATATCGAGCTGGATATCCGTGGGATCATCCATGCCCTGCACGAAATCGTTGAGCGATTTGGCGAAAGCGGTGAGCAGGGGAAACTTGAACATCGCCCCCATGCCCTTGATCTCGAGCGACGTGGAACGGATTTCCCGCATATAGCGCTTGGCTTCGGCGCCGCCGCCGATTTCGCCCAGCGCAACACGCAGCTGCTTCAGCTTCTCGGCCACCTCGACGGTGAAATTGTCGGTCGCCTTCTCCACCACCTGCTCAAGCTTCTGCACCACCTCGGGCTCGAGCTGCAGGGAAAATCCGCGTTTGAAATTGACGGCTTTACGCTTCAACTCCTGAGGCGGCGGAATAAAGGTGGGGCGCTTTGCCAAGCCGGGAACTCCTTGCCAATCAAGCCCAGCCGGGCATGATCGGGTCTAATCAGGGCTGAATAAGATTATCCATTCAAAACAAGGTGGCCAGCTTAACAAAAAACCCGCCGGGCTTGCACCCTTTCAAATGAATCAGAAATCAACGCCGCGCTTAACGGCGGCCATTATCATCGGGATCGGCGCGGCGTTCGGGGCCGGCATAATTGCTGTCGCGCCGGCGACGGCGGTCGGGGCCGAAATAGCCGTCCACACGCACGAATTGCCGGGGCCGCGCAATGGCGGTGGCCAGGCGTGAATAGAAGCTCTGCACTGTGTAAGGCTTGGCAACGAATTCGTTCACGCCGGCATCGCGGGCGCGCACCACGTATTCCTCTTCGGAATTGGCGGTCATCATGATCACCGGCAGCATGCGGTTGGACGAAGCCGGATCGTTGCGAATCCAATAAACCAGATCCATGCCGGTATGCTCGGCCTGCAGATCCCATTCGGTGATCAGCACGTCGGTGCGGTTCTGACGGATGATGGCAATGGCGCTGTCCATGGTCCGCGCCCGGTCGATATGATGCGCATCAAGCGTTACCAGCACGTCGCGAATCATCGACCCCATCAGACGATTGGGATCGACAACCAGAAAATTGACTTTGGAAAAGTCGATCTTTTCCATGCTCATGGTACGCACCCTTCTTTCATACCGTCCGCGGGGTATACAAATCGCCCGGGACGACAGAAATGCATCGCTTCGGCAGGCAGACGGTTCGATCCGTTACGCGCCGCAGTTGCTTTCTATCTTTGCATTAAACGGCCCTCTGACAAGGGTCAAGCAGATGTTTTGCAAATGGTTAACGCCTCCGACGACAAAGCCGTGAGCGATGCACCGATACAAGGTTAACGAGAGGGTTAATTCACCGGCGGGTTGAAACCGCTGGGGGCGGGATCGATCACCCGCATGCCCCGGCGCTGGATTTCCAGGATGGCCAGACCACGTTCCACCACGCCATCCGGGCGAAACCGGAAAATACCATCATATCCGGCAAACCCATCGGGGTTGTTGAGGGCCGCATCGGCAAAGACCTGGCTGGATTGGGTGGCCGGGCCGGACTGGGCAGCCGGGCCGGACTGGGCAGCCGGACCGGGCTGCTGGCGGGCCAGAATGCCGGCCAGCGCGGTGGCATCATAGGCCAGGCTGGCCAGGCGCGGCGGCCGGCGGCCATAGCTTTGCTCGAATCTTTTGCGGAATTCCTCGAATCCCTCCGGCTGCGGGGCGGCAAACCAGCCCCCCAGCAGCGCGGGTTCGTTGCCTAGCGAGGGATCGTCCCACAACCCGGTGCCAAGCAGGCGGATATGGCGCGGATCGATATCGAAATACGGCAGCAGCGGCGCCAATGCACGCAGGCGGGCACCGCCTTCCGGTAGCAGGATAGCATCCACGGGAGGATGCATCACGGTTTCAGATGCCTGGGGCGCTGCCTGGCCCCCTGTCTGGCCCGCTGTCTGCCCCCCTGTCTGAACGGGGTTCGGTTGCGGCCCCTGGTTGCCGAGCGCGCCGGCAATCGCTGGGCGGGCGCTGGCATCCTCGGGGGAGCCGGGACGCGGCGGCAGGGCGCGCAAGGCGGCGGCAAATCGCCGCACACTGGGGGTAAGGTCCGGGCTGTCGGCCGGATAACGCTCCTGCACCATCAGCGAACCGGTAAGGCTGCTGACCGCTTCCTGGGCCACAGCCTCGCCATAAGGCGAGTTTGGCGCCAACAGGGCATAGCGCACATAGCCGCGCGAACGGCCATAGGCCAACACGCGGGCCACCTGCTGATCGGGGGTGAAGCCCAGGGTGTAAACCCCATTGCCGGCCACATTGCGATCGGTGGAGAAGGTGAGCACCTTCACGCCGCGCTCACGCGCCAATGGCGCCACGGCTGCGGCCGAAGCGGAAAATAATGGCCCGATCAGAATATCCACGCCTTCGCTGAGCAAGGCCTGCGCGGCACGCATAGCGGCTTCGGGCTGGCCTTCGGTATCGCGCGGCAGCAACAGCACACGTTCGTCGTTGAGATCGAACAGCGCCATTTGCGCCGCATCCAGCAAGGCGCGACCCAAGGCGGCGCTGGGGCCGGAAAGCGGCGCCAGGAATCCCACACGCACAGCCTCGGCCTGGCTAGGCGGCACCAGGCCAGGAGCCAGCCCGGGAGCCATGCCAGACCCGGGCATCATGCCAGACCCAGGGACCGCGCCAGAACCGGGCGCCATCACCACGGGCGGCTCGAGCGGCCTGGCCTCTACGGGCGCCGTGGCGGGCGCGGGCAACGGCGCTGCGCCCTGCTGCGGCTGCGTCGATTGCTGATGGGGTTGCTGTTGGGCTTGCTGCTGCGACGGTTGCGCCGGCTGCTGCGGCCCCACCACCGAGGTGGGGCGGCGGCTGGAAAATTGTTCGCTGATGGTGTCTATCAGGCCAGGCAAAGACGCGCGGCCATCCTGACAGCCGGTCAGAGCCGTGATTGCCAGCAAGCCGAGGCTGACCGTAAGGTAGGCTTTCATCGACACGACTTTCATCGACACCACGCTTTACCCTCGGAACCGCACCGCTTTGACCGAACCTGTCGCACCGTATTCTCCTGCCGCTCCTGGCAATTCTCCTGCCGCTGCCGGCAATTCTCCTGTCGCCGCCAGCTGTGCCGCTGCCGATAACCCGGCTGCCGACACCCAGGCTTCGGGCCGCAGCGGCCTGGCGGCTCAGGTGCGGGCTGCCATGGCCGGCCAGGGCCTGCAGGATCGCTTCACCCCAGGTTTATATCTGGTGGCGACACCCATCGGCAACGCCGCCGACATCACGCTGCGCGCCCTTTCCCTGCTGGATCAGGCCGATTTGATTGCCTGCGAGGATACCCGCACCAGCGGAAGCCTGCTGCGCCGCTATGGCATCGAGGCCAGACTGACCCCCTATCATGACCATAATGCGGCAGAGGCCCGGCCGCTGCTGCTGCGCCGGCTGGCCGAGGGCGCGGTGGTGGCGCTGATCTCGGATGCCGGTACGCCGCTGATTTCCGATCCCGGCTATAAATTGGTGCGCGAAGTGGTGGCCGCCGGTCTGCCGGTGACCGCCCTGCCCGGCGCCTCCTCGCCGCTGGCCGCGCTCTGCCTGGCCGGTTTGCCCAGCGACCGCTTCCTGTTTGCCGGTTTTCCGCCAGCAAAAGCCGGCGCCGCCGAAACCTGGCTGGCTGGCCTGGCACAGACCGAAGCCACCCTGGTGCTGCTGGAAAGCCCGCATCGCCTGCCCGAGGCGCTGGAACGCGCCGCCCGCATCCTGGGCGGCAGCCGCGAAGCCGCCGTGGCCCGCGAATTGACCAAGAAATTCGAGGAAGTGCGGCGCGGCAGCCTGGATGAACTGGCGGCCCATTATGCCGCGGCCGGGTCGCCCAAGGGCGAGGTTGTGGTGGTGATCGGCCCGCCGCCGGAAGGCAGCGCGGCGGCCGGCGCCCAGGATCTGGACAGCATGCTGCGCCAGGCCCTGCAACATGCCTCGGTGCGCGAGGCAGCCGCCAGCGTTACCGCAGCCACCGGCCGGCGCAAACGCGAGGTTTATGCCCGCGCCCTGGAACTGGCGGCGGAGCTGGCCCCCGAGGGCAAGCCCGAGAGCAAGTCCGAAAACAAGCATGACTGACAGCGCCGGCCGCCGCTTTCAACATTGGCAAGCCGGCCGCCGGGCCGAGGCTTTTGCCGCCTGGTGGTTGCGCCTGCATGGCTACCGCATCCTGGCGCGCAATTTCCGCCATGCCGGCGGCGAAGTGGACCTGCTGGCGCGGCGCGGGGCTATTCTTGCTGCGGTTGAAGTGAAATGGCGGCCCGATCTGGGCCAGGCGGCGGAAGCGATCTCGGCACGGCAAAAGCATCGCATCGGCCGGGCCGCTTCGGTATTCTGGGCCGGACAGCCCGATGCCGCATCCCTGAGCCTGCGCTTCGATGCCCTGTTGCTTGCGCCCTGGCGCTGGCCACACCATATCCGGGATGCTTGGCGGCCCGAAAGCTGAGCCAGGAAGAGTTAAGCCATTCCACAAGGAGTTCGTTCCGTGATTACGCATCGCCGCTTTTCCGCCTCTGCACTCCGCCCTTCCACATTCGCGCTGCTGGCATTGTTGGCCGCCGTACCGCTGCTGCAAGGCTGCGTGGGCGTGGCGGTGGGCGCCGGCGCCGCTGTGGGCGTGGCCGCCGCCGAGGAGCGTGGCGCCAAGAATGCCGGCACCGACAAGGGCATTCAGCTCGCCATCAACGAACGCCTATTGCAGAAGGATCTGGGGCTGTTCGGCAAGGTTTCGGTCACCGTCTATGAAGGCCGCGCGCTGCTCACCGGCGTGGTGCAGAAACAGGAAGACAGCGACGAGGCGGCGAAGATCGCCTGGAGCAACGACCGCGTGGTGGAAGTGCTGAACGAATTGCAGATCGCGCCCAGCGGCAACCTGATCGATTCCGCCAGCGATACCTGGATCACCAGCCAGCTGCGCGTGAAGCTGACCGGCGACGGCAATATCGTGGACATCAACTATTCCATCACCACGGTGAACGGCATCATCTATCTGATCGGCCTGGCGCAGAACGAAGAGGAATTGCAGCGCGTGACCGATCATGCCCGTACCATCAAGGGCGTGCGCCGCGTGGTCAGCCATGTCTGGCTGAAGACCGACAGCCGCCGGCGGCCGGTTTGAACATGAATGCCGGGGCAGGCACCGTAACTGCCCTACGCGCGTTGGGCGCCGTGCCCGACGACCAGCTTGATATCGCCGAAGCCGCCCTGCTGATGGCAGCCCTGGACCGCCCGATGGTGGATATCGCGCCCTATCGACGGCATCTCAACGACATCATCGCGGCCATCGCCCAGGAGCAGGCCGGCGGCGAATGCATGGCGCGCGCCCTGGCGCTGTCTGGCACCATTGCCGGACGCTTCGATTATCGCGGCGACAACGAGACCTACGACGATCCCGCCAATGCCGATCTGATGCGGGTGATCGACCGCCGCATGGGCCTGCCGGTGGCTTTGGGGATTCTGTATATCCATGCCGGGCGCGCCCAGGGCTGGGCGGTGGACGGGCTGGATTTTCCCGGGCATTTCCTCATTCGCGTGGGCGGCGAGGATGGCAATCTGGTGCTGGACCCTTTCCATGCCGGCCGCATCGCCGATCCGCCGGTGATGAACGATCTGCTGCGGCGGATCAGCGGCGAGCGCGAATTGCGGCCCGAACATGTGCGGCCGATGCCCGCCCGCGAGGTGCTGCTGCGGCTGGCCAACAATATCAAGGCGCGGGCCTGGAAGGCCGGCGATGTAGACCGCGCCGCCACCATGCTGGAACGCATGCTGATGGTGGCGCCGGATTTCGCCCCGGCCTGGCGCGAACTGGGCCTGGTGGAAGACAAACGCGGGCGCATCCGGCAATCCATCGCCGCCACCGAGCGTTTCCTGATCTTGTCTGGCGACGATGCCGCGGTACTTGAGGCGCAAGCCTTCCTCAGGCACATTCGCCTGCGCCTGAACTGAAGGGCAGACCACCAGCAACAAGGAAGGCCGCCATGGCGTTGAAAGTGGCGATTCAAATGGATCCGATCGAGACCATCGATTTCGATGGCGACTCCACTTTCGTGCTGGGCCTGGAGGCCGAGGCACGTGGCTATGCCCTGTGGCATTACCTGGCGAAAGACCTGAGTTTCCATGATCGCCGCGTGCTGGCCCGGGCCCGGCCGTTGCGCCTGCGCCATGAGCGCGGCAACCATTTCACGCTGGGCGCGCCGGAACTGATCGACCTGACCGAGATGGACGTGGTGCTGATGCGCCAGGATCCGCCTTTCGACATGTCCTACATCACCGCCACGCATATCCTGCAGCATATCCACCCCAAAACCCTGGTGGTGAATAACCCGGTGGCGGTGCGCAATGCGCCGGAAAAGCTTTACGTAACCCATTTCGACGGCCTGATGCCGCCCACCCTGATCTCCAGCGACATGGAAGCCATCAAGGCGTTCCGCGACGAGCATAAGGACATCATCCTGAAGCCGCTATTCGGCAATGGCGGCGCCGGCGTGTTCCATCTGCGGCCCGACGACGAAAATCTCGGTTCGCTGCTGGAGATGTTCACCAAGCTGAGCCGAGAGCCGGTGATCGTGCAGCGCTACCTGCCCGAAGTGCGCGCCGGCGACAAGCGCATCATCCTGATCGACGGCCGCCCGGCCGGTGCGGTGAACCGCGTGCCGGCAGCCGGCGAAGCGCGCTCCAACATGCATGTGGGCGGCGTGCCGAAAAAATCCGAACTCACCAAGCGCGAGCAGGAAATCTGCGAGACCATCGGGCCGTATCTCAAGCGCGACGGACTGATCTTCGTGGGCATCGACGTGATCGGCGATTACCTCACCGAGATCAACGTGACCTCGCCCACCGGGCTGCAACAGATCAACCGTTTCGACGGCAAGAAGCTGGAAGCGGAAATCTGGGACGCCATCGAGGACGCGCTGTCGCGCCGCGTGCTGGCTTAGAGCCGGCCCATTCGTCATGCCCGGACTTGTTCCGGGCATCCATGGTTCAGCAGCGATGATGCGGCAGGCATGGACCACCGGGACAAGCCCGGTGGTGACGGTTTATGGAAATGCTGGACGCCGCGCTTACGCGCGCTTCTTGGCCTGCGGCATCGGGGCGTTGGCCGGCACCTGGCCGGCTTCCGGGTCGCGCAGCACATAGCCGCGGCCCCACACCGTCTCGATGTAATTGTCGCCCTCGGTGGCGTTGGCGATTTTCTTGCGCAGCTTGCAGATAAACACGTCGATGATCTTCAGCTCGGGCTCGTCCATGCCGCCATAGAGATGGTTGAGGAACATCTCCTTGGTGAGCGTCGTGCCCTTGCGCAAGCTG
>NZ_JAHBYG010000021.1 GCF_019636075.1 Ferrovibrio sp.
CAATGCGGCTTGTTGCGCTCAAATTTTGCCTTACCCATGGTCACTCTCTCCGATCGATATTCATGCGGCCGTCTTCTCGCCCGGCCTGCCGGTCCCTCGCGGTTCCGGCCAAATTGGTTTCGTCACCCGTTGTTCCGAACAGCGCATCCACGGTGACGATCCGCCGACATGCCGTTGGCCATTCCGACACCAGAGCCTGAACCCGGCGCCTTCACGACCAGCCCGACGCCACGAGCGCGGGCTACGCCAAGAGCGCGGGGCCCATATGAGCGTCCGCGCCTGTGGCAATCTTGGTGCGGGTGCGGCCGGCTGAAACCGGGCCTTGGCGGGGCAAGCATGGAGCGGGTGATGGGAATCGAACCCACGCAACCAGCTTGGAAGGCTGGGGCTCTACCACTGAGCTACACCCGCCACTGTACTCTATTCACCCACCGAACACCTTCACCCACTCACTCGCGTCTCCCCGCCGGACTGGTGGAGGGGGCTGGATTCGAACCAGCGTAGGCGTACGCCAACGGATTTACAGTCCGTCCCCTTTAGCCACTCGGGCACCCCTCCGAACCGCTTCCTGCCGGCGACTCGCCGATCAGGAAACACTGCGCCCGGCAGCGGAAAAACGCGACAAAAGGCTCATCATCGCCCCTCTTCCCCCTAACAACGGGATCGGATCGGCAATGTTGTTGCCTCTTTCGCGGCGCACTATAAAGGCGGGCATGAACCGACGCAAGCACCGCCCCGGCCAGAATCGCACTGGCACGCACCATCCCGAAACCGATGGCCGAGCGGCCCGCCCGCCCGCCCAGAGCCGGCCTGATTCCGGCGGAAAACCCGCCCATGGCCAAGGGCCGCGGCACGCCCCAGCCCGGGGGGAATTCCGGGGTAATTCCCGGGGTAATTCCCGGGGAGGGTCTAAGGGCGGTTTCTGGCTCTATGGCCAGCATGCCTGCCTGGCCGCATTGGCGAATCCGGAACGCTATATCCATCGCCTCGTGCTGACCCGCGAAGCCCAGGCCCAGCTTGGCGGCAAACTGCCCGCCGGCAGCCCGCAGCCGGAGATTCTGGACCGCGCGCGGCTGGATAGCCTGCTGCCGCCCGGCGCCGTGCATCAAGGCATCGCGCTGCAAGCCGAACCGCTGGACGATCCCGGCGTGGAATCCCTGGCGCAGCCGCCGGCTTCAGGCTGCGATATCGTTCTGCTGCTCGATCAAGTGACCGATCCGCGCAATATCGGTGCGATCCTGCGTTCGGCCGCAGCCTTCGGAGCGCGCGCGCTGATCGTCACCGACCGCCATGCACCGGAAGCAACCGGCGCCTTGGCCAAGGCTGCATCCGGCGGGCTGGAAGCCGTGCCGATGCTGCGCGTGAGCAATCTGGTGCGGGCGATGGATCTGTTGGCCGAATACGGCTTTTGGCGTGTCGGCCTGGCAGCCGATGCCGACCGCGACCTGTCGCAAGCGGTGAAGGATGTGAAGCGCCTGGCGCTGGTGCTGGGGGCGGAAGATGAAGGCCTACGCCGCCTCACCGCCGAGCATTGCGACTTCCTCGCCCATCTGCCCATGCCCGGCAGCGGCCCTGGCGGCAATGCGATGGTGGAAAGCCTGAATGTATCGGTCGCCGCGTCGATTGCGCTTTACGAAGCATCGAAGCGCCCGATTTAGGGCGGCGACCGATCAAGGCATAATGCCGATCAGACCTGCGACTGCAGGAAATTCTGCAGGCCGATCTTGTCGATCAGATCGATCTGGGTTTCCAGATAATCGATATGCTCTTCCGTATCCGAAAGGATATGGCGCAGCAGATCGCGGCTCACATAATCCGAAGCGCCTTCGCAGGCGGCGATGCCGTTGAGCAATTCACCGCGCGCGCCACGCTCCAGATCCAGATCGGCCTTCAGGCCTTCCGGCACCGTCTCGCCGATCTTTAGCTTGCCCAGATCCTGCAGGTTCGGCACACCTTCCAGCAGCAGAATACGCTCGATGATCTTGTCGGCATGCTTCATCTCGCCGATCGATTCTTCGTATTCATGCTTGCCAAGCTTCTCGAAGCCCCAGCTCTTCCACATGCGCGCATGCAGGAAATACTGATTGATCGCGGTCAGCTCGTTTTTCAGCGCCGCGTTGAGATGCTTGATAACTGCCTTGTCGCCCTTCATGGCCACCCTCCTGCAATCCAGTCACTGAGGGTTTACTAGGCATTGCAGGCTGCGCAAGCAAATAAAAAGCCTGCTCCTGCGAATGACTTACAAAGATAATCGGAAAATCGCGGTGCATGAAGCGCAGGTGAAAATCACTCGCGGCTATCGCTGATTCTTGCGCGCCGCATCACGGCGTATCAGATGGAATTGCAGCAGGCATTTCACTACCAACGCGCCCAGAGCCGCCACACAAACTGCCAGCACCAGGGATGTTGCCAGCATGCCGCGCCCACCCTACCGATGATCAGGCTTCGGGCTTGGCAACCGCGCCTAATGGCGACAGCGCGGCAGCACCCATCGGGCTGGCATGATTGCGGCATTCGCGCAGCATACCGCGCACATCAGGCACGCATTTGCCGCATTGCGGACGGTCGGCCAGTTGCCGATAGACCGCAGCCACAGAACGGCAGCCGCCATCAATGGCGCCGCGCACTTCGCGTTCGGTCAATCCATGGCACAGGCAGACATACATACGGCAGCCTCAGCGAATCTAAATTGCGATTTAGTCGCAGCCGCAGAGATAGCGTGAATGAGAACGAATTGCAATATAGTCCGCAACATTCCTTATATCCGGCAATAGCCTTGACCCACGCCCCCACCGCCCGTAAACAAGCGCTCAGGCGGCCGGCTGGCCCAGTCCCTAGCCAGCCGGAATTTTATATTAAGATTCAATGTGTTGCCGGATTAGCTCAGCGGTAGAGCAGCGGTTTTGTAAACCGAAGGTCGGGGGTTCAATCCCCTCATCCGGCACCATTGCCTCGCAGGCGGTCAGTTTTGCCCCGATCCGCCCTGCTCCGCCAATTGCCCCAGCAGCAAAATCAGATAGCCCGCCGTAGCCCCGTGCTGGCCCACCAGCGCTTCACGCTGGGCTGCTTCGCGCTGAGCCGTATCACGCTGGGCCTCTTCCTGGGCCTTCTGCATGGCGACAAGGTCCACATACTGCTCCACCGGCGGCAGCCGTTCCCATTGCTGTTGCGTGATGGCGGTTTGCGCCGGTTCGATCTGACCGCCGAGCAACCGCGCGATCTCCTCGGCGCGCCGCTTGGCCATTTCGGGCCCGCTACCAACACCGGCTCCCGAGACACTGGGCAGAGATTGCAGCTTCCCCGCCATGGCGTTCGAACATTGCAGGGCGCCGCTGTTATAGAGCGTGGCAACAATCTGCCCTTTCACTTTCACCTGGGCATATACCTGCTGCGAGGGATGATTTTGCTCAGGCACCGGCCGGGTGAATTCCAGCTCCTTGAGACGCTTGAGCATCGCAGCGAACTCTTCGCGCTGTTCGTCGGATACCTGCACCGGCGTCAGTTTCGCCGTCAACGGCGTAACGGTGGAAAGATCAATCGCCTGCATCTGCGCCCTGCTTCCTGAAACACTGTTGCAGGGTAGCGAAGCAGGCTTCATGCCAAAACAGCACGCCTCAGCAAAGCACGGGAAATCACGATTTCCCGCACCATGGTTTACGGATATTCAGGATATTTTTTGCCCAGCCCTGCGATGCACCGGCAGCATCTGCTAGGTCAGATTCAGGTCGCGCTTATCCTGTTCGCGGTCGCCGATGCGGGCATGGGGACGACCACCGCAGGACGCGCCAAGCGCCACCACGATCTCGTTCGGGCCGGGCGCATCGGGAATGAACATTTCATGGGTGATGAAATGCGCGCGGCTGGCGATCTCGTGCAGATGCTTCATGGGAATCTGGATCGAACAACCGGCCGGGCCGCGTTTGTTGGCGAATGAGAGATAGCTTTCCGCGCCGGCGGCACGGCGATATTCATTGCCGAAACGCAGATTGTGGATGATGGCGGCTGCATGCTCGATCTCGCCGCCGATCCCCACCACGGCGGCCTTGCCATAGGCTTCCATCGGCGCTTCGCCCTGCATTTCCGCCATCACGGCATCGCTCAGGCGTTTGCCGATTTCGGCGCAACCATCCACCTGCAGCGGCTTGAGATCCTCCACAAAACCCTGGCCGGCCCAGGGATTGACGATCACGGCAGCAGCACCGACCAGAAGGATCGGGCGCGGCAGCGGACGACCGCCTTCAATAGCCAGGTATTCCTTGTAAACGGCAATCTTGCGGACAGTGAAAGGCATGGATGTTTCCTGTTCTTACGGATGTTTGCTGAGGAAGTCGCGCAGGATGCCAGCCACCAGCTTGGGGGCCTCGATCAGGATCGAATGACGCAGGCCGGGCAGGATGTGCAATTCAGAACCGGCAATGCGGTCGTGCATAAGCCGCGCCATGCGGGGATTGGACCCTTGATCCTGCTCGCCGGTCAGCACCAGGCTGGGCATGGCGAGTTGCGACAAACGATCGGCCAGATCGGATTCAGCCAGCACACGATAGGCGGCGGCATAGGCGGCAGGATCGTTCTGCGCATTGCGGGCGGCATAGGCCTCGATCAGCGCCGGATTCTTGGCCACGAAATCCTCGGTGAACCAGCGCAGGATCGATTCCTTGAAATGCGCGCCAGGTATGCCCTTCACCACCAGCGCAAGCCGCTGCATCACGCGTTCGCGCTCCTCGGGCGTGCGACCGGCTACCGTGCTGAGCAGGCTGAGGCTTGCCAGTTTGCTTGGATGTGCCAACGCAAAACCCTGGGCAATCAGGCCGCCCAGCGAAAAGCCGGCCAGATGGAAGCGGTCGATGCCCAATGCAGCAGCAAAAGCTGCAACATCGGCTACGAAATCATCCAGGCTATAGGGGCCCTGGGGCTTGGCGCTTTCGCCATGGCCGCGCAGGTCGCAACGGATGCAGCGCCGATCCGCCGACAGCTCTGCCACCACGCCGTCCCACACATCCAACCGACCGCCCACGCCATGCAGCAGCAAAAGCGGCACGGCCTGCTGCCGCTGCCCGGCTTCATCGCGATAACGCAATTGCAGGCCGTTGGCCGTGACGAAACGATCCATGGGCAGCTTCCTCAAGGCAAGCGGAACTGGTTATGGCCATTCAGGAACTGGATGGTCTTTTCACGCTGCGGGCGGCCCAGCACCTCGGAGGGCGGGCCGGCTTCGTATATCTCGCCCTGATTCAGGAAAATCACACGATCGGCCACGTGATAGGCGAAGCCGAGTTCGTGGGTGACGATCACCATGGTCATGCCATCATCGCGCAGCGCCCGCATTACCCGCAGCACTTCGCCCACCAGTTCCGGATCGAGCGCCGAGGTGACTTCGTCGAACAGCATCACATCGGGATCCATGGCCAGCGCCCGGGCAATCGCCACGCGCTGCTGCTGGCCGCCGGAAAGCCGCGCCGGATATTCATCGGCCTTTTCCGCCAGCCCCACCTTGGCCAACAGATTGCGCCCGCGTTCGGCCGCCTCGGCCTTGCTGCGCTTCAGCACGGTAACCTGGCCTTCCATCACATTCTGCAAAGCGGTCATGTGCGGAAACAGGTTGAAATGCTGAAACACCATGCCCACCGATGTGCGCACGGCCTGCAATTCCTTATCGCGATATTGCAACAGGCCGCCATCCGGTTCGTTATTGACCGGTGTGCCGATCAATTTGCCCTTCAGATAGATCCGACCCGCAGTGGGGATTTCCAGGAAATTGATACAGCGCAGCAGTGTGCTCTTGCCCGAACCGCTGGCGCCCAGGATCACCACGGTTTCGCCGCGCTGCACGTTGAGATTTATACCCTTCAGCACCTCCAGCGGACCGAAGGATTTATGAAGCTTCACGATATTGATCGCATCTTCCATGGCGAACAATCTCCTAATCGCCACGCTTGAGCTTGGCTTCGATGAAATAGAGCATGCGCACCATCGGATAGATCATGGCGAAATAGATCAGCGCCGCGATGGTGAAGGTTTGCACCGGATTGAAATAGGCGCTGGAAATCAGTTTGGCGGTGTGGATCAAATCCTGATAGGCAATCACCGAAGCCAGCGATGTCAGCTTGAACAGCTCGATCCAACGGTTGGTGATGGCCGGAATCATGCGCTTGATCGCCTGCGGCAGGATCACCCGCTGCATCTGCCAGCGATAGCTCATGCCCAATGCGCGGGCCGCATCCCACTGGCCACGGCCGATGGATTGAATGCCGGCGCGGAACACCTCGGCGAAAAAGGCGCTGGAATTCAGCGTCAAAGCCAGGGTTGCAGCGGTATAGGCATCCACATCGAAGGGCGCTATGGTGGGAAAGGCGAAAAAGAACCACATGATCAACACCAGCACCGGCGTGTTGCGGAATACTTCCACATACACCCGGGTGGGGATCGCCCAATACCAGCTCCGCGAATAGCGGCCCATGCCGATGATCAGGCCCAGCGGCAGGCTGGCGCAGAGGCAGACCACGGCAATACGTACTGTACCCCACAGGCCCTCGGCGAAAACCGGCACATAACGCAGGAGGTCATTCATGCTGGCCTCCTCTCAATGCGCGGTGGATTCGCCGCTGCGCGCCAGACGGCGCTCCAGCATGCGGGTAAGTTGGCTGCCGATGGTGACCACCAACAGGAAGATCAGGGCAACCGTGGTGAAGACCTCCAGGGGCCGATACGTGCGATGCGATATCTCATTGGCCTGGAACAGCAGGTCGGGATAGGAGATCGCAGCAGCGATGGTGGAGGTTTTCAGCAATTCGATGGCGCGCTCCAGGAAAACCGGGATCATGCGCTTCACTGCCTGCGGCAGGATGATGCGGATCATCATCTGGCGATACCCCATGCCCAGGGCGCGCGCGCCTTCCCATTGGCCACGCTCGATGGAAGCGATGCCGCCGCGAAAGATTTCGGCCACGAAGGCGCTGGACAGGATGGTAAGGCAGATCAGCGACGCTTCGAATGGCGAAAGCCGGACGCCGATAATGCGCGGCAACGCGAAGAAAAACCAGAAAAGCTGCACCAGCGAAGGCGTGCAGCGAAAGAAATCGATCACGAAACCGACCACGACGGAAACGATGCGGTGACGCGACAGGCGCCCCAACGCCAGCGCTATGCCGATCGGCAGGCCCAGCATATAGGCCAGCACAGTCAGTTGCAGCGTATTGGCCAAGCCTTCCACCAGCAGATGCTGGTAGCGCTCGATCGCGGAAAATTCCCACACATAATTCATGCGTCGCGGTCCGGCCTTTTATTGCAAGCAATCCTGGCACCCGGCAGCTGCCTGCCGGGTGCCTGATGACTTACCATTGCTCTTTGATGATCGCCGGGCTGCGCTTGGGATCGATGCCGCGCTTGATGAGGAATTCCTCATACCATTCCTGCGGCTTGCCCAGATTGTAGAAATACAGATTGGTGGTGGCCAGCCAATCGCGCAGCGTCTTGTCGGCTTCGCGGCGCACGCCTACATCGGAGAATTGATGCTGCGTCGGCTTCGGGATTACCACCTTGGCGTCGCCCGCCTTCTCTGCCAGCAGAATCAGCGTGGGGAAATACATTGCCGCCACGGTAACATTGCCGTTCTGATAGGCCGCGATCACTTCGGCATAGCTGCCAAAGCGCAAAATCTTCGCCTTCGGCAAGCGCTCGCTTACAAAGCCATCCTGGCTGGAGCCCTGATTCACGCCGATGATGGTCTGCGGCGTGTTCATCTCATCCCAGGTTTCGATCTTGGAGTTCTTCGGCACCAGAATCGAAAGCGCCGAGAACGAGATCGGCGAATTGGTGTATTCGATGGTCACTGCGCGCTCGGGCGTCACGCTCAGATTGGGCATGATGTCGATCTTGTTCGACTGCAAGGCCGCCACCGCTGTGCCCCAGGTGACTTCAACGAATTCCGGCTGCACGTTCAGCGCCTTGGCGACATTGCGGCCATACGAAACGGCAATGCCGGTCCATTCCTTGCTGAGCGGATCCTTAAAGGCATAGGGCTCGGCCTGCGCCACGCCGATGCGGATCGTGCCGCGTTCGCGGATCGAAGCCCAGGTGGATTTTTCCTGCGCCGCGGCCTGCGGCACGGGAGCGGAAAAAGCAATGCCTGCTGCCACGGCAGCCATAATGAAACCACGCCTCAACATATCGGAACCCCCTCTTTTGTCTTTGGTTGATGCTCTAGCTAGTGTTATGCCGCCTTGGCCGAATGCGGGCTCAGCGGCGTAATCGTGAGGCCACGATCGGCAATTCGCATGCGCTGGGTCAGCGACGGGAAATTGTTGAATGCCCAGAAGATTGCCGGCCGCAGGAATTCAAGCTGGGTGGGCCAGGCACGCGTGAAAAGATCGTAGCGGCAGGACCATTTCTGCGTTTCATCGCTGATGAAGCGCATGCAGCTTTCCCAATAAGGCAGGGCTTTCAGCGCATCCTGCTCGCGGCTCAGCGCCTCGGTCAGCGTGCGCGCGTTCATGATGGCAAGCCCTGCCCCCTGCCCCAAAGTGGGCGGCAGGCCATGGGCGGCATCGCCGATGATGGCCACACGTCCGCTATGCCAGCGCGGGCATTCCACCATCACATAGCGATATTGCGTCGTTGGCGCGGCGGCGATCACCGGCAATTGCTCGCGCAGCAGCGGAAAAGCCCGGGTCCAATCATCCAGATCCAGCGGCAGGCGTTTGGCAACGCTGTCGCGATTGGGAAACGCGATGAACACATAGCTATGGGTGGGGCCGGATGGCGCCACGCCGATACGGCGATTACCAGACCAGTATTGGATCGATTCCGGCTTCGGCGTGATCAGGCGGTTGGGAATGAAATGGCGATTCACCGCCGTATCCAATTCCCAATGCCGTGCGCCGATATTCAGTCCATCGCGTATCCGCGAGTTGAACCCATCGGCGGCAATGATCAGATCGGCTTTTTGCCTGCGGCCATCGCTGAGCAACAGGCTGCCATCGGGTTCGGCCGATTGCACTTCGGAATTCAGCGCGATTTCCACGCCGGCCTGGCGCGCGCCATAGGCCAGCACATCCACCAGCGATTGACGCGGCACCACATAGGAACGTGCATGCGCCGGCACGGCGATATTCTGCCGCACGGTGCCATCTCTATCGATGGAAAGGCTACGTTCCAGGCGCGTGCCCTGCTCGGCCAAACGCTCGAACAGGCCATATTCATCCAGCACATTCAGGCTGTTGTCGCGAAGATAGATGCCGGCGCCGGATTCGCGGATTTCAGACGAGCGCTCATGCACCCGAACGCTCCATCCGGCGCGCGCCAGCATCATGCCGGCCGCCAAGCCGGCAATCCCTCCGCCTGCAATTTCAGCATGACGTTGCATCGCTGCAATCCCCTACTCGGCACCGGCCGGCTTGGCAGCGCCAGACGCCGCAGCGCCAAAAGCGCCGAGTTCCTGCAGCACCTGATTGGCCACCTTGAAAGCATCAAGTCCGGCCGGAATGCCGCAATAGACCGTGGCCTGCAGCAGGATTTCCTTGATTTCATCCACGCTGACGCCATTGGCGATAGCGCCGCGCACATGCAGGCGGATTTCCGCCGGGCGGTTCAGCGCCGTCAGCATCGCCAGATTCAGCATGCTGCGGGTTTTGCGCTCCAGCCCCTCGCGGCCCCAGGTATAGCCCCAGCACCATTCGGTGGCGATCTGCTGGAAGGCCATCATGAAGTCATTGGCATTGGCCAACGAGCCATCCACGTATTCAGACCCCAGCACCTCGCGGCGCAGCTTCAGGCCTTTTTCGAAAAGCTCTGGTTGATCCGATTCATACGCCATTCTAACCCGCCCACCTGTAAAAATGTATTCTTGACATATTGTCATACAATAATTATGTATGCGTCAAGAAGATAATACACATCGCCTTCAAACTGATTTCAGGGTAGTAACACGCGGAAATTGGTCGACACTGCGATTAAAAGGCGAAATATGACGTCTGATATGTCCCTCAAAATAGTGGCGTCCCCGAGTGTACGGGAAATGACCTCTGCCCGGCTGCGCGAAGCCATAGCCGAGGGGCGTTTCATGCCGGGCGAGCGCGTGGTGGAACGCCAACTCTGCGAATTGATGGGCGTCTCGCGCACCTCGGTTCGTGAAGCATTGCGTGAACTGGAAACCGAAGGGCTGGTGACCGTGGTGCCCAACAAGGGCCCCTTCATCTCGGTGATCAGCGTCCAGCAGGCTGAATCGATCTATCAGGTGCGGGCCGTTTTGGAAGGGTTGGCCGTGCGGCTGTTTGCCCAGCGCGCCACCGATGGCCAGATCGAGGAATTGTCGCACGCCGTTGACGAACTTGAAAAAGTGTATGCGGCTTTCGAGGTGAAGGCGTTTCTGTCCACCAAGGCGCGTTTCTATCAAATCCTGTTGGATGGCGCCGGTAACGAAATCGCCGGCCAGATGCTGCGCAACATCCATATCCGTGCCTCGCAATTGCGCGCCACCTCGCTCAGCACGCCGCAGCGGGCACAGAAATCGATTGGCGAAATCCGCCTGCTGCTGCAAGCGATCAAGGCGCGCGATCCCGATGCCGCCTGGGCAGCCTGCGTGAAGCATGTGGAGCATGCGGCCGATACCGCGCTGGCCATGCTGCGGGCACAGGAAAAACAGGAAACCCCGCCCCTGCGCACGATGTTGGGCTAAGCCCCCTGGGTTGGGCTAAGCCCCCTGGGTTGGGCTACCCCCCCTAGCATGGGCTAAGCCCTCGCCAGGGCAACAGATTGAAACCGGAAAAACGAGGAGCCGACCGGATGGGTACGTTCGTTACATTGCAAACCGCCGATAAGCAGAGCATCGCAGCCTACCTGGCCAAGCCGGCAGGCAAGCCCCGCGGCGGCCTGGTGATCTGTCAGGAAATCTTTGGTGTGAACAATCATATCCGCAAGGTGGTGGATGGTTATGCCGCTGATGGCTTCCTTGCCATCGCCCCGGCCCTGTTCGACCGCGTGGAGAAGAATGTGGAACTGCAATATGACCAAGCCGGTATCGCCGCCGGCGTGGCATTGATGAAGCAGGCCAGCCTGGATAACGCTTTGCTGGATGTGCGGGCTGCCATGGCGCAAGTGGCCGAGGCCGGCAAAACCGGCGTGCTCGGTTATTGCTGGGGCGGCACGGTGAGCTGGGCTGCGGCCTGCCGTGTGGATGGCGTTGCGGCTGCCGTGGCCTATTACGGCGGCGGCATCGGCAATCTGCTGAGCGAAAAGCCGCGTTGCCCGATCCTCACCCATTTCGGCAATCAGGATCAGTCGATCCCGATGGATGTGGTGGAAAAGGTGAAGGCCGGGCATCCCGATGCCATCGTGCATGTCTACGATGCCGGCCATGGCTTCAACTGCGATGAGCGCGGTTCCTACAATGCAGCCTCGGCCGACCTGGCCCGCGCCCGCTCGATCGAATTCCTGAACAAAAATCTGGGTTGAGTTTTCGGGCTACGGCCCTGAAAGCAAAAACGCCGCAGGCAGCAATGCTCTGCGGCGTTTTTTATTGAGCGGAGTTCAGGAAGCCGCCGCCGCGCCGGAAGCAATCCCCAGGCCCACCGGGCAACTCACGCCGGTGCCGCCCAGGCCGCAATAGCCATTGGGATTCTTGGCCAGATATTGCTGGTGGTAATCCTCGGCGTAATAAAAGGCCGGCGCATCCAGAAGCTCCGTGGTGATCCGCCCGCGCCCCGCCGCCGCGAGCGCCCCCTGATAGGCCTGCAACGAGGCTTCCGCCTGGCGGCGCTGTTCAGCGGAAGTGACGTATATGCCTGAGCGGTATTGCGTGCCCACATCATTGCCCTGACGCATGCCCTGGGTGGGATCGTGAGATTCCCAGAACAGCTTCAGCAGAATGGCATAATCGATCTTCGCAGGATCATAGGCCACCAGTACCACTTCGTTATGGCCGGTCAGCCCGGTGCACACTTCCTCATAACTGGGATTGGGCGTATAGCCGGCGGCATAGCCCACGGCGGTACTATACACACCCGGCGTTTGCCAGAATTTGCGTTCGGCACCCCAGAAACAGCCCAGGCCGAAATACGCCACCTCAATACCTTCGGGAAACGGCGCTTGCAGCGGATTGCCGTTCACGAAATGCCGGGCCGGCACCCGCATGGTCTCCGCGCGGCCCTTCAGCGCTCGGGCCGGATCAGGCATCTGCACCTTATGACGCGGCGTGGTTAGCCACATGGCGGTTCTCCTGCTTCGAATAGCTGACGTTAAAGTGGCACGGTGCGGGCAATGGTCAAGCCCTCGAAAAGGTAACGGAACGGTTATAATACAGCCTGAAGCCGTGGCGTCCGCCCGGCAAAAGGACTAGGCTTTGCCTATTGGGCCGATAGCCCCCAAAAAGTCTTCCTCGCGCTCCGAGATATGTCGTTTACATTTTCCTCCCTCTCGCAGGGCAACCCGCGCGGCATTCTGTCGATGCTGGGGGCGATCCTGCTCTTCGTCTCCAACGACGCACTGATCAAGCTGTCATCCCAGCATGCCAGCTTCGCCCAGGCCGTGTTCCTGCGCGGATTGATGGTTACCGCCTTGGCCTTCTTCCTGGTGCTGACCCAGGGGCATGGCCGCAAGCTGGCGATATTGCTGCAACCAAAAGTACTGCTGCGCAGCAGTGCGGATTTGGGCGCTACCGCCTTCTACGTGCTGGCCTTGTTTCACATGCCATTGGGCAATCTCACCTCGATCAGCATGGCATCGCCCCTGCTGATGACCGCCGTGGCAGCCATTCTGCTGCGCGAGCAGGTAGGCTGGCGGCGCTGGTGTGCCGTCGGCATCGGCTTCTGCGGCGTGCTGCTGATCGTTCAGCCGGCCAGCGAGGGCTTCAACAGCTGGTCGCTGCTGGCCATCGGCTGCATGTTCTGCGTTATGCTGCGCGATCTCACCACACGCTTCATCGGCGCCGCCCTGCCTGCTACCCTTCTGGTGCTGGGATCCTGCCTCATCATCATGCTGGTGGCCGGCCTGCTGATGCTGTTCGAAGGCTGGCGCGCGATCAGCCTGCATGGCGTGCTGTTATTGGCCGGCTCGGCCTTCTGCCTGGTGGGAGGCTACATGCTGTCGGTGGATTGCATGCGGCATGGCGAATTATCGGTGATCAGCCCATTCCGATACACCGCCCTGGTCTGGTCGCTGCTGTTCGGCTATCTGATCTGGAACGAAGTGCCCAACCTGGTTGCAGCCATCGGCATCGCCATCGTGCTTGCCAGCGGTCTGTATCTGATCCACCGCGAGCGCATTCGTGTGCGAGAGGCCGGAGCGACGGGAAAATGAGCGCTTTGCTGCAAAGCCTGATCGGCACCGGTAACCGCCGCGGCGTTACCAGCATGATCCTGGCCATGCTGTTTTACACCAGCCACGATGTATTCATGAAACTTGCTGGCCAGCATGTAGGCTTCAGCCAGGCGATTTTCCTGCGTGGGCTGTTCGCCAGCCTGCTGGCAATCACGCTGGTGATCGGCCAGGGCCAGATTGGCAACCTGCACCTTCTGGTCAATCGCAAGGTATTGGCCCGCAGCAGCACCGAGATCGGCGCCACGATCTGCTTCGTACTGGCATTGTTGCATATGCCGCTGGGCAACATTACCGCCATCGTGATGGCCTCGCCGCTGTTATTGACCGCCGCAGCCGCCTTGCTGCTACGCGAGACCGTGGGCTGGCGGCGCTGGACTGCGGTCTGCTTCGGCTTTATCGGCGTGGTGCTGATCGTGCAGCCAGGTGCCGGCGGTTTCAGCACCTGGTCGCTGTTGGCCCTGTTCAGCATGATCTGCATCGTTATGCGCGACCTGGTCACGCGCAGAATCGGCATGTCGCTACCGGGGCCGATCATGGTGCTGGCCTCCTGCCTGGCCATCTCGTTTATCTCGGGCATCCTGGTATTGATTATCGGCTGGCAGGATTTGCCGTTGGAGACTTATCTATTGCTGGCGGCTTGTGCAGCCTGCGTCATGATCGCCTATATCCTCAGCATCGACTTCATGCGCCATGGCGAATTATCGGTGGTAAGCCCCTTCCGGTATACCGGCCTGCTATTCGCGCTGCTGATAGGCTATCTGTTATGGGATGAAATCCCCAATCCGATGGCAGCAGGCGGCATCGCCCTGGTGTTGGCGAGCAGCCTGTATCTGCTGCATCGCGAGCGCGTGAATGCCCGCCGCTTAAAGGTGCAAACAGCGTGAAGGCCCTGGTGCAGAAATTCTTCGGCAGCGGCAATCGCCGCGGCATCCTCAGCATGATCACAGCCATGCTGCTGTTCACCACGAACGATGTGTTCGTGAAGCTATCCACGGAACATGCCACCAGCGGCCATATTATGTTGATGCGCAGCGGCGGCGCGGTGCTGATCATCTTCATTATCCTGCTGATCAAGGGTGAAACCCGGCAGTTGAAACTGAGCCTGGATCGCAATGTACTGCTGCGCGCCCTATCCGATCTGATCGCCACGCTTACATTCGTCTATGCGATCTTCCATATGCCGCTCCCCAACCTGTCGGCCATCGTGCTGGGTTCGCCCGTTGTGCTGACGGCGTGCGGCGCCCTGGTATTGCGCGAAAGCGTCGGCTGGCGGCGCTGGACCGCCGTCTGCTTCGGTCTGGCCGGTGTGTTGCTGATCGTGCAGCCGGCTGGAGAATCCTTCAATGTCTGGTCATTACTGGCCATCGTCTGCCTGTTTGGCGTGGTGGGCCGCGACCTCTTCACCCGGATCGTCGGCATCTCGGTACCGGCAACGGTATCGATCTTTTCCGCCTGCCTGGTGATGACGCTGTCTGCCCTGGTTATGCTGGCATCCGAAGGGTGGCCGCCGCTGGCTCCGCGCGAACTGATCTATCTCAGCCTCTCCGCCATCTTCATGACCGGCGGCTATGTGATGAGCATCGATGCCATGCGCCATGGCGAATTGGCCGTGGTGGGCCCATTCCGCTATACCGGGCTGCTAGCGGCCTTGTTCTACGGCTACACGATCTGGGGCGATATCCCAAACGACATGGCCAAGATCGGCATTGCCGTGGTGGTAGGCAGCGGCCTCTACATACTGCATCGCGAAGCCGTAAGAACCCGCGCCGCCAGGCGCTAATCCGCCAGCTTGCGCACCTCGCCGGACGCGGCGATATGGCCATCGCGCACGAAGCGTTCGTGATTGCCGTCGATGGCATCCAGTTTGTAGAGATAGTTCACCATCAGGCCGGCGGATTCCTTGAAGCCCTTTGCCGAGCGGTCGCCCAGCCAATTCAGCCGGTGCACCTCGGCGCCATTGCTCAAATGGAAGCGCGCCACCGGATCGCGCGGCTTGTCTCGGCTCTTGGCGGTCAGCAGATAGCGGGCGCAAAGCCGCAACAGCGGCAGCTTCAGCGCCTTGGCCAGCGCGGCATTCTCGGCCCAGTCGCTGCCTTTCAACAGATCGGGCAGCATGCCCTTGGAAAAACGCTCCCCCAAAGCCGCAGTCAACGCCTCGCGGTCAGATGCCTTCACCACGTTGGGCAGGCCTTCCGCTATCGCCTCGCGCAGCCATGCCGAGAAACCGGGGATCGGCGACAGCGTGGAAAAGGTTTTCAAATTGGGCAATTCACGGCTCAGATCGTCAACCACCCGCTTGATCAGAAAGTTGCCAAACGAAATGCCGCGCAGGCCGGCCTGGGTGTTGGAAATCGAATAGAAAATCGCGGTATCGGCTTCGCGCGGATCAAGCACCGGCTGTGCCTGATCCAACAGCGCCTGCACATTGCCGGAAAGCCCGCGCACCAGCGCCACCTCCACGAAAATCAACGGCTCCAGCGGCATGCGTGGATGGAAAAAGGCATAGCAGCGGCGGTCGCTGTCCAGCCGGTTGCGCAGATCATCCCAGCTTTCGATGGCATGCACGGCTTCATAGGCGATCAGCTTTTCCAGCAAAGCCGCCGGGCTGTTCCAACCGATGCGCTGCATCTCCAGGAAACCAACGTCGAACCAAGCGGCGAACAGATCCTCCAGATCGCCATCCAGCAAGGTCAATTCAGGTTGCGATTTGGCGAAGCGCGCCGCCTCGGCCCGCAGATCGACCAGGAATTTCACTCCCTGCGGCAAGGCCGTGAATTGGGTGAGCAGCCTTTGCCGCGCAGGTGCAAGCGCTTGACGCAACACGCGCTCGGCCTTCTGCCGCGCCAGCGGCGTGGCGGCGCCTTGCACGGCTTCCATCGCTTTGCGGACGGCGGCTTCATCGGTGCCGAAATCGCCGGCAAGTGCGGCAAGAAAACCGCGCCGCCCTTCTTCATTGAGATCGAGATAAAGCCGGCCCAGAGCGGCGGCCCGCGCGCGGGCTGTCACCTCGCCGCCGCGCTCTTCCAGGCATTCGCGAAACAGCTTGCGCAGCTTGTCCGCATCCTTGGCGGACAGCACGCCGTCGCGCGGCTGGATCGTCGCCTCGCCGCCGCCGAAACTCCGCCAAGTTCCCAGCAAACCGCGCAGGCCGCGTTCGAGGAGATCGGTGGTGGATGGCAGCGTCACCATGGGAATGCTCCGATGATTATCCGGTCCGTTGCAGGCTGGCTGCTGGCGATCCGTAAAGCTGCGCCGCGCGGCTTTCAAACGCCGCCACCATGCGCCGAACGGCTTCGCTGAACAGCACCTCGATGGCCTTTTGCAGCAGCTTGGAGCGGAATTCGAAATCGACATGGAAGTCGATCTCGCAGCCATCGGGATGCGGTAAAAACAGCCAATGGTTCTTCAAATATTTGAACGGCCCATCGGTATAGGCCACGTCGATACGCTGCTTGGTGGGGTCCAGCGTGACGCGTGAAGTGAAGCGTTCTCGAAACATCTTGAAGCCGATGATCAGATCGGCCACCAGGAAATTCTCGCCGCGCTCGCGGATACGCGCACCCATGCACCAGGGCAGGAATTGCGGATAATCCTGCACGCCCGCCACCAGATCGTAGAGTTGATCCGGGCGATAACGCAGCACGCGGCGTTCGTTATGAACCGGCATTCTCGCCTGCCGGGCTTTGAGCTGCCAGGCGCGCCAGACGCGCAGCCTTCAGCCGTGCGAAATCCTCGCCGGCATGATGCGACGAGCGGGTGAGCGGCGAAGACGCCACCTGTAGAAAGCCCTTCGAGAGGCCGATGGTCTTCAGCGTCTCGAATTCATCGGGCGGCAGGAAGCGCGCCACGGCGGCATGTTTGCGGGTGGGTTGCAGATACTGACCCAGGGTAAGGAAATCCACATCGGCCACGCGCAGATCGTCCATCACCTGCATCAGCTCCACCGTCTCCTCGCCCAAGCCCACCATCAGGCCGGATTTGGTGAAGATCGCCGGATCGAGTTCGCGCACCCGGGCCAGCAATTGCAGCGAAGCGAAATAGCGCGCACCGGGCCGGATCGAAGGATACAGGCGCGGCACGGTTTCCAGATTGTGGTTATACACATCCGGTTTCGCCGCCACCACGGCTTCTATCGCACCGGGCTTACGCAGAAAATCCGGCGTGAGGATTTCAACCGTGGTGCTGGGCGAAGCCTTGCGGATTTCCTCGATGGTGCGCACGAACTGCTTGGCGCCGCCATCGGGCAGATCGTCGCGGTCCACCGAGGTGATCACCACATGATGCAGGCCCAGCTTGCCCACGGCTTCCGCCACATGGGCCGGCTCGCTCATATCCACGCCCATCGGCTTGCCGGTGGCCACGTTGCAGAAAGCACAGGCCCGGGTGCAGACCGCGCCCAGGATCATCACCGTGGCATGCTTCTGCTTCCAGCATTCGCCCAGATTGGGGCAGGCCGCTTCCTCGCACACCGTGTTCAGCTTCAACTCGCGCATCAGGCTGCGGGTGGCAGCCACTTCCGGCGCGGTGGGCGCCTTGGCGCGGATCCAGTCTGGTTTGCGCAGCACCGGCGTATCGGGCTTATGGGCTTTTTCCGGGTGGCGCAGAGCGGCAGGTTGAACGGTCACGGCTACCTCGACGACAAGCTGGCTTCCAGCAGCGCATCCAGATCGATGCGCACCCGGCTGGCATTCAGGCGCACCTGCGGCAGAATCGCCCGCCGCTCCATGCTGCCAAGCGCCAGCCGCATGATGAAGTTAGTGCCTTCCAGGCGATAGGAAAGCGCATAATCCTTGCCGGAATGCTTTACAATCACTTCGGCCAATGGCGGCAATTCGGCTAGACGGCCTAGCACACCCTCTTCGAAGCGCAATACCACCTTGATCTTGCGCTCGTCCAGCGCCTCGGCGAAGGCCTCGAAAGCCGGCCGCACCACCTCAGCGATATGCTCGGAAAACCGCCGAAACGCCTCGGCATCGCGGCGCGCCTGAATATGCGCCTGCTTTTCGGCAGCATCCTTGCCATCGCGCTCGCGTTGCTGCAGATCGGCGATTTTCTTGAGAAAATGCTCTTTCATGATCAATAGACTAGCAGATTCTGCCCACCGACTCTCTAGTAATTCAGGGCCTTGCCATAAGCATCCAGCACGGATTCATGCATCATCTCGCTCAGCGTGGGATGCGGGAAGATCGCATGCATCAGGTCGGTTTCGGTGGTTTCCAGCGTCTTGGCGATGCCGAAGCCCTGGATCATCTCGGTCACTTCGGCGCCGATCATATGCGCGCCCAGCAATTCGCCGGTCTTGGCATCGAACACGGTCTTCACCAGGCCTTCCGGCTCGCCCAGCGCAATCGCCTTGCCATTGGCCAGGAATGGATAGCGCCCCACCTTCACCTCATGGCCCTTGGCCTTGGCTGCCGCCTCGGTGAGGCCCACGCTGGCAACCTGCGGCGTACAATATGTGCAGCCCGGAATGTTGGATGTATCCAGCGGATGCACATCTTTCAGCCCGGCGATCTTCTCCACGCAGATCACGCCTTCATGGCCGGCCTTATGCGCCAGCCAGGGCGGGCCGGTGAGGTCGCCGATGGCATAGATGCCTGGCTCCGCCGTGCGGCTATATTCGTCCACCACGATATGCGTGCGATCCACTTTGATCTTGGTGCCTTCCAGGCCGATATTCTCCACATTGCCCACGATGCCGACAGCCAGGATCACGCGCTCCACGGTGAGGCTGGTTTCCTTGCCGGCCTTGTCCTTCAACGTGGCGGTCACGCTGTCGGCGGCCTTGTTCAGCGCCGTCACCGTGGTGCCGAGATGGATTTTCATGCCCTGCTTCTCGAAGGCCTTCTTCGCCAGGGCGGAGATTTCCTCATCCTCCACCGGCAGAACACGGTCCATCACCTCCACCACCGTCACCTCGCAACCGAGCGTGCGGTAGAAGCTGGCGAATTCGATGCCGATGGCGCCCGAGCCGATCACCAGCAGGCTTTTCGGCAAAGCCTTCGGGATCATGGCTTCCTTGTAGGTCCAAACCAGCTTGCCATCGGGTTCCAGGCCGGGCAGCGAGCGGGCACGGGCGCCTGTGGCCAGGATGATATGCTTGGCCGCGAGATCGGCCACCGGCTTACCATCCTTAGTCACCTTCACCTTACCGGGCCCGTTCAGGGTACCCTGGCCGTCGAACACGGTGATCTTGTGCTTCTTCATCAGGAACTTCACGCCGCCGGAAAGCTGGCCCGCCACCTTGCGCGACCGCTCCACCACCTTGGCGGCATCGATGGTCACCTTGCCTTCCACCTTGAAGCCGAAAGCATCGGCATGCTGGATATGGCTGTAGATTTCCGCCGAACGCAGCAAAGCCTTGGTGGGAATGCAGCCCCAGTTCAGGCAGATGCCGCCCAGATGCTCGCGCTCGATGATCGCGGTCTTGAAGCCGAGTTGGCTGGCACGGATCGCGGTGGTATAGCCGCCCGGGCCGGAACCGACGACGATGACATCGAATTGGCTGTCGCTCATGGCGATCTCCTACAACGAACGGGTTATGCCGCCATCCACGCGCAGATTCTGGCCGGTGATATAGCCGGCATTCTCGGATAGCAGGAAACTCACCGCGCCGGCGATTTCTTCCACCCGGCCATAGCGCGCCATCGGGATGCGCGACTTGCGCTCGGGCTTTTCCGGCAGGCTGTCGATATAGCCCGGTAGCACATTGTTGATGCGGATGCCCTGCGCTGCGTATTCATCGGCATACACCTTGGTGAAAGCCGCAAGCGCCGCCCGCACCGGGCCGGAAACCGGAAATGCCGCCTCTGGCTCCAGCGTGGCATAGGTGAGGATATTCACGATGCTGCCGCCGCCTTGCTTCAGCATCACCGGCGTGACCAGCCGCAGCATGCGCACGACACTCAGATGCACCAGCTCGAAACCCTGCAGCCAGGCTTCGTCGCTGATCTCCAGCAACGCACCCTTGGGCGGATGGCCGGTATTGTTCACCACGGCATCGATGCGGCCATAAGCATCCAGCGTCAGCTTCACCAGCTTTTCGGTGTCAGTTGCGGATGCATTGGAGCCATCCACGCCGATGCCGCCCAAGCTTTCCGCCAGCTTTTTCGCCGCGCCCGAAGGCGACATGGCGGCGACCTTGTAGCCTTCCCCCGCCAGGCGTTTGAGCACGGCTGCGCCCATGCCCTTGCCGGCGCCAGTGACGATGGCAACCTTGCTCATGGCACAAGCCTCACAGCAACATGGTTAGCGGGTCGTCGATAAAGCCCTTGAAGGCTTGCAGGAATTGTGCGCCCACCGCGCCATCTACCGCACGATGATCCACCGAGAGCGTGCAGGTCATGATGGTGGCCGGCACGATCTGCCCGTTCTTCACCACCGCGCGCTGCTCGCCCATGCCGACCGCGAGGATGCAGCCCTGCGGTGGATTGATCACCGCTTCGAACTGCTTCACGCCGAACATGCCCAGATTCGAAATCGAGAAAGTGCCGCCCTGGTATTCCTCCGGCTTCAGCTTGCCATCGCGGGCGCGCACGGCCAGGTCTTTCATCTCGGTGGCGATCTGGGTAAGGCCCTTACCCTCGGCCTGCTTGATGATCGGCGTGATAAGCCCAGCCGGCGTGGCCACCGCCACGGAAATATCGGCATGCTCGTAATACATCATGCCGCTATCGTCGTAGCTGGCATTGGCCGTGGGTACTTTCTTCAACGCCAGCGCCACCGCGCGGATGACGAAATCATTCACGCTGATCTTGGCATCGGTCTTGTCGTTGAGCCGCTTGCGCAAGCTGAGCAACTCATCGATCTCGGTATCGATGGTGAGATAGAAATGCGGCACCGTCTGCTTGGACTCGGTGAGCCGGCGCGCGATGGTTTTGCGCATGCCCGAAAGCGGTTCCAGCTTGTAGGGCATCTTAAGCAGATCGGCCAATTGCCGCGCGCCCGGACCGGACGGTGCCGGTGCAGCAGATTTGGCCGCAGCAGCAGCGACAGGCGCTGCCGCTTTCGCACCACCGCCGGCAATGGCGGCTTCCACATCGGATTTCACGATACGGCCACGCGGCCCGCTGCCGGCAACCGCCTTGAGATCGAGGTTATTCTGCTGCGCGATACGCTTGGCCAGAGGCGACGCGATCACGCGGCTGCCTTCGGTTTTCGCGGGGGCCGCCACAGGTGCAGGCTTCGGCGCCGGTGCGGGGGCAGCCGCGACCGGAGCAACCGCAGGTGCCGGGGCTGGTGCTGGCGCTGGTGCCGCAGCCGGCGCCGCGCCGGGCTTTTCATCCTCGCCGCGCAGCACGGCAATCGGCGTATTCACCGCCACGCCTTCGCTGCCTTCCGGCACCAAGATCTTCTCGATCACGCCTTCATCCACGGCTTCGAATTCCATCGTCGCCTTGTCGGTTTCGATCTCGGCCATCACATCGCCGGCCTTGACCGTATCGCCTTCCTTCACCAGCCATTTGCCGAGTTTGCCCTCGGTCATAGTGGGCGAAAGCGCGGGCATCAGGATTTGGATTGCCATTGCGCCCTCCCTCAGCGATAGCAGACGGCGCGCGCCGCCTCGACCACTTCGGCCACGCTGGGCAGAGCCAGCTTTTCCAGATTGGCGGCATAGGGCATCGGCACATCCTTGCCCGTCACACGCAGCACTGGCGCATCCAGATCGTCGAAGGCTTCGGCCATCACGCGGGCGGCGATTTCGGCACCCACGCCGGATTGCGGGAAGCCTTCTTCCACCGTCACCAGACGGTTGGTCTTGCGCACGCTGGCGAGAATGGTGGCGGTATCCATCGGGCGGATGGTGCGCAGATCGATCACCTCGGCCTCGATGCCCTGCTTGGCGAGTTCTTCCGCCGCCTGCAGGCAATAGCCGACGGAGATCGAATAGCCCACCAGCGTTACATCCTTGCCGGCCCGCGCGATACGCGCCTTGCCGATCGGCACCACGTAATCTTCCAGCTTCGGCACCTCGAAGCTGCGGCCATAGAGAATCTCATTCTCCAACACGATCACCGGATTGGGATCGCGGATCGCGGCCTTGATCAAGCCCTTGAAATCGGCGGCGCTGTATGGCGCCACCACTTTCAGGCCCGGGATATGCGAATACCACGCGGCATAGCATTGGCTATGCTGCGCCGCCACGCGGGCCGCCGCGCCGTTGGGGCCACGGAACACGATGGGACAGCCCATCTGGCCGCCAGACATATACAGCGTCTTGGCCGCCGAATTGACGATCTGGTCGATCGCCTGCATGGAGAAGTTGAAGGTCATGAATTCGACAATCGGCCGCAAGCCGCCAAAGGCCGCGCCCACGCCCAGGCCGGTGAAGCCCATTTCGGTGATCGGCGTATCGATCACGCGCTGTGGGCCGAATTCATCCAGCATGCCCTGACTGATCTTGTAGGCGCCCTGATACTGACCCACTTCCTCGCCCATCAGGAACACGCTTTTGTCGCGCCGCATCTCCTCGCTCATGCCCTCGCGCAAGGCTTCGCGCACGGTCATGGTCACCATCTCGGTGCCGGCGGGTATGTCGGGATCGGCAAGCTCCTTGGCCGGTGCCGTATGCACGGCCGGGGCAGCCGCAGGCGCTGCCGGGGCCGCAGCAGCCGGGGCAGCTGCCGCCGGGACAGTTGCCGCCGGGGCGGCGGCTGGCGCTGTCGTGGCGCCCTCGCCGCTCAGCAGCGCAATCGGCGTATTCACCGCCACGCCTTCCGTGCCTTCCGGCACCAGGATCTTCTCGATCACGCCTTCATCAACGGCTTCGAATTCCATCGTCGCCTTGTCGGTCTCGATCTCGGCCATCACATCGCCGGCCTTGACCGTATCGCCTTCCTTCACCAGCCATTTGCCGAGTTTGCCCTCGGTCATCGTGGGCGAAAGTGCGGGCATCAGAATTTCAATCGACATTGCGCGCGCTCCCAGCTCAGGCTTCTACGGTAATATCGGTCCAGAGTTCCGACGCATCGGGCTCCGGGTTGTTCTGGCTGAAATCGGCGGCCTTCTGCACGATCTCCTTCACATCCTTGTCGACGGCCTTGAGCGCGTCTTCATCGGCCAACTTGTTGTCCAGCAGCAAGGCGCGCACCTGATCGATCGGATCATGCTCGGCGCGCATCTTGGAGACCTCCTCCTTGCTGCGGTATTTCGCCGGATCGGACATGGAATGGCCGCGATAGCGGTAGGTCATCATCTCAAGGATGATCGGGCCCTTGCCGGCGCGGCAATGCGCCACCGCCTGCTCGCCGGCCTCGCGCACCGCCGTCACATTCATGCCATCCACCTGACGGCCCGGCACACCGAAGCTTTCGCCGCGCTTGTACAGCGCCGGCTGGGCCGAGGCGCGCGCCAGCGAGGTGCCCATGGCGTATTGGTTATTCTCGATCACATAGATGACCGGCAGCTTCCACAGCTCGGCCATATTGAAGCTCTCGTAGACCTGGCCCTGGTTCGCCGAGCCATCGCCGAAATAGCAGAAGGTGACGTTGTCGGTGCCTTTGTATTTCTGCGCAAAGGCCAGTCCGGTGCCCAGCGGCACCTGGGCGCCAACGATGCCATGGCCGCCATAGAAATTCTTCTCGCGGCTGAACATGTGCATCGAGCCGCCCTTACCCTTTGAGTAACCGCCGATGCGGCCGGTCAACTCGGCCATCACGCCGCCGGGGTCCATGCCGCAGGCCAGCATATGGCCGTGGTCGCGGTAGGAGGTGATCACCGCATCGCCTTCCTTGGAGCAAGCCTGCAGGCCCACCACCACGGCTTCCTGGCCGATATAGAGATGGCAGAAGCCACCGATCAGGCCCATGCCGTAAAGCTGGCCGGCCTTCTCCTCGAACCGCCGGATCAGCAGCATGTCGCGGTAGAATTGCAGCAATTGCTTGCCATCCAGCGCCTGCGGCGCTTTTTTGTTGGCGCCACTCGCCGGCTTCGACGGCCCTTTAGGCATCGCTTCCTCCCGAAAATCACTCGAACCGAGATGGGACTCAGATACAGGCCCTCTCATCGGGGCCAACTCTGGCAGCTAATTATCTGAAAACAAGGAAATTTTTGACTGTTAACTGAATAATGGTTAACAAGCGAAATTTAATTTCGCTTTGCCCTATCCTCAACGATTGAGGATTACCATCTGGCGCTTACCCAGCAGGCCGAGAACGCTATGGCCCTGCTCTTCCAGCATATCCACATCCAGGCCATTGGTGCGCAAAAGATTGACCCGGCGCTCCAGCAACTGGCGTTCGGCGGTCACCTCGGCCAGGGCGGCCTCGGTTTCCTGAATCTGCACCAGCAGGCGGCTATGGGCATGGATGCCATGCTCGCCCTCGGCTGCGTGATAGCCGAAATAGGCGATGGTGGCGAAGCAGATCGCCGGCACGACAGCCGCCACGGAATGGCGTTTGATTTCACGAAGAACACCCATATGGGAATCGAATCATATCCGAGTCGCGGGGTCAATGGCTAATTCACGATTGCGCGAGAATCTTTCCATTGAGTCAAAGAATTAGCCCGAATCAGAGGTGGTTGTGGAGTTAGCCCTTTCAACCAGCCGCAGGTATGCCTATGTTATCGGCATGCGCAAATCACGCTCCATCCGCCTTGTCCTGCTTGGCAGCCTCAGTCTGGTGGCTCTCGCCGCCTGCGAGGAGAACGACCCGCTCAAGGGTGCAGACATCATCCGCGACCAGAAGGAATGCGCCAGCCGGGCCGATCCCGATGCCTGCCGCATGGCCCTGGCCGATGCCCGCCAGACCCATGTGCAGACCGCACCGAAATTCGCCAACCGCCAGGAATGCGAAGCCCAGTTCGGCGCCAATAATTGCGGCACGCCCGAACAGGTGCTGCGCTTCGGCGACGAGGCCAATCCGCAAACTGCCGGCGCAAGCCCGGCACCCGCTAACCAGCAACAAGCCCAGCAGGGCGGCGGCTCGGTCTTCATGCCGCTGATGATGGGCTACATGATGGGCCGCATGATGGGCGGCGCCGGCGGACCTTGGGCGGCCCAGCCGATGTACCGCGATGCCGCCAATACCGGCTATGTAGGCAACCGTGCAGGCACGGCGCAATCGGTCGGCACACTCAGCGCCAAGCGCTTCCCCGATATCCCGCCCGCCACCAGCGTTGCGCGGCGCGGCTTCGGCGCCACCGGCACGGCGGCCTCGGCCTCGGCTTCCAGCTAAGCCAACCGCCATGCAGCGGATTGCTGTACCCCCGCGCGAGGATTGGCCCCAGCGCGCCGCCGAGCTTGGCTTTGCCTTCCATACCATCGACGGCCAGCCCTACTGGACCGAGACCGCCGCCTATGCCTTGAGCGCGGCGGAGGTGGATGCGCTGGAGGATGCCGCCCAGGCGCTGGAGGGGCTCTGCCTCGATTTCGTGGGCGAGACCATCGAGCGCGACGACTATGACGGCTTCGGCCTGTCGGATGCCGCCATCACGCTGGTCGAAGACAGCTGGAACCGCCAGGACAAAAACCTCTATGGCCGCTTCGATCTGGCCTTTGGCGCCGATGGCGCGCCGAAGCTGCTGGAATACAATGCCGACACGCCCACTGCCTTGTTCGAGGCCAGCGTGGTGCAGTGGGAATGGCTGGAGCATCACTTCCCCGAACGCGATCAGTTCAATTCCATCCACGAAACCCTGGTGGAGGCCTGGAAGCATTTCGGTCTCTATGGGCATCGGCTGCATTTCGCCTGCGTGCGCAATCATGCGGAAGACGAAGGCACGGTAGATTACCTGCGCGACACCGCGATGCAGGCCGGGCTGGATACCGAACGGCTGTATATGGACGAGATCGGCTGGAATGGCCGCCGCTTCGTGGATAACAGCAACCAGCCGATCACCACGTTGTTCAAGCTGTATCCCTGGGAATGGCTGATGGCGGAGGATTTCGCCAGCCATATCGGCCCCAGCAGCGTGCGCATGATCGAACCGGCCTGGAAGATGCTGCTCTCCAACAAGGCCCTGCTGCCCAGGCTATGGGCCCGCCATGCCGGCCACCCCAACCTGCTACCGGCAAGCTTCGCGCCTGGCGATATCGAAGGCGCCATGGTGCGCAAGCCGCTGCTGGGCCGTGAAGGCGCCGGGGTTACGCTGTATGACGCAGCGGGCCGCGAAACCCTTGCAACGCCAGCCAGCGCCGAGAGCAGCAGCGATTTCGTGTATCAGCAGGCCGTAACCCTGCCCTGCTTCGATGGACATTACCCTATGCTGGGTGCCTGGATCGTGGCTTCGCGCGCCTGCGGCCTCGGCATCCGCGAGGACGACACCGCCATCACCCGCAATTCCAGCCGCTTCGTGCCGCATTTCTTTCAGTAAGGACATCACGCCATGATCAGCACCGCCAGCCCGGATCTGAGCCGGTTTCTCGTCACCTTCCCGGATTTCCTGCTGTATTTCGTTTGCGCCGTCACCATGCTGATGGTGTTCCTGATCGTCTATACCCGCCTCACGCCGCAGCATGAATGGAAGCTGATCCGCGAAGGCAACGGCGCCGCCGCCATCTCGCTGGGCGCGGCCATGGTCGGATTCTGCCTGCCGCTGGCCAGCGCGATCTCCAATTCGCAGAGCCTGCTCGACATGCTGGTCTGGGGCGGCGTGGCGCTGGTGGTGCAGTGGGGCGCCTTCCTGGCTGCCCGCATGCTGTTTCCCGGCCTGCCCAAGCGCATCGAGGCCGACGACAAATCCGCTGGCGCCATCGCCGCCTCGGTCAGCCTCAGCATCGGCATCCTGAATGCCGCCTGCCTGACCTATTGAGGCACAACCCCTCAGCGGCAGCGCAACAGGCGGCGGTCGGCCTCGATGGTTTCGTCGAAGGCCACCAGCCGGCTGGCAGTGTGATCCAGGATATGCATGTTGGCCGGATTGTCCGGCTCGTCGGCAGGCGTGAGGGTCACGCGATCGCGGGCCAGCTTCCAGGTGCCTTCGCGCTTGTCGTCATCCAGGGTCGAGGCGTAATGGCCATTGGCCTCGAACAGCAGATACTCGGTCTCGCAGCGATCCTGCGAAACCGCCCAGCGGCCGGCAAGCTCCGCTGCCCAGGCCTGCGAAACGCAAGCCTGGATCAGCAAGGCCAGCAGCAGAGTCTGCCGCATCAACATCGGGCTTAGCGGCGCTTCAGGGCAGCCAGGCCCGGATATTTCGCGGCGCGGCCAAGCTGCTGTTCGATGCGCAGCAGTTGATTGTATTTCGCCAGACGATCCGAGCGCGCCAACGAGCCGGTCTTGATCTGGCCGCAATTGGTGGCCACCGCCAGATCGGCGATGGTGCTGTCTTCCGTCTCGCCCGAGCGATGGCTCATCACCGCCGTGTAGCCGTTCTTATGCGCCAGTTCCACGGCTTCCAGGGTTTCCGACAATGTGCCGATCTGGTTCACCTTCACCAGGATCGAATTGCCCACGCCCTTGGCAATGCCATCGGCCAGGCGCTTCGGGTTGGTGACGAACAGATCGTCGCCCACCAGCTGCACCTTGCCGCCGATGGCATCGGTGAGCAGCTTCCAGCCGGCCCAGTCATCCTCGGCCATGCCGTCTTCGATGGAGACGATGGGATAATCGCCCACCAGCTTGCGCCAGTATTCCACCATGCCGGCGGAATCGAGGCTCACGCCCTCGCCTTCCAGATGATACTTGCCGTCCTTGAAGAATTCGGTGCTGGCGGCATCCAGCGCGATCATGATGTCCTTGCCGGGCTTGTAGCCTGCGGCCTCGATGGCTTGCATCACGAAATCCAGCGCGCCGCGCGTGCTGGGCAGATTGGGCGCGAAGCCGCCTTCATCGCCCACATTGGTGTTGTGGCCGGCGCTTTTCAGCTTCTGCTTCAGGGTATGGAACACTTCCGCGCCCATGCGCAGGCCTTCGGCGAAGCTGGTGCCCGCCACCGGCATGATCATGAATTCCTGCACGTCGATGGGATTATCAGCATGGGCGCCGCCATTGACGATATTCATCATCGGCACCGGCAGCCAATGCGCGGCGGCACCGCCAACATAGCGATAGAGCGGCAGGCCGGCTTCCTCGGCCGAGGCCTTGGCCACCGCAAGGCTCACGCCCAGAATGGCATTCGCGCCCAGGCGGCTTTTGTTCGGCGTGCCGTCCAGTTCGATCATGGTCTGGTCGATGGCAAGCTGCTCGTCGGCTTCCAGGCCCGACAGCGCATCGAAGATTTCGCCATTCACGGCCGCCACGGCCTTCAGCACGCCCTTGCCGAGATAGCGCTTCTTGTCGCCATCGCGCAGCTCCACGGCCTCATGGGCGCCGGTGGAAGCGCCCGAGGGCACGGCAGCGCGGCCCATGGCGCCGCTCTCCAGCACAACATCAACCTCAACCGTGGGATTGCCCCGGCTGTCCAGAATTTCGCGCGCCACGATGTCGCGGATGCCACTCATGTCGAATACCCCTGAAAAGGTTGGAAAATCCGGTGGCAGGGATAGCCCGAACCTGCCCGCCGGGCAAGGGGCGGCGAGCCAAAAGACCTATGTCTGGAACCTCAGGCCTTCGCCAGATGATCGAATTCCAGCAGTTGCTCCAGCACGGCTTCCATCTGGTCGAAGGGGACCATGTTGGGGCCATCGGAGGGCGCTGAATCCGGATCCTTGTGGGTTTCCATGAACAGGGCGGCCACCCCGATGGCGATGGCGCCGCGCGCCAGCACGGGCACGAAGCGGCGGTCGCCGCCCGATGACGTGCCCTTGCCGCCCGGTTGCTGCACCGAATGGGTGGCGTCGAACACCACCGGGCAGCCGGTCTCGGCCATGATCGGCAGGGCGCGCATGTCGTTGACCAGCGTATTGTAGCCGAAGCTGACGCCGCGTTCGCAGAGCAGCACGTTGGGATTGCCCGACATGTCGAACTTGTCGACGATATTCTTCATATCCCAGGGCGCCAGGAACTGCCCCTTCTTCACATTCACCGGCAGGCCGGTATTGGCTGCCGCCACCAGCAGGTCGGTTTGGCGGCAGAGGAAGGCCGGGATTTGCAGCATGTCCACGCTGTCGGCCACCTGGCGGCATTGCTCTTCCGTATGCACGTCGGTGATGACCGGCAGGCCCAGCGTGTCGCGGATCTCCTGGAAGATCGGCAACGCATTCTCCAGGCCGATGCCGCGATTGGAGCGGATCGAGGAGCGGTTCGCCTTATCGAAGGACGACTTGTAGATCAGGTTGATGCCGAGCTTGTCGGTCAGGTCTTTCAAGCTGCCGGCCATGTCGAGCGCATGCTCGCGGCTCTCCATGGCGCAGGGGCCGGCGATCAGCGCAAACGGCAGGTCGTTGCCGATCTTGAAATCGCCCACCTGCACATGGCGAACGGGGGCTGCTGCTTCAGTCATTCTGGCGCTCCATACATTCCCTTCCCGTCATCGCCGGGCTTGTCCCGCCGATCCACTGGCTCGGTATGAGCCTAGTGGCAGGAATGGATGGCCGGAATAGATCCGGCCATGACGATTACGATGAATATAATGCCGCGATCAACGTTTTACGACGCAGAACTGAAACCACCGGCCTAAACCAGCCGCGACTGATCCAGCGCCGCCTTGATGAAAGAGGCGAAAAGCGGATGCGGCTGGAACGGCTTGGATTTCAATTCCGGATGGTATTGCACGCCGATAAACCAGGGATGCTCCGGAAATTCCACGATTTCCGGCAGCAGGCCATCGGGCGACATGCCGGAGAAGATCATGCCGCATTGCTCCAGCCGGTCGCGGTAGGAGGCATTCACCTCGTAGCGATGGCGGTGGCGTTCGGAGATCGTGGTCGAACCGTAGATATCCGCCACCCGGCTGCCGGGCTTGAGCGCGGCCTGATAGGCACCAAGCCGCATGGTGCCGCCGAGATCGCCAGCCTTGGAGCGGATTTCCAGCTCGTTGCCACGCATCCATTCGGTCATCAGGCCAACCACCGGCTCGGCGCAAGGGCCGAATTCGGTGCTGGACGCACCGGCAACACCCACCAGATTGCGCGTCGCCTCAATCACCGCCATCTGCATGCCGAAGCAGATGCCGAAATACGGCACCCGGCGCTCGCGGGCGAAAGTGGCGGCCCTGATCTTGCCTTCCGCGCCGCGCTCGCCGAAGCCACCCGGCACCAGAATGCCGTGTACGCCTTCCAGCGCCTGCAAGGCGGTTTCGTCGCGTTCGAAAATCTCGCTTTCGATCCACTCGATATTCACGCGGGTATTGTTGGCAATGCCGCCATGGATCAACGCTTCGGCCAGCGACTTATAGGCATCCTTCAGGCCGGTATACTTGCCCACGATGGCGATGCGCACCGCGCCTTCCGGCTGGGTGATGCGGCGCAGGATATTCTGCCAGCTCGACAAATCGGGCTCGGCATCGGCCGCAAGGCCGAAAGCCTTCAGCACCTGGCCATCCAGGCCGGCGCGATGATAGCTGAGCGGCGCCTGATAGATGGTTTCCACATCCAGCGCCTGGATCACGGCTTCTTCGCGCACATTGCAGAACAGCGCCATCTTCTTGCGGTCGCCCAGCGGAATCTCGCGGTCGGCACGGCAAAGCAGCAGATCGGGCTGGATGCCGATGGAGCGCAGTTCCTTCACCGAATGCTGGGTCGGCTTGGTCTTCAATTCGCCGCTGGCCGCGATAAAGGGTACCAGCGTGACATGGATATAGATCGCCGCACCCCGGCCCACATCCAGGCCGAACTGGCGGATGGCCTCCAGGAAGGGCAGGCTTTCGATATCGCCCACCGTGCCGCCCACTTCCACCAGCATGAAATCGACGTTTTCGTCGTTATCGGCGCGGATGAAATCCTTGATGGCGTCCGTCACATGGGGGATCACCTGCACGGTGCCGCCCAGGTAATCGCCCCGGCGTTCCTTGGTGAGGATGGTCTGGTAGATTCGGCCGGTGGTGACGTTGTCGCTCTTGCGCCCGGGCACGCCGGTGAAGCGCTCGTAATGGCCCAGATCCAGATCGGTCTCGGCGCCGTCGTCGGTTACGAATACCTCGCCATGCTGATACGGGCTCATGGTGCCCGGATCGACATTGAGATAGGGGTCCAGCTTGCGCAGCCGAACCTTATAGCCACGGGCCTGCAGCAGGGCGCCAAGCGCCGCTGAGGCCAGACCTTTGCCAAGCGAGGAAACCACGCCGCCGGTGATGAAGACGTACCGCGTCATGGGCGTCCTGTATAATCAAAAGCGGGGCGTGGCGGAAGCCCTGCTTCCGCGTTGTCCCCAGGATTTTCAGAAAACGATTCTCCTAGGAGAACCAGTGAGTTACTGCGAGAGCGGAACCGCCGGACGGCTTGGCTGGGCCGGCGCCGAGCTGCTCGGCTGGTCGAGAATCGAGCGCGGCTTGGAATAACCGCCAGCGAGAATCGCCAGAATGATGCTGGTGCCGATGAAACAGGTGGCCAGAATCGCCGTGGTGCGGGTGAGCAGATTCGCCTGGCCGCGGCTGGTGAACAGGCCGCCGCCACCGCCGCCGCCAATACCCAGCGCACCGCCTTCCGAACGCTGCAGCAGGATCACCCCGATCAAACCGAGGGCCAGCAACAGGTGAACCACCAGCACAAAGGTCATCATGTCTCGTCACTCCGCCTATACGGCGGGGCTTTTACACCGACATGGCTGCGAGGGAAAGCCCTGCTGCCGGCCTGGCCGCCCTAATCCGGACCAAGCTTCCCAATGCCCCTCTTTAATCCGGGCGTATTAAGAGAGATTCTTAAGAAAGCGCTTGCGTTCATGGTGTGAACGCTGTTATCCGGAATGTTCACGCCATGAACACGAAGGGGAGAAAACAATGTCAGGCGCCGAATTCGGCAAACTCGCACTCACGTTAGCCATCCTGCTGGCCTCCGCCCACGCCCTGGGCTATCTGGCCGAAAGGCTGCGCCAACCCCGCCTGGTGGGTGAAATCCTGGCCGGCGTGCTGCTCGGGCCATTCGTGCTCAAGCTGATGCTGCCCGATGCCTTCGCCCTGCTCTTCCAATTCTCGCCCAAGGCGGAAACCGCGCTGGGCATGATCTATCAGTTGGGCTTGATCCTGCTGATGTTCTGCTCCGGCACGGCGGCCCGCCGGCTGCTGGCCAAGGAGAACCAGCGCCAAACCTTCACGCTGATCGGCGTGGCCGATGTGATGAATTTCACCCTGGTGCTCAGCCTGGGTTTTGCCGGGCTGCTGCCGCTGGCGGAACTGACCGGCACGGCCAACCAGGAAATCTCCACATTGCTGGTGCTGGCGATTGCCGTGGCGGTCACCTCGATTCCGGTCATCTCGCGTATCTTCTGGGATCTGCGCATCATGCATACCCGCTTCGTCAGCCTGATCCTGGGCTCGGCGGTGCTGGAAGACGTAGCATTGTGGACCGTGCTGGCGGTGGCCACGGCGATTGCCAAATCCGCCACGCTGGCCAACCAGCATGTGGTGGGCACGGTGACCGAACATGTGGCAGCCACTTTCGCCTTCGTGCTGTTTGCGCTGATTCTGCTGCCCCGCCTGCTCAAGCGTTTGAGCGCGGCGCGCTGGAACCTGCTCTACAGCGCCTCTCCCGTGGGCTATGTGGTGATCGTGCTGCTGGCCAGTTGCGGCGCGGCGGCGCTGTTCGATATCAACCTGCAATTCGCCGCGCTTCTATCTGGCTATGCGCTGGTGGGCGGCATCAGCGGCAGCGAACGCGAGCGCTTTGCCGCGCCGCTGGATGCTGTGGCCAAGGTGTCTTTCGGCATCTTCATTCCGATCTACTTCGCATTGATCGGCTACCGGCTGGTCTTCGGGCATGAATTCTCCTTCCCGATCCTGATCGGCTTTTTCGTCGGCTCCACCATCCTCAGCCTGATCACCAGCGGCCTGGCAGCAAGGCTGGCCGGGTTCCGCAAGCTGGATATCATCAATATCTCGCTCACCACCAATGCCCGTGGCGGCCCCGGCATCGTGCTGGCTTCGGTGGCCTATGATGCCGGCATCATCAATGGCGGTTTCTTCACCGCGCTGGTGCTCACTGCCGTGCTCACCTCGCAGATGGCCGGTAGTTGGCTGCGCTTCGTGCTGAACCGGGGCTGGCCGCTGCTGGCCTCGAACCCGGATGACAAACCGTTGCCGCCTGAGCCAGAGGCAGCGCCCGCCCCCACCGGCACCACGGTAAAGCTGCCGGTTTAACCTTCGCGGTAATCGTGCCGGCAATTCCAGGGGTCGGTCACCTGCCAGCCGCCATCTTCGGTTGGCTGGGCATAGACCGGCCCCACCGGCACCTTGCCATGCCCACCGGGTATGTCGAGAATATAAGTGGGCTGTGCAAGGCCCGACACACGGCCGCGCAATTTCGCCACCAAGGCCTGGCCTTCCTGCAGCGGCACGCGGAAATGTCCGGTGCCGCGTGCCTTGTCCAGATGGTTCAGGTGATAGGGCTTCACCCGTGCGGTGAGCATGGCGCGGAACAGATCGGCCAAAGCCGTCTCACTATCGTTCACGCCACGCAGCAGTACGCTCTGGCCCAACAAAGGCAGACCGGCATCGGCCAGCCGCGCCAGCGCGGCCCGCGCCTGGGGCGTGAATTCGCGGGCATGATTGGCATGCAGCACCACGTAAACCGGCTTGTCGCCGCGCAGCGCCTTGGCCATCGCAGCGGTGATGCGCTCGGGCTGCACAACGGGCACGCGGGTATGGATGCGGATGATGCCGAGATGCGGAATCGCAAATAACCGCGCCAGAATATCGCTCAAGCGCCGCGCCGACAGCGCCAACGGATCGCCGCCGGTGAGGATCACCTCGAAAATCTCCGGCCGCGTGGCGATATAGGCGATGGCGGCTTCGAGTTGTTCGGCGCTGAGGCCTTTGTTGCCGGGCCCCACGGTTTCGCGACGGAAGCAGAAGCGGCAATAGACCGGGCAAGCCTTGATCGGTTTGAGCAGCACGCGGTCGGGATAACGATGCACGATGCCCGGCAGCGGGCTATGGCTGGCATCGCCGATGGGATCGGACAATTCCTCCGGATCCTCGATCAATTCGGCCACATCGGGGGCGAATTGCCGCGCGATGGGATCGGCAGGATCGGTGGGGTCGATCAACGCGCGCATCGCCGGTGTAACCGCCACGGCGAAACGTTCGGCCACACGCAGCAAGGCCGCGGCTTCAGTTTCGTCGATGGGGTCCAGCGCGCTCAATTTACCTCAGCCTTTAGCGGCGATGATCGGCCAGAAATCGCCGGCTTTCAGGCTGGCACCGCCAACCAATGCACCATCAACATCGGCAACAGCCATCAACTGGGCGGCATTATCGGGCTTCACCGAACCGCCATAGAGGATGCGGAACCCAGCACCATCGTCGAAACGTGCGCGCAACTCGCGGCGGATCAGCGCATGCACTTCGGCCACTTGCTCCAGCGTGGGCGTGCGGCCGGTGCCGATGGCCCAGACCGGCTCATAGGCAATCACGGTATTGGCCGCATTGGCATCATCGGGCAACGAACCGCGCAATTGCGAAGCCACCACCTTCAGCGTCTCGCCGCCATCGCGCTGAGCCAGCGTCTCGCCCAGGCACACGATGGCGATCAGGCCGGCGCGGTGCGCGGCCTCGGCCTTGGCGCGCACGATGGCATCGGTTTCGCCATGATCGGCCCGGCGCTCGGAATGGCCAACGATCACGCAGGCCGCACCGGCATCCTTCAACTGCTCGGCGGCGATATCGCCGGTATGGGCACCAGACGCCTTGGCATGGCAATCCTGGCCGCCCAGCAGAATGCCGCTACCAGACAGGCTTGCCGCCAGGGGCGCCAGCAAAATGGCCGGCGGGCAGATCGCCACCTGTGCCTTATGGGGATTGGCGGCAAGCTTTTCGGCCAAAGCTTTGGCTTCAGCCAGGGCTGCGGCAGTCAGGCCGTTCATCTTCCAGTTACCGGCGATCAGGGCTTGGCGGTCGGTCATTAGCGCGTTTCTCCACGAAAAATCGCCGCTTCTGTAGCATCGAAAGCGGCAAACGCAAAGTTTCAGATGCCGCCCTGGGCGTTGCCTCGGCGCCTTGCTCCGGCGGGCGGGCCTCTTTAGTATCCGCCGACCTCGGTCGAAAGACCGTTTTTGGCAGATTTTACCGTGATCGGTGGTGTTTGAATGCTCGAACAGATGCGCAAGGGCGCCGGCTCCTGGGCCGCGAAGATTTTGATGGTGTTGCTGGTGATCAGCTTCGGCGCCTGGGGCATCGGGGATTACATCAACCGGTCCAATGCCATTCCGCCGGTCGCCAAGGTCGGTCGGGCCGAGATTTCCGCCATCGAATTCTCCGACGCCATCCGCCGCGAGAGCACCAATCTTCAGCGCCGCCTGGGCCAGGCCCTCACCCGCGAACAGATGCTGCAATTCGGCCTGGACGAAACCGTGCTGAACGGCCTGGTTGCCGCCAAGCTGTATGAAACCAATGGCACCAAGATAGGCCTCAGCGCCGCGCCGGCGGTGATCCGCGACTACATCATGAAGGCCGAAGTGTTCCGTGGCGCCAATGGTCAGTTCGACCGCCTGCGCTACGAAACCTTCCTGCGCAACGAAGGCTATTCGGAAGCCATGCTGGTTGAGATGGTGCGCCGCGACCTGCTGCGCGAACAGGTGCTGGGCAGCCTGCTGAGCGGCGTGGACACGCTGCCCAATACGGCGGTGGATGCCGTGCTCACCTATCGCCTGGAAACCCGCGTGGCCGATTACATCCGCATCGAGGCCGCCAAGCTGCCCGCGCCCGCCGCCCCCACCGATGCCGAGATCGAGGAATTCTACAAGGCCAATCCCGCGCTCTACACGGCGCCCGAGCGGCGCGACATCGCCTATATCTCCCTCACCCCGCAAGGCCTGACAGCCGCCATGCCGGTGAGCGATGCCGAAATCGCCGAGGATTACGAATCCCATAAGGGAGATTTCGTGCGGCCGGAAACCCGCCATGTGCAGCAGGTGGTGTTCCAGAACGAGGATGATGCCAAGGCCGCGGCCGAGGCCGTGATCAAGGGCGAGGATTTCGTGGCTATGGCCGCGCGCACCCGCCAGCTCAAGCCCGCCGATATCGAACTGGGCACCGTTGCCCAGGGCCAATTGCCGGCCGAACTGGCCGCTCCGGTCTTCGCCCTGCCCCAGCCCGGCCTGACCCAGCCGGTGCGCAGCGCCTTTGGCTGGCATCTGGCCCGCGTGGTGGCCATCCAGCCCGGCAGCACCGTGCCGCTGGCCGAGGCAAGCCCGCGCCTGAAGCAGGAAATCGCCCTGCGCAAAGCCTCGGAAGCCCTGCTCAAGCTGCGCCCGCAGGTGGACGACCTGATCGCCGGCGGCGGTTCGCTGGCCGAGATCGCCAAGGCGCAGAACACCGCGCTGGTAAGCCTGACCGGGCTTGATGCCACCGGCCTGGATGCCACCGGCAAGACCGCCGAATTGCCCGCCACCCAGCCGGCCATGCTGCAAGAGGCCTTCGCGCTCGCCGAAGATGCCGATCCGATCATCCTGGATAGCAGCGATGGCAGCTTCCATGTGCTGGATGTGGTTGCCGTCAAACCCTCGGCCTTGCGCCCGCTGGCCGATGTGTTGCCCGAGGTGATCCGTTCCATCGAAACCAGACGCCGCGCCGAAGCGGCCCTGCAACGCGCCAACCAGGTGGCCGAACGGCTGCGGGTATCGGGCGAATTGCTCAAGGAAGCCACTGCGATGAATGTGCTGGTGCAGACCACGCCGCCGCTCGCACGCTCGGGCCAGCCGGCCGACCGTGCCTTGTCGCCGGCCCTGGTGAGCCAGCTTTTCGCCGCCAAGCAGCCGGGTGAGATCGTCGTGGGTCCGGGCAGCGCGCCCGGCGATGTGATCGTGGCCCGTCTGGGCCGCATCGTGCCGGCCGACCTGGCCGCCGTTGCCGCCCAGCGCGACACTACCCGCCAGCAGCTTGCGCAAGGCGTGGTGGCCGATCTGGAAGAGCGTTACCGCGCCAAGCTGCAAAGCGAAATCGGCGTGAGCGTGAATGCTGCCGCCCGCGCCCGCGCGATGCTGCAGTAACGGCCGCCAGCCATGAAGCTGACGCCCGATTACGCTGCCTTCGCCCAGCGCTACATGGCGGGCGAAGCGCAGGTATTGTCCACCAGCCTGGTGGCCGATCTGGAAACGCCGGTTTCGGCCTTTCTCAAGCTGGCCAATGGGCGGCCGTTTTCCAGCCTGCTGGAATCCGTGGAAGGCGGCGCCACGCGCGGTCGCTATTCCATCATCGGCCTGAAGCCCGATCTGCTGTGGCGCTGCAAGGGCCAGAAGGCGGAAGTGAACCGTCGCGCACGGTTTGATGCGGAAGCCTTCGAGCCCTGCCCGGAACCCACCCTGCCAGCCTTGAAGCGGCTGCTGAAGGAAAACCATATCGACCTGCCGGCCGGCCTGCCGCCGATGGCCTCGGGCATCATGGGTTATCTGGGTTACGACATGATCCGGCTGATCGAGCCCCGCGTGCCCGACAGCAATCCCGACCCGATCGGCCTGCCCGATGCGCTGCTGATGCGGCCCACCGTGATGGCGATTTTCGATTCCGTGCTGGATACCATCACGCTGGTTACCCCGGTGCGCCCGCAGGCCGGCATGGATGCCCGCGCGGCCTATAACCTGGCCTCCGAACGGCTGGCCGATATCGTGGCCGATCTCGACCGCCCATTGGGTTCCGCCCGCGACCAGATCGCCGATCTGGATGCCCTGCCCGAACCGCAATCCAACATGACGCCGGACGACTACATGGCGATGGTGGCCAAGGCGAAGGAATACATTGCAGCCGGCGATGTTTTCCAGGTGGTGGTGGGCCAGCGCTTCAGCCTGCCGTTCCGGCTGCCGCCATTTGCGCTGTATCGCGCCCTGCGCCGCACCAACCCTTCGCCCTTCATGTTCTATGTCGATCTCGGCGGGCCCTGCCTGGTCGGCTCCAGCCCGGAAATCCTGGTGCGGCTGCGCGACGAGACGGTGACCATCCGGCCCATCGCCGGCACCCGCAAACGTGGCGCCACGCCCGAGGAAGACGCCGCCCTGGCGGAAGACCTGCTTTCCGATCCGAAGGAACTGGCCGAGCATCTGATGCTGCTCGACCTCGGCCGCAACGATGTGGGCCGCGTGTCGCAGATCGGTACTGTGCGCGTGACGCAACGCAACACCATCGAGCGTTACAGCCATGTGATGCACATCGTTTCAAACGTGGAAGGCAAAATCCGGCCAGAACTCGATGCGCTGGATGCGATGTTCGCCGGCTTTCCCGCCGGCACCGTGTCCGGCGCCCCGAAAGTGCGGGCGATGGAAATCATCGACGAACTGGAGCCGGTGCGGCGCAGCTTCTATGCCGGCGGCGTGGGCTATTTCTCCGCCAACGGCTCGATGGATACCTGCATCACCCTGCGCACCGCGCTGGTGAAGGATGGCACCATGTATGTACAGGCCGGCGCCGGCATCGTGGCCGATAGCGACCCGCTGTCGGAACATGTGGAATGCGAGAACAAGGCCAAGGCGCTGATCCGTGCCGCGCAGGAAGCCGAGCGTCTGGCACAAACGCCGGGGCGCCGCCAATAGGGAGATCGGCCATGGTCACAGCCTTCAAGACCATCCGGGCCCGGGCCGCCAAACGCAAAGGCGGCGAGAAGGCCCTGGCGGAATTGCTGCCCAAGCCGCCCTCGCCCAAAGCGCTTTTGAAACTCACCGACGACCGTGCGCTGGCGGAAATGACCAAGCGGGTTTTCTCCGCCGGTTTCGTATGGAGCATCATCGAAGCCAAATGGGACGGCTTCGAAGCCGCCTTCCTGGGTTTCGAGCCGCGCAAACTGCTGCACAAACCCGATGAGTTCTGGGAAAAGCTGACCTCCGACAAGCGCATCGTGCGCAACGGCCAGAAGATCATGACCGTGCGCGACAATGCGTTGTTCCTGCAGGACATTGCCCGCGAACATGGCAGCTTCGGCAAATTCCTGGCGCAATGGCCGGCCGACGACCAGATCGGCCTGATGGATCTGCTGGCCAAGCGCGGCAGCCGGCTGGGCGGCAATACCGGGCAGTATCTGCTGCGCTTTCTGGGATGGGACGGTTTTGTGATTTCACGCGACGTTGCGCTCTGCCTGCGCGATGCCGGGGTTGAGATTGCCGAGAACCCGACCAGCAAATCCGACCGGCGCAAAATCCAGGCCTGTTTCAATCAATGGGCCAAGGAAAGCGGCCTGCCGCGCGGGCATATCTCGCGTATTTGTGCATTGTCCATCGGCGAGAATTACGATGCCGAGCGGTTGAAACGCGCCATGGGCGAAGCGTGACCGCTGTCACGCAGTTTGTGAATTGCCACTGCAACCGCCGGCGTGAAATACTTCCCCTGCACGAAGAATTCGGCAGAGGCAGAAAATGGACAAACGGTTTGCCGAGTATATCGACGAGCCGCAGCTACGCTGGCTCTACCTGCATTGGCTGCGCCTGAAGGCCGGCCGGCTGCCGCCGCCGCGCGAACGCCTCGACCCGCTCGCCCTGCGCCATCTGCTGCCGGAAATCTTCGTGATCGAAGTGGATCGCGTTGCCCAGCGCTTCCGCTATCGGCTGGCCGGTGCGGAAGTAGAGCATATGATGCAGGCCAAATTGCATGGCCGCTGGCTGGACGAAGCAGTGATCAGCCCGTTGCGCGAATTCTTCGACGAAGCCTTTTGCATCGCCGCCTTCGAACGCAAGGTGCAGTATCGCAAGAACACCCTGCATCTGGCCGGCCGGCCCTATATCCGCTATGCGCGATTATTGTTGCCGTTATCGACCGATGGCAGAACCATCGACCATCTGCTGGGCTGCATCCGCGTGGACGAAGCGATGTCGCGCTACAATCCCAGCCAGGTCGCCGAGGTGGAAATCACCATCAGCGACATTGAGGCCTATGAGCGCGACGCCTACGACGCCGACTGGTCTACTGATGTTGAGCCTGTCGCTTCTCCAGCCGATGCTGCAGCATCGCCGACGCCGAAATCAACGTGAAGCCGCGCTTGGGCGCCTCCACGAGCCAGCGTTCCAGGGCGCTCAGCGTCTGCGCATGAGGATGGCCGATGCCAATGGCATCGCCATGTTCGCGGGCGATCCGCTCAAGAATAGCCAATTGCGCCGGCACGCCGGCTTCGGCATCGCGTTCATCATCCAGAAACAGGTCGCGGCCGGTTGAGGCCATGCCCAGCCGGCCGGCCTGGGCCACGCCGGTAGAGCGCGGGCCGGTCAGGCTGTCGAGCCAGAACAAGCCGCGTTTCTGGATTTCCGACAGCACGATGCCCATCGCCTGGGCATCGGCGGTGAAGCGGCTGCCCATATGGTTGTTCACGCCGGCAAAGCCCTCGAAGCGATCCAGGCTCCACAATGTGCGGCGGCGCCATTCGCCCTCATCCTGATTCACCAGCAACGCATAGGGGCCGGGATTGTTGCGTTTCACATCCAGCGGCTCCATCGGCAGATGCAGCATCAATTCATGGCCCGCCGCGCGCGCCGCAGCCGTCTGCTCCGGCAGATCGGGCGCATAGCTCATGTAAGACAGCGTCAACGGTGCCGGCAAAGCCACCGCACGGGTGGAGTTGCGCCGCGCCAGGCCCATATCGTCGATCACGATGGCGATGAAAGGCGGCTTGGCGCCTGCCGGCATCGGCACGCCAAGCTTGCGCCAGCGTTCGCCGCCTGCCGTGGGGGCCGAAGTCTGCGCCGACAAGGCCGGCGGCGTTGCAATTGCAGCAACCGGCATGGGGGCGGATTTACCCGCCGGCTTGGATTGCGCCGGCTGTTGCAGCGCCGGCTGTTGTACCGCCGGCTGTTGTACCGCCGGGGGAGCAGCCAATTCGGCCACCTGCTGCTTCGATGGCTCGGCAATCGCGGCGGGAGGCGACAATTCGGTCGGCATTGCCTGCGCTTCGGCGCCGCCCGGCAACGACGCCGGCGGCGGCGGCGGGGCAAGCGCCTCTCGCTCACTCTCGCCCGGGATCAGCCGGCCGACGCCCGTATTGCTGTTCATGATAATGGTGGGAGGATGATAGGCGGCGGCATCGCTGGCGGTATGCGGTCGCACCTGTGCTTGCGGAATGGCGGCTTGCGAGGCGGCAGGCGAACCAGGCTGAAGCTGCGTCACCGGAACCGGAAAGATGCGCACCGGCTTGGGCGCGCTGGTGAAACTGGCGCCCAGCACCACGCCGCCGCCCAGCAGGCCGATCACCGCCGCCCAAAGCGCCCAATGGCCCAACAGGCCGGCATCGGATTGCCGCGCCTTGGCAGCCTTGCCGGCGCCGTTCAGCCGCACACCCGGCATGGCCCGCATCTGGGCGGCGCCATAGGCCTGGCTGGCCTGGATGGGGCTTTCAACCCGAGACATACCATGGGGGCGCAACCGCAATGCTTCGCTCATACTCCACTCCTGCCGCCGATTCGTCGAACCGGGACCGAGCATGAGCCGCAAATCTTGGCAGGACGTTAACGCCGAATGAATCTCTCCACAGCTTCGGGCCGGCGCGCGAATGTTCCAGGAGAACCGCTAACGTGCTGATACAGAACAAGTAGGGAGAAAATCCGGGGTGCCTGGGGGTAGCCAATCCACAGCCTGTGGAAAATTCTGCTTGACCCATTTGAGGAACCTACTTAGAACATTTCGTGGGTTTCAATTTCGTTCCGATCCAGCCCGCCCAAACTCCGGCGCCCGATCCCAAATACGGCGCCGGAGGGGCTGGATCGGTCCTTAAGCCAACGGCCGCAAGCCAAGGGGAGTTCGCCATGCTGACTCGCAAGCAGCACGACCTGCTGATGTATATCCATGAAAAGCTGGAAACCTCCGGGGTTTCCCCTTCCTTCGAGGAAATGAAGGAGGCGATGAAGCTGAAATCGAAATCCGGCATCCATCGCCTTGTCACCGGCCTTGAGGAACGCGGCTTCCTGCGCCGCCTGGCCCATCGTGCCCGCGCGCTGGAAGTGCTGCGCCTGCCGGATTCCGCCGTGCCCAATCGCGGCGGCATCGGCGCCCCGCCCCCGCGCGCACCGGCCCGCAACCGCCTGATGCCCCGTGCCGGTGCCGGCCTGGGCGCGGAAATCTCGCCGATGCAGGGCACGCCGGTCACGGTCAGCCCGTTCAACGCACGCGATATCGTCACCCTGCCGCTCTATGGCCGCATCGCCGCCGGCACGCCCATCGAGGCGTTGCGCGATATGTCGACCCAGATCGATGTGCCGATCGGCCTGCTGGGCAATGGCGATCATTACGCGCTGGAAGTGGCCGGCGATTCCATGGTGGAAGCCGGCATTCTGGATGGTGACACCGTGGTGATCCAGCGTACCGAGAATGCCGAGAACGGCACCATCGTGGTGGCCCTGGTGGATGAAAACGAGGTGACCCTGAAGCGCCTGCGCCGCAAGGGCAACTCGGTGGCGTTGGAAGCTGCCAACACCGCCTACGAAACCCGCATCTTCGGCCCCGACCGGGTAAAGGTGCAGGGTCGCCTGGTGGGGCTGCTGCGCCGTTATTGATCGGCGTCTTTATTGATCGGCGTCTTTGTTAATCGGCGCCGTTATTGATCGGCGCTGTTGTTATCTGGGCGCGAGCGGCGCGGAGAAGACTCTCTGGTTGAGATGCTCTTCACCCAGGGTTTCCTCCCCCGCTCGTCCGCCACCGTAACCACCCGCGGCCAGCCGGCATTCCGCTCCGGCAGATAAACCGCATGCGCCCCGCGGCGCCATACATCGAACCGATCCACCACGATCCTGGCTGCGGCACACCGGCCGCGCAGCGGAAAATTCGTCAGCACGATATCGGCATGGCGGCAATCGGCTTCCGCTGTCGCCTCGCTGCGGGGTATTGCGATCAGCCAGCCTTTCAGCCGCGCAGTGCAGCCGCCCTCATCGCAGCGCAGCACGCCATCGGCGCTGCCATGTTGCCCACGCCGCACATTCGGCCAGGGCGAAAGCTCCGGCCCGCCCAGGCGCCGCCACCAGCTTTCCGCCTCGAATGCCGTCGGCGGCACACGCGCACCGCCACTGGAAAAATGATAACGATCCGGCTCCAGCCCGCGCAAAGCGACACGGCCGGCATCGCTGCTGATCAGCAGATCCGGCCTGGGCTGGATGAATGGCATCGCCAATGCCAGCATGATCGGCGCCAGGCCCAGCCAGCGCCAGCCGCGCCGCCACAGGCATAGCCAGGCAAGGCCGAAGCCGATGGCCGGCAAGGCCCAGCCTGGCATCGCCGGTATCATCGCCACCGCACCCGGCCAGCCCGCCACCCACACCGCCAAGTCGATCAGCAGGTCGATGCTCCAGCCCAGCGGAATCAGGGCCAGGGCTTCGAGCCCCAGCGGCATGAGCGCAAAGGCCGCCATGGTGAGCGGCATAACGATGAAGGAAACCAGCGGCGAAGCCAGCAGGTTGGCCACCAGCGCATAATCGGCGAACCGGTTGAAATGATAAGCTGCGAACAGCCCAGAGCCGAAACCCGCCACCAGGCTGGTGAGCATGGCGCCGCCGATCCACAGCAAGGCGATCTTCACCGGGCCGGCCTGACTGCGCAGGCGCGTGAGTCTGGCTTCCAATGCTTCATAGGCCGCAATCAGGCAGGCCACAGCCGCAAAACTCATCTGAAAACCGGCATCGAGCAGGCTTTCCGGCGCCCAGAGCAGCATGAACAAGGCCGCCAGGGCCAGGCTGCGCGGCGAGATGGCGCGACGGTCCAGCAGAATGGCGCAAAAGCCGAAGGCCACCATCACGAAGGCGCGCTGGGTCGGCAGCGCCGAGCCTGACAGCAGCATATAAGCCGCCGTGCCGATCAAGGCCGCGATGGCGGCGATCTTCTTGACCGGCCAATGCAGCGCCAGCCAAGGCCAGAGAGCCATCAGGCCGCGCAGGCTGGCGAACAGGATACCGCCCACCAGCACCAGATGCAGGCCCGAGATCGAAAGGATATGCGCCAGCCCGGAATCGCGGAAGGCATCGTCCACGTCTTCCGGGATCGGGCCGCGCACGCCGGTCATCAAGGCTGCGGCAATCGCGCCTTCCGCGCCGCCGATCGGCGCCAGGATGCGCGCGGTCAGGCTCTGCCGCGTCGCTTCCAGCCAGAGTGCGGCGCGTTGCCAAACCCCTTCCGGCGGTGCCTCCGCAAGCACCTCCACTACGCCCAATGCATTACCCACCGCGCCCAATTGCTGAAACCATGCCGCGCGCGCGAAATCATAAGCACCAGGCATGCTCGGCTCGGGCGGTGGCGCCAGCACGGCACGCAGCCGCACCATCTGGCCGGCCAACAGCGTTTCGCCGCCCGCCTCACCATTCTGGCGCAGGGTGACCCGCACGCGGCGTGGCGTCTGCTCCGGTGCCAGCCTTTCGATACGCGGATCAGCAATGGTAAGGCGATGGCCATTGTCGCGCGGCTCCACCAATACCAGCCGGCCCTCCAGCATGGCCGCCGGCATGCGCCGCTCCAGCACCGGCGCCGCCAGGGTGTCGGCCCGCGAAGCCACAAGGGCAAAACCGAACAGCATCAGCCAAGTCGGCAGCGCGGCCGCGGCCCAGCCAGGATGCCTGCGAAACAGCCAGGCCAGCCCAGGCAGACAAAGGCCGGCCATCCAGGTCAACGGCTTGGGCGCCACCGGCCAGGGCCAGGCGAAATACAGCGCAATCCCCGCCCCCAGGCAGACCGGCAGCCACAGCACCCAGCGTTCGCGCTCGGCCAGCAAAGCCGCCAGCAGGCCCTGCGGCGTTGAAAAAGCCCATAATTCGTGGCCCAGCCTGCCGGCCAAGCCTCCCAGATGCCGAATTATGGTTCCCGCTGCAATCATGACGCGATGCTGCCGCCTCGCCAGGGCTTGGGCAAGCATGTTAAAAGGCGGCCCGGATTTGATTTCAGGAACAGGTCATGAAAGTCGTCACCCGCTTCGCGCCTTCGCCCACTGGCTACCTGCATATCGGCGGCGGCCGCACCGCTTTGTTCAACTGGCTGTTCGCCCGCCACCATGGCGGCACCTTCCGCCTGCGCATCGAGGATACCGACCGCGCGCGCTCCACGCCCGATGCCATCGAAAAGATTTTCGAGGGCATGCGCTGGCTCGGCCTGGATTGGGATGGCGAGGTGGTGATGCAGTTTTCACGCATGGACCGCCATGCCGAGGTGGCGCGCAAGATGCTGGCCGAGGGCAAGGCCTATCTTTGCTATTGCAGCCCGGAAGAACTGGAAGCGATGCGCGCCAAGGCCAAGGCGGAAGGCCGCCCGATCCGCTATGACGGCACCTGGCGCGACCGCGATCCGGCCGATGCCCCGGCCGGCGTGAAGCCGGTGGTGCGTTTCAAGGCGCCGCGCGAGGGCAGCACGATCATCAAGGATCATGTGCAGGGCGACGTGACCTTCCAGAACGAGCAGCTCGATGACCTGATCATCCTGCGCTCGGACGGCACACCGACCTACAATCTCTCCGTGGTGGTGGACGACCACGATATGGGCGTGACCCATATCATCCGCGGCGACGACCATCTCACCAATGCAGCGCGGCAGACGCAACTCTATATCGCCGCCGGTTTCGATGTGCCGGATTTCGCCCATGTGCCGCTGATCCATGGCCCCGATGGCGCAAAGCTGTCGAAACGCCATGGCGCGCTCGGCGTGGATGCCTATGCCGATATGGGCTATCTGCCGGCTGCCATGCGCAACTACCTGCTGCGGCTGGGCTGGAGCCATGGCGATGAGGAGATCATTTCCACCGCCCAGGCCATCGAATGGTTCGGGCTGGATCATGTCGGCCGTTCGCCGGCGCGCTTCGATTTCGTGAAACTGGGCAATCTCAACGGCCATTACATCCGGTCCACGCCGGAGGATGAGTTGCTGGCTGCCCTGCTGCCCTTCATCAGCGCCGAGAAGCGGCTGAACCGTGCGCTGAGCGAGGATGAAACCGCGCGCGTGAAAGCGTTGCTGCCCGCCGCGAAAGAGCGCGCGAAAGACCTGAACGAACTGGCCGATGCCATGCTGTTCCTGTTCACCCGCCCGGATGCCGCCGCCACCAAAACATTGCTCGGCGACAATACCGCGCTGCTGCCCGATCTGGCCGCAGCGCTTGCCGCCTGCAACGACTGGACCGCAGATGCCACCGAAACCGCCGTGCGCAACTTCGCCGAAGCGCGAGGCATCAAGCTGGGCCAAGCCGCCCAGCCGCTGCGTATGGCACTGACCGGCAGCAAGGTGTCGCCGCCGATCTTCAACGTGATGGCCGCGTTGGGCCGCGAGGAAACGGCGGCGCGGCTGATGCTCTGAACCTTACCCGCGCGCCACGCGCAGGAAGGCTTCGCCGATCAGTAGATGACTGATGATGCCGCCTGCATCGCCAAGCGGCAGGATAAGGCGGTCGTATTGCAGAATGCGCGGGCCGTCCCAGCGCGTGATGCTGACATGGAAAGGCTTCGCTTCGCTGCAAGCCAGATCGAGATGCTGGCGCATCACCGCGCGGGTTTCGCGGGTCAGGCCATCGGCATCGGGGCGCAGCTCGGAGAGCTTGGCATAAGCCGGGCCGATCTGGCGGTAGAGATAACTGCCATCGGGCATGATCTCCACCAAACCGAGATCATCGGCGGCCGGCAGCGCGGTCAGCTTGCCCACGGCATCCACAGGCGCCAGCGGATTGGCGCCGCGCGCGGCATTGTACCAGGCATTGAGCTCCAGCAGGCTGGGTGCCTGAATCTCGTCGGCAAGCCAGCCCAGCGGCGGCGGCTTGATCATGACACCTGCGCCTCGGGCGGAACCGGACGCGGCCGGCCATTCTCGTCGATCGCCACATAGGTGAAGGTGCCCTCGGTCACCTTGATCTCGCCGGGATCGAGCCGACGCACCACAATGGTCTCCATCCTCACCGCCATGGAACTGCGCCCCACCCGAATCACCCGGGCGTAGATCGAAACCACATCGCCCACCTTGATCGGCTGGTGGAAGGTCATGGCATCCACCGCCACGGTAACGGTGCGTCCCTGGCTGCGCCGCGCGGCTACGATGCCGCCGGCGATATCCATCTGGCTGAGCACCCAGCCGCCGAAAATATCGCCATTGCTGTTCATGTCGGATGGCATCGGCGCGCTGCGGATCACCGGCTCGCCGCGCTCAACCTTGTCCGCTGCCTCGCTCATATCGCACCCCTGCTTTGGTAAAAACCTGTTCGCAATCGCGGAAAACCGGCTATAAGCCACTACATATAGTGGCCTCCGAGTCGGGCAAGCCTATACAGCCGCCCGGCTTTGCAGTATAGCGCCAACCCGAAATACCGCGAAGCATGAGTCAGATGACCGATTTGTTCCAGAATGCCGGCAAGACCGGCTCCGACTATACCGCCAAGGATATCGAGGTTCTCGAGGGCCTGGAGCCGGTGCGCCGCCGCCCCGGCATGTATATCGGTGGCACCGATGAGCGTGCCCTGCACCATCTGTTCGCCGAGGTGTTGGATAATTCCATGGACGAGGCCGTGGCCGGCCATGCCGACCGCATCGAAGTGGAATTTCTGGCCGATGGCGCGCTGAAGGTGAGCGACAACGGCCGCGGCATTCCGATCGACCGGCACCCCAAGTTCAAGGACAAGTCGGCGCTGGAAGTGATCTTCACCACGCTGCATTCCGGCGGCAAGTTTTCCGACAAGGTATATTCCACCGCCGGCGGCCTACATGGCGTGGGCATCTCTGTGGTGAATGCGCTGTCTGACCGGCTGACCGTGGAAGTGGCGCGCGACCGCGAACTCTGGCGGCAGGATTATTCGCGCGGCACGCCGCAGAACAAGCTGAGCAAGGTGGGCGCCGCCCCCAACCGGCGCGGCACCACCGTGCTGTTCCATCCCGATGAGCAGATTTTCGGCAAGGGCGCGCATTTCCGCCCCGGCCGCCTGTTCCGCATGGCCCGCTCGAAGGCTTACCTGTATCCCGGCGTCGAGATTCGCTGGAAATGCGCTGCCGAATTGATCCTCAATGGCGACGACACGCCCGCCGAGGCCACGCTGCATTTTCCCGGCGGCCTGCGCGATTATCTGGAAGCGGCGCTGGAAGGCCAGTCCACCATCACACCCACGCCGTTTGCCGGCCGTGCGCAATTGGCCAACGAGCGTGGCCAGGTGGAATGGGCGATCCATTGGCCGCAGGAAATCGGCGATGGCTGGCTGAATGCCTATGTGAATACCGTGCCCACCCCGGAAGGCGGCACCCACGAGGCCGGCTTCCGTTCGGCCCTGCTGCGCGGCTTCAAGGATTACGGCGACCTGACCGGGAATAAGCGCGCCAGCCAGATCACCGCCGACGACATCATGAGCGGCGCCACCGCCATGCTCTCGCTGTTCATCAAGGAACCGCAATTCCAGGGCCAGACCAAGGAAAAGCTGGTCAGCGTGGAAGCGCAGAAACTGGTGGAAACCGCGATCAAGGATCATTTCGACCATTGGCTGGCCGGCGCGCCGCAGCAGGCCACGGCCCTGCTGGTGCGCATCATCGAGCGGGCGGAAGAACGCCTGCGGCGCCGGGCCGAAAAGGAAGTCGGCCGCAAGACCGCCACCCGCAAGCTGCGCCTGCCGGGCAAGCTGGCCGATTGCAGCGAAGACAGCGCCGGCGGCACCGAAATCTTCATCGTGGAAGGCGACAGCGCCGGCGGCTCGGCCAAGCAGGCCCGCGAGCGCAAGACCCAAGCCATCCTGCCGTTGCGCGGCAAAATCCTGAACGTGGCCTCGGCCGGCGTGGGCAAGCTCGCCGCCAATCAGGAATTATCCGATCTGGTGCTGGCGCTGGGTTGCGGCACCGGCACCAAATACCGCGACGAGGATCTGCGCTACGAGAAGGTCATCATCATGACCGACGCCGACGTGGACGGCGCGCATATCGCCTCGCTGCTGATCACGTTCTTCTTCCGCGAGATGCCCAGCCTGATCCGCAACGGCCATCTTTATCTGGCGCAGCCGCCGCTGTATCGCCTCAGCCAGGGTGGCAAGACCGCCTATGCGCGCGATGACGCCCATAAAGACGAATTGATGAAATCAACCTTCTCCGGTCGCGGAAAAGTAGAAGTCAGCCGCTTCAAGGGCCTGGGCGAAATGCCGCCCGCGCAGTTGAAGGAAACCACCATGAACCCGAAGAACCGCGTCTTGCTGCGGGTTCAGGTGCAGTCTGAAATCGCCGAGGAAGCCAGCGACCTGGTGGAACGCCTGATGGGCCGCAAGGCCGAGATGCGTTTCCAGTTCATCCAGGAAAATGCCCGCTTCGCCGGCGAGATCGACGTATAACCGCATAGCCTTCTTGTCTTGAGCGCCTTGAGCCTGCCTGGGCGGAGTTGTAGCCTGGAGCCGGAGCCAATGCGGCGCCAAACAGTCATCCAGGCAGCGTAAGGCAGCAGCAGCATGAGCATCACCCTCGATGTGACGACATTGTCGTTCATGTCGTTGCTGATTTTCGGTTTGATGTGCGGCCTGCTGCTGATGATGTGGCTGGGCGACCGCAAGGAAACCGCGCTGCTATTCTGGATTGCGTCGTATTTCCTGCCCAGCCTGGGATTGGCCGGCCTGCTGCTGCGCGGCACGATCCCGGATATACTTTCCATCGTCGGCGCCAATACCGTATTGATCACCGGCTTTGTGCTGGCCTGGTGGGGTAATCAGCATTTCTTCAACCAGCGCCCGAGCTACGCCTGGGGCATCGGCATCATTCTGGCGATTCTGGTCGGTTCGATTATCTTCTATGGCCCGGGCCAGGAAAATTTCGTCAAGCGCGTGATGGTGATATCGGCGCTGTTGTCGCTGATCAGCCTGATCAACGCGCTCAGCCTGACAAAGCGCACGCCGCCATCCATGTGGCCGGCGCAAGGCCTGGCGATCGTTGCCTATCTCAGCATCGCCAGCTTCTATGCGCTGCGGTTTTTTCTGGCCTCGCGGCAGGATATTCCACCCGGGCTGTTTGCCAGCGGCTGGCTCGGCGTCATCACCTTCCTGCTACCCACCGCCGGTTCGGCCCTGATCGCCTTTGCCTGGATTCTGCTGGTGAATCAGCGGTTGCGGTTAAGGCTAATCGAAACCCATCAGATCGATCTGGCCACCGGCGCGCTCAACCGCGACAGTCTGGCGGAAACCGGCGCCGCCGAAATCTCGCGCAGCCGGCGCCACGGCAACCTGCTTTCGGTACTGCTGCTGGATATCGATCATTTCCGCCGCATCAACGAACGCTATGGCCAAGCCGTGGGCAATGCATGGCTGGGCCACCTGGTTACGGTGGCGCGTGGCGTACTGCGCCAGGAGGATCGGATCGGCCGGCTGGCCGGCGACGAATTCTGCGTGATCCTGCCACAGACGGATCCGCATGGCGCCGCCCTGCTGGCCGAACGCATCCGGTTAGCCATCGAAGCAACGCCGCTGCAAACCGGCAGCGGCACAGTACCAGCCACGGTAAGCATCGGCGTTGCGGCGCTGGAACCCAACGATATCGCGCCGGATTGGGAACGCCTCTGCGCCAGCGCCGATATGGCCCTGCATGATGCCAAACGCATGGGGCGAAACCGCGTGGCTATTGCCACGGCGGAAACCGCCTTGCGGCTTTCGAGCGGGCTTTAGGCCTTAAGCCAATCCCTGAGCAGCCTGGCAACCTTGCCGGCACGCTCCATCGGCGCCATATGGCCGGCATCCTGCACGATGGCCAGCCTGGCTTTGGGTATCAGCGCTGCCATTTCTTCATGCACCTCTGGCGGCGTGAGTGCATCGGCCTCACCGCACAGCACCAGGCAGGGCATGTCGTATCGGGCCAATTGCGGCCGGCTGTCGGGCCGGCCCATGATGGCGGTCTGCTGCTTCACGAAACGCTCCACGCCGATGAAATCCGCCATCGCGGTGAGGCGATCCACCAACGCACTGTTATTCACGTTTTTGGGATGCAGCAGAAACGGCAGCAATTGCGGCGTGATACCCTTGAACTTGCCCAGGCTGGCCAACTGGATGAAGCTGCGGCGGCGCTGGGTCTGTTCCGGGCTGTCGGGCCGTGCCGAAGTGTCGAGCAACGCCAGCCGCTCCACCCGCTCTGGCGCCTGGCGCATGATTTCGTGGCAGATATAACCGCCCATGGAAAGCCCGGCCAGCGCGAAGCGGTCTGGCGCCTCGGCCAGCACGGCGCGCGCCATGTCGGTCACATTATCCTGGTCGTATTGTCCGCTCGGCACCAGGCAATGGGCGATATCGCTCAGGCGCTGAATCTGTTCGCGCCAGAGATCGTGATTGTTCAACAGCCCAGGCACCAGCACCAGGGACGGACGCGCCGCCATGCACCATTCTCCTATTTGATCCGTTTACCCTATTTGATGAGCTTGCTGAGGGCGCGGAATTGCGGATGCCCGGCCTGCCCCAGCCATTCAAAAACGCACATCTCGGCATTCACCAATATAGCGCCGGCCTGGCGCATGCGGGCTTCGGCCAAAGCCACGCTGTCGCGGCTGCGCGAAGAGATCGCGTCGCTCACCACGAATACCCGATACTCATGTTGCAGCAGGTCCAGCACGGTCTGCAGCACGCAGACATGGGCCTCGATGCCCAGCACCACGATCTGCCGCCGGCCATCGTCCTCGCGCAGCATGTTGCGCACCGGCGGCTCGGCATAGGCAGAAAAATGCAGCTTCTCGAAAATCGGCGCGCTACCCAGCGGCTCAAGCAATTCAGGCACCGTCGGCCCAAGCCCCTTGGGATATTGCTCGGTGGCCAGCACCGGCACATTCATGGCCGCCGCCGCCGCCAGCATGATCCGGCTGCGCTCCACCACGCGCGCGGAATCGGCCATCACCGGCAGCAGCCGTTGCTGCACGTCGATCACCAGCAATCGGGATTCAGGGGCGGACAAGCGCATGAGCCATACTAACCTATGCCCGCAGCTTCAGGCAAACCGCATCAATTGCCGAACAAAACCGGCTTTTCCAAGCCATCGAGGATGGCCTCGGTAACGCCGCCGAACACCATCTCGCGCAGCCGCGAATGGCCATAGGCCCCCATCACCAGCAAATCCATACCGTAACGCTGCATGCTGTCGCGCAGGATGGCTTCCACCGGCTCCTCGCCGGATGCCTGGCTGGCCAGCTCCACCTTGGCGCCATGGCGGGCCAGATGCCGCACCATCAGGGCGCCGGGCGTGCCGCCGGTTTCATCCGCATCGATGCACAGCAGCTGGATATGCGCAGCCTTGGCCAGCAGCGGCAGCGCATCATGCACGGCACGGCTGGCCTCGCGGCTGCCATTCCAGGCCACCAGAACGCGCTGGCCCAGATTGGCGGCATCTATGTCTGCGCCCGTGGGCAGCACCAGAACCGGCCGGCCCATCCGCAGGCCCAGTTCATGCGGCAGCATCGGTTCGCCATACCAGGCATCCGCAGGCGCGTCTGTCGCCACCACGGCCTTTTCCAGAATGGCCAGATCGCAAACGCGGCCAGCCAGCTTCATACCGGCAATCGGCGGCAATTCGCTTTGCAGCCATTCGCAAGGCTGGCCCGCCGCCAGGCAGGCGGCCTCGAATTCTCGGCGCAGGGTTGCGGCCCGCCCATCAACATTCTTGCGATGCCGGTCTATGAGTTCGCTCGGGAGGTAATGACGCACCTGCGGCGCCGGACGCAGCGAATGGAAGCCGGTGAGATGCGCACCGAACCGCGCAGCCAGATCGATGGCCACGCGGATACGGTTGTGGTTGCTGCCGACATCGTCCAGATGCAGCAGCAGATCGCGATAACCCGTCACGCCGGAATCAATTGCTGAACAATACCGGCACGGTCATGCTGTCGAGGATGGTTTCGGTCACGCCGCCGAACACCATCTCGCGCAGCCTGGAATGGCCATAAGCGCCCATCACCAGCAGGTCGGCACTCCGATCGGCGATGGCAGACAGCAGCGCCTCGCCCACTTCGATATCCGACACAACGGTGTTGCTCACCTCCACCTTCACATCATGGCGCGCCAGATGGCGGGCCAGATCGGCGCCGGGGGTACCACGATCACGGTCGGCATTGATGCCATAAACAGTCACGCTCTTGGCACCGAGCAGGAAAGGCATCGCATCATGCACCGCACGGGTGGCTTCGCGGCTGCCATTCCAGGCGATCAAGATATTCTCGCCAAGCTTGGCCGGCAGGTTGCCGGCATAAGGCAGGCCCAGGATCGGCCGGCCGGCGCGCAAAGCCAGTTCATGGGGCAGCACAGACAGACCTGGCGCCTGAGGCGCAGAGTCGGTCGGTTCAGGATCCGGCTGGCCTACCAGCACCAAATCCACCGCACGGCCATAAACCGAAACCGCATCCAGCGCCGGCCATTCGCTTTCGATCCATTCCACCGCCACGCCTTCGCGTTTGGCGGCCGCTTCGAATGCCGCATGGGTCGCCTTGGCCACCGCCTGGGCTTCGTCCACCTGCTTCTGGATGAATTCGGTGGGAATGAATTCGCCTGTGTAATACGGCATCACCGGCGGCGGCAGGGTATAAAGCGCGATCAGATGCGACCCGAAACGCCGCGCCAGCCCCAGCGCCGCATCGATTTTTGCCTTGCTGCGCGGATCGTCGGTCAAATGCAACAGAATGTCGCGATAGGTCGTGTTCATTGGGAGTCTCCATCAGCATGGAACGCGTTCTTATCAGATGTAGTCTGCCATGGCTGATGGCAAGTGCATTGACGTGGATCAACCCGGTTGATCTCAAGCCTCCCCTTCAAAAAACGGTTATTTTTTGCCAGTGATCAGCGCCCATTGCACGGTTTCGCGCAGCACCCGGCCCAGCGCTTCGTCAAAGGCCTCAACCACATCCAGCACGCTAGCACCCTTGGCCCGGCGTTTTTCCTCGAAATTCACCGAGGCAACGATTGCCTGCTGCGGCTGCACGATCAACTTGGCATTGATCGCCACCCGTACCGTGGGCACCGGGTCGGTGCCGGTCAGTTCGGCCTGGAATTCCCGCAATTCGCTTTTCAGATTGAAATCCGAACGCAGGCCCACCGATTGCCGGCCCACGGCGGTGATCTTGCCGGTATTTTCGAAGCTCTCGATCAGCAGGGTTTGCACCATGCGCGGCGCACGTTCGGCCCAGCGCGCCTCGGCATAGTATTTCACTTCATACGGATTAGGCATGATGGCGATACGATGGGTATCCAGCCCGCCCGCCGCATAGGGCTCCTCCACCACCAATTGCCAGGTGACGCGCGGCAATGTGTCGATGAAGGTGGTCTTCGGCGACAGCGTGTAGAGATTGGAGGGCGGCGCCTGCGGCAGGATGCCGCCACAGGCTGAAAGCGGCAGAACGGCACTGCTGGCAGCCAGCAGGCCCAAAAAACTGCGACGGTGGTTTAGCGGCTTCATCGCCGGCCTCCTTCTCCGCGATACTCGGCATCGCGATTGCCAAACAGCACAGCACTCGGATCGTCTTCCAGCCGCTGCGCCACGCGCGCCAGGCTGGCCACCAGAATACGCGCCTCGGATATGAATCGACGGAATTCACCCACGCCATCGGTGGCCATGGCATTCAGCGGTGCGCGGTTTTCGTCCACCACGCCGCGCATGTCGCCCACCAGGCCGCCGATATCGGTGAGCACGCCATCCAGCTTCTGCGCGGTCTTGCCGAATTCGGCCATTGTGGTGCGGGTCTCGCGCAATGTATCGGCGCCCTCGCCGGCCAGCAGCGTATTCGCGGTATCCACCGCCCCGCGCGTGGCCGCCAGCGTCTTTTCCGCTTCCCCGACAAGGCTGTCGGCCTTCTGCGCCAGATCGCGTGCAGCCCGCGCCGCAATCGCGATATCGGCGGCGGTGCGATCGAACCCATCGATGGCGCGCAGCAGGGTTTCCTGCCGGCTGGCGATTGCCTGGGTCACCTGGCGGATATCGCCGATCATGCCGCCTACATTCTCGATATTCTGATCGCTCAGCACGCGCGCGGCACGGCTGAGCAGATCGGGCGCCGCCTCGAACAATTCGGCGATTGCCGAGGTTTTCGACTGGATCACCGGCAATTGGTCCGGATCGCTGGAATTGCGCGCCGGCAGAAAAGCCGCCGAGGCCGAGCCGGCGCCGATCTGCACATAGGAAATGCCGGTGATGCCCTGCAATTCCAGGCTGGCCAGGCTGTCTTGCCGGATCGGCGTATCGGCCGACACATCCACGGTGACACGCACTTTCGATGTATCCTCGCGGTTGATGCTGATCTGGCTGACTCGGCCTACCTTGATGCCGTTGAAGCGCACATCGCCGCCAACCCCAAGGCCGGCCACCGACCCGGTGAAGAAGATGTTGTAGCGGGCCACTTCGCGGTCGACCTGGGCTTTCGCCAGCCAGAGCGAAAAGCCCATGATGCCCAGCAGGAACAGCAGCACGAAACCGCCGATCAGCAAATGATGTGCGCGGGTTTCCATCGTCTCAGCTCTCCTTTGCAGCACTGCCCGCCGCATCTGCGGCTTCGGCAGTCGTGGCAGCCGCGCGGGCGCGCGGGCCATGGAAATATTCCTGGATCCAGGGATGCGGATGGCCCAGCAGACTGGGCAGCGGGCCCACCGCCAGCACCTTCTTTTCGGCCAACACGGCGATCCGGTCGCAAATGGCATAAAGCGAGTCCAGGTCATGCGTGACCATGAACACCGTGAGGCCCAATGCCTTCTGCAAGTCGCGCACCAGGGTATCGAAAGCCGCCGCGCCGATCGGGTCCAGCCCTGCCGTCGGCTCGTCGAGGAACACCACTTCCGGATCCAGCGCCAAGGCACGGGCCAGGCCGGCGCGTTTGCGCATACCGCCGGAAAGCTCCGACGGAATCTTGCCGCCGGCGGAATCCGGCAGCCCGACCATGCGGATTTTGGCGGCCGCGATCTCCTGCAACAGATCGTCGGGCAGCTTGTAGAATTCCTTCAACGGCACCTGGATATTCTGCGCCACGGTGAGCGAGGAAAACAGCGCGCCATCCTGGAACAATACGCCGATGCGCTGGCGCGCGTTGCGCCGTGCTGCGTCGTCGCCGCCGATCATGTCGCTGCCCAGCAGATCGATGCTGCCGGCCTGCGGCTGGTTGAGGCCGATGATGGTACGCAGCAGCACGGACTTGCCGGTGCCCGATCCGCCCACCACGCCCAGCACCTCGCCGCGCATCACATCCAGGTCCAGCCCGTCATGCACCTTGAAGCCATCGAAGGCGTTGACCAGGCCGCGCACGCGTATGGCAACATCCTTGGTCATACTCATACACCGATGGCCGAAAAGAAGATCGAGAAGAGTGCGTCCGCCACGATCACCAGGAAGATCGACTGCACCACCGAGCGCGTGGTGAGCCGGCCTACGCTTTCGGCATCGCGCTTCACCCGCAGGCCTTCATAGCAGCCCACCATGGCAATCAGCGCGGCAAAGACCGGCGCCTTGATCATGCCGACCAGGAAGCTCCAGATCGTCACGGCTTCGTGCAGGCGCTCGAAGAACAGGAACGGCGTGATATCCAGCGCCACCCAGGCCATCAGCGCGCCGCCCAGCAAGCCCATGATATCGGCAAAGAAGGTAAGCAGCGGCAGCGTGAGCATCAGCGCCAGCACGCGCGGCAGCACCAGCACCTCGATGGGATCGAGGCCGAGCGTGCGGATCGCATCCACCTCCTCATTCACCTTCATGCTGCCGATCTGCGCCGTGAAGGCGCTGCCCGAACGGCCGGCCACCACGATGGCGGTAAGCAGGATGCCCAATTCACGCAACACCGACACGGCCACCAGATTGACCACGAAAACCTCGGCACCGAATTGCTGCAATTGATCGGCGCCCTGATAAGCCATCACCACGCCGATCAGGAAGGATATCAGCCCCACGATGGGCAATGCATTGAGGCCGGTCTGTTCCATGTGAAACAGCGTGGAGGTCAGGCGCAGCCGGCGCGGACGCAGCATCGTCATCACCGCGGCCTCCACCACCCGGCCGATGAAGGCGATGAAGCGGCGCGCCTCGCGCAGGAAGAAAATCGCCAGCCAGCCGAGATGACTGATGAAACGCACCAGGCCGTTATCGCTGGGCGGCGGCGCGGCGGCGGCCGGATTGCAGTTGGTCACGTAATCCAGCAGCACCTGATGTTCGGGCTTGAGATTCTGCCAGTGAACATCCGCCTGCTTGCCCAGCTTGCCGACAAGGCGATTGAGCAGAACGGCGCCAGCGGTATCCAGCCGCTCCAGCCCGCCGGCCTCGATGCCCAGGCGTTCGCCCTTGGGCAGGCTCAGGGCCTCGATACCACGGGCCAGGCGTGCTGCTTCCGGCAGGGTCCAGGTTCCGGTTAGGCGCAACTGCGCACCACCGGCCTCGCGCTGCAAACTCATACCCCCTGCGGCCACGCAAACCCCATATTGGTAAAAGCCACCGCAGCGGCGGCCCCTTGCCCAATGGATAGCAGGAATGACATGCTGCGGAAAAGCCACAGGATTTCGCCGTAACGGGATTCATCGATGCCGCGCTTTGCCGCCAATCTGACCTTCCTGTTCCAGAATCTGGCGTTCATGGACCGTTTTGCCGCCGCCGCCGAGCAGGGCTTCATGGCGGTGGAATTCATGTCGGCTTACGAACACGCACCCGCAGCGGTGGCAGCCGCCCTGCGCGACAACGGCCTGCGGATGGCGCTGATGAACAGCCCGGCGGGCGATCTGCAGGCCGGCGAGCGCGGCCTGGCCGCCCTGCCCGAGCGCCGCCGCGATTTCCGCACCAGCATCGGCCGCGCGTTGGACTATTGCGCCGCCACCGGCTGCCCCTTGCTGCATGTGATGGCCGGCATCGTGCCTGAGAAGGCAGAGCGCCGTCTGTTGCAGGCCTGTTACATGGACAACCTGGCCTGGGCCGCCGAACAGGCCCGCCAGGCCGGCGTGGCCCTTACCATCGAACCGATCAATGGCCGCGATATCCCCGGCTATTTCCTGCAGGATTACGATTACGCCGAAACCGTGCTGAAGGAACTGAAGGCACCCAACCTGCATCTGCAATTCGACATGTATCACGTGCAGGTGCTGCATGGCGATGTGAGCATGCGGCTGGAACGGCAATTGCCGTTGATCGCCCATGTGCAGGTGGCCAATCCGCCCGATCGCGCCGAACCCGATATTGGCGAGCTGAATTACGATTACCTGTTTCGCAAGCTGGATGCACTGGGCTATGCCGGCTGGGTGGGTGCGGAATACAAGCCCACAGATCGCACCGAAACCAGCCTGAACTGGTTCAAGCCTTATCGCGGCAAAAGCAGCGTTTAATGCATCAGGCCGGGCAGCGCGAGCGCCAGTGCCGGAAACGCGATCAGCAGCGCCACGCGCAACAGATTGGCCGCCATGAAAGGCAGCATGCCGCGCATGATCGCCGTGGCCTTCACACCGCTGCTGCCCTGGATCACGAAAAGCAGCATGCCCCAGGGCGGCAGGATGAGGCCGATCTCCACGATGGTGACGAGATAGATGCCGAACCAGATCGGGTCGATGGCCAGCGCCTGTGCCATCGGGAATACGAATGGCAGAGTCAGCACGATCACCGCCAGATCGTCGATCATGCTGCCCAGCAGCCAATAGCCGAGCGCCAACAGCAGCAAAAACAGGACCGGATTGATGCCGCTTGCCGCCAATTCGCCCGCCAACACCTGCGGAACCTGCGCAGCCGATAGAAACATCGTGAAAAACAGCGCGCCGAGCAGAACCAGCATCACCATGCCGGTGGTCTGCGCGGCTTCCAGCAGCGCGGTCTTGAAGCGCGGGCCGGTCAGTGTGCCGGCGGCCAGGGCGAAGCCCAGCGCCGCCACCAGGCCCAGCGCTGCCGCCTGGCTGGGCAGCAGGCCGATGAACAGCCCACCCATCACCACCACGAACAGCACCAGCAACGGCCAGATCGCGGCAAGCTGCCGCCCGCGCATTGCCCAGGATTGCGCCGGCAGCTTGGTCGCTGCCGCTTTCGCACCGCCGCGCAGGCCGATCCGGGTCGCCGCCATATACAACAACAGCCCCAACAGGCTTGGAAGCAGCGCGGCAACATAAAGCTTGCCCAGCGATTGGCCGGTGAGCAGGGCATACAACATCAGCAGGATAGAAGGCGGCAGCAGCAGGCCCAGCGTGCTGCCGGCGGCGATGCTGGCGGCCGACAATCCATCGGCATAACCGCGCCGGCGCATATCGGGCAAGGTTACACGGCAGATGGTGGCAGCCGCCGCAACCGCCGAGCCGCAAACCGCAGCAAATGCCGCGGCAGCCAGCAGGCTTGCCATCGCCAGTCCGCCGCGCCAATGGCCCAGCAAGGCCAGGGCGGCATCATAAATCTGCCGCGACAGGCCGGCATGGCTGGCAATCGTGCTCATCATCGCAAGCAGCGGAACCACGGCCAGGCCGTCTATCACAGCGACATCCAACCCGGTCTGCAGCAGCAACACATGGCCCCAGCCCTGCTGCCACACAACACCCGCCAGGCCTGCCACGCCCAAGGCCACCGCCACGGGCACGCGCAGCAGCAGCAAGCCCAGCACGGCGGAGAAACCGGCAACGCCGATCAGCATCGCCTGCATCAGTTGCCCTCCGTTTCCAGGGCATCGGTGCCTTTGCGCAAAGCCCACAGATGGCGCCAGAGCAGCAGCATGCAGGCCAGGGCCGCGCCGCCCGCGCCCAATAACGGCGGCAGAGCAATCGTCAGCGGCAGGCCGGCCTTTCGCACAGCCAGCCAGCCGATGCCCAGCACGGCGAGCATCAGCACCAATCCCAGCAAGGCCGCCAAAAGCTTCAACGCTTGCTGGCCATGCCAGGAAAACCGCGCGGCCATTCCCTGCACGCATGTATGAGTGCCGGCCATGAAACCATGGGGCACGGCCATGCAGGCCGCGATCAGGATCAACAACATGTAAAGCCGGCCCCAGCCCGGCGGCGCCTCATCGGCGCCAAAGGTCTGCAACACCAGATCGGCGCACAGGATCACCCCCGCCAGCAGCGCGCATAAGGCGGCCAAGCCAGCCAGCGCGGCAGCCAGTCGGGCGACCAGACGATAAAGCGCAATCATCGCCATACCTTGCCAATGTTGAAACCAGAGCTGGCTTCACGCCCTTCAGAATAGGCGCTTCGCGGTCCGCCCGGAAGCGGGCAGTCTGCGCTGCAATGCAACAGCAATACGCGCAATACGTGTTTGCAAAGACGCGCCTTGCGCAATGTCTCCGCTATGCCCAGTTGCCAAGGCCGGGGGGATACGCTTAAGGTCGCTCCCTGTTTTTCCGCGAGTATACGGGCAGGAGCTTCGTAACCAGCGATGGTGCGCGTATTTTTGATCGCCGTGGGCATGTTCTTCGTGGGCCTCACCCTGGGGCTCGGCTACATGACCGTGCGCAATGCAACGCCGATCCCTGCCGTGCAAACCGAGCGCAGCCTGCCCGTGGCGCAGGTGGAAGCGCCCGATATGCCGATGCAATTGCGCATGGCCAGTTCCTATGCCTCTGGCTCGCCGCTGCTGGGCAGCCTGGGCGTGAGCACCACCCAGCGCATCGCGCAATTCACCGACAGCAAGGTGGACCTGAAATTCCACGAGCCTGGCGCTTTGGCGCCGGCCAACGAAGTGCTGAACGCCGTCGCATCTGGCGAAGTTGACGCGGGCTGGACCTCGGCCAGCTATTGGGTGGAAAAAGACAGCGCCTTCGCTTTCTTCGTCGGCCTGCCCTTCGGCCCGCGCGCCGCCGAGTATCTGGCCTGGCTGCATCATGGCGGCGGCCAGCAATTGATGACTGAGCTCTTCACCGCCAACAATATCGTGCCGGTTGCCTGCGGCCTGTTGCCGGCCGAGGGCGGCGGCTGGTTCCGCAAGGAGATCAACTCGGTTGACGATCTGCGCGGCCAGAAGATCCGCATTATCGGCCTGGGTGGCGAGGTGCTGCGCAAGCTGGGCGCCAATACCGTGCTGGCGCCGGGTGGCGAGGTTTTCCTCGGCCTGCAGAATGGCAGCCTGGATGGCGCCGAATTCTCTGTGCCGGCGATCGACCTGCGGGTCGGGTTCTACAAGGTGGCGCCCAATTACTACCTGCCCGGCTGGCACCAGCCGCTGACCATCCATCTGCTGGCCTTCAACCCGACGGTATGGGAGAAGATGTCTGACCGCCAGCGCGAGGCTGTCGGCACGGTCTGTGCCGCCAATCTGCAGGACAGCCTGGCCGATGGCGAGGCCGCCCAGCCGGCCGCTCTTACTGCCCTGCGTAAGAAGGGGGCGAATATCCGCCCCTGGTCGCCGGAATTGATGAGCGCCTTTGAAACCACCTGGCGCAAGGTGGTGGCCGAACAGAATGCCGCCAACCCGAATTTCCGCCGCGTGTGGGAATCCTATGCCGCCTTCCGCGACGGCTATGCCGAATGGCGCCAGCTCGGCTATCTGCGCTGAAGCCTGTTATCTGCGCTGAAGCCTGTTATCTGCGTTAAAGCCTGGGGGGCTAGCCGTTCAGGCTGCGGCGCAACTGGCGCACCCGGCGCTCCACCGAGATATCGATACTGGCGGTCACTTCCAGGCTGCGGTCTTCCAGGGCATCGGCGCGCGGATTGGCCTTGGCGCGAGCCTCGATGGCGGCATCGCGGCGGCGGATCAGTTCGGCGATCTCGGGCTGGAACAGCCGCAGGATCGACACCATCCAGCGGTTCAGGCCAGACGACGGATAGCCATGGCGCAGGTCGAAGCGGTCCAGCATGGCGATCACATCGCGCGCCGAGAACCAGCTCTCATCGGTAACCCAGCGATTGACTGTGAATAGGCGCACCGGCAGGCCGTAATTGTCCATGCTGATGCCCACGATATGAGCCAGCGCGGCATCGCCCCGCGGCCAGCAGCGACCGACCTTGCGCTCGCCGGCACACCGGCCCACCCCGGGCCGGGTATGGCGCACCGGCTCGAAACTCTCGGGCAGATGATGCGGCCGCATGAAGACATGGAAGTGGCCATGCTCACGCCCATCACCCCGATGAGCATGGTAATAATATTGCGCGCCGGTCATCGGGTCGAACACGTCCCCGTCCGGGTAATGTTCATGCTCGAAGAACTCGCCTTCGTCGCGCAGCAGCTCGGCCACCAAGTTGGTACGCTGGCCGGCAAGCTCCTGCTGAATCCGCAGTGCATCCTGGCCCGCGCTCAACATGGTTTGCAAACGCGGACGGCCGAGACCGCTCATCATGTTCATGCGACTAAATCCCCAGGGCTTTCATCATGGGCTCTACTCATCTCTCGGGGCCTAGAAAACCACGCGGCCCTTAAGCGCCGGTAAATGCGCAGGTCGGCTTTTTAATATTTTTGATGGCAGCCTCGATGAAACGTCGATTAAATCGATAAATAAGTTTATATATATTAATTAATTATATGATTTTATTTAATAAAATATGTTTATTTAATTTAAAAAATTCACTTTCAGTCGCGGACTGGGCTACGCAACCCTGACAGAATGCTACCATATCTGGGATATGGACCGTGATTGCAGTCACGGTCTTGTTGGGCCCCCACTCTTTCCTCGCCGTCTGGCAGTGGGTAGTCTGCGGCAACGTGAGGAGACAATCCATGATTCGTCCGCACAGGTCCATGAAACCCAGTGCTGCCCAATCGGGTTACATGATGCGCAGGCGCGGTTTTCTCGGCGCGGCATTTGCCGCCGGAGCCAGTTTGCTGCTGGCTTCCAGCCCCACCATGGTCGCCCCCGCCCAGGCCGCCGACGAGCAGGCCGCCGGCCGTTATATAGACGAGATGGGCCGGCTGCTGCTGTCGATCCAGAGCCAACCCGGCACGATCAGCCAACGCGAAGCCCAATACCGCCAATTTCTGGGCCAGGGCCTGGACCTGAATTTTATCGCCCGCTTCGTTCTGGGCCGCTCCTACCGCGACCTCAACCCCGACCAGGCCTCGGAATATCACGACGCCTTCAACGAATTCGTGCTGCGCACCTATGCCCGCCGGCTGGCCGGCTTCCAGGTGCGCGGCTTCGCCATAACCGGCCTGCGCGCCGCCGGCGATGCCGATACCGTGGTTAGCACCCGGATCGACGTGGCCAGCGGCCAGCCGGTGCAATGCGACTGGCGGGTGCGCGAAACCAACCAGCGCTTTGCCGTGATCGATCTGGCGCTGGAAGGGGTCAGCATGTCGCTCACCCAGCGCAATGAATTCGCCTCGCTGATCAACAGCAATGGCGTGGCCGGCCTGATTGCCGTGCTGCGCGCCCGCGTTGACCGCGAAACCATCAGTGCCGCACGATGATTCAGCATCAGTCTATAGAGCCCCAGAACGGGGTGTTGAAAATGGGAGAGGTTAGCATGATAAAATCTATAAATATCAAAATTTTATCATGTATATTTGCCGTAATAGTTT
>NZ_JAHBYG010000022.1 GCF_019636075.1 Ferrovibrio sp.
CCGCACGCAATTTCGGCCGCGACCGCCGCTATCCCATCACCAATGCCTTCCGTGACAGACCGTGAGCAGTGTGGCCATGACGCAGGTGAAAGTCCGTTTCGCGCCCAGCCCCACCGGGCGGCTGCATATCGGCAATGCGCGCGCGGCAGTGCTGAACTGGCTATTCGCGCGCAAGCATGGCGGCGATTTTCTGCTGCGGCTGGATGATACCGATACCGAACGCTCCACCGAGGAATTCGCCCGCGGCATCGAGGCCGATCTGGCTTGGCTCGGCCTCGCCTGGGATCGTTTCGCGCGGCAGTCGGATCGCATGGCGCAATATGATGCAGCCATTGCCAAGCTGAAGGCCAATGGCAGGCTGTATCCCTGTTTCGAGACCGCCGAGGAATTGGAACTGAAGCGCAAGGTGCAGCTTTCGCGCCGTCTGCCGCCGGTATACGACCGCGCCGCCTTGAAACTCAGCCAGGCCGAGATCGAAGCTCTTATCGCCAAGGGCGGGAAGCCGCATTGGCGTTTCAAGCTGGAGCATCGCCCGACAGGCTGGGACGATCTGATCCATGGCCGCATCGAGATCGACACGGCTTCGCTGTCGGATCCGGTGATGCTGCGTGGCGATGGCCGGCCGCTCTATACCCTCACCTCGGTGGTGGATGATGGCGATCTGGCAATCACCCATATCATTCGCGGCGAGGATCACATCACCAACACGGCGGCGCAGATTCAGTTGTTCGAAGCCCTGGGCCATGCGCCGCCTGCATTCGCGCATTTTTCGCTGCTGGTGGGCGCCGATGGTGCCGGTCTGTCCAAGCGCATCGGTTCGCTGGGATTGGGCGACATGCGCGAGGCGGGGTTGGAACCGCTCAGTATCTGCTGCCTGCTGGCGCGGCTGGGCTCGGCCGACCCGGTGGAGCCGCGTGCGCTGCTGTCGGAACTGGCGGCGGAATTCAATCTGGAGCGTTTCGGCCGTGCGCCGGCGCATTTCGACATGCAGGAGTTGGAACTGCTGAATGCGCGGTTGCTGCATATCCTGCCCTATCCGGCCGTGGTCGATCGTTTGCCGCCTGGTGCCGGCGAAAGCTTCTGGCTGGCCATTCGCGGCAATATCGCCACGCTGGCCGAAGCGCAGGATTGGTGGCAGGTGGTGCATGGCCCCATCGTGCCGGTGATCGAAGACCCCAAGGTGACCCAGGCAGCGATTGCCGCTTTGCCGCCCGAGCCTTGGGATGGCGCGACCTGGAAGGCGCTGACGCAGGCGGTATCGGCCGCTACAGGTGCCAAGGGCAAGGCTTTGTTCCATCCCCTGCGTCTGGCCCTGACCGGGCGCGACAAGGGGCCGGAAATGCAGGCGTTGCTGCCGCTGATCGGTCATGACCGGGCGGTGGCGCGGCTGCGGGGAGGTGAGCGTGGCTAAGGATCGGGTCTATCTGTTCGACACCACTTTGCGCGATGGCGCGCAGACCCAGGGCGTCGATTTCTCGGTGGAAGACAAGCGCAATATCGCCCGCGCGCTGGATCGTCTTGGCGTGGCTTATATCGAAGGCGGCTGGCCGGGCGCCAACCCCACCGACAGCGAATTCTTCGCGGAAAGCCTGCCGCTCAAGCGCGCCAAGCGCGTGGCTTTCGGCATGACCAAGCGGCCCGGCCGTTCGGCCGCCAACGATCCGGGCCTGGCTGCGATTTTCAATGCCAAGGCCGATGCCGCCTGCCTGGTGGGCAAGACTTGGGATTTCCAGGTGGATGTGGCGCTGGGCATTCCGCTTGCCGAGAATATCGAGCTGATCGCCGACAGTATCGCGGCATCCCATGCCCGTTTCGGCGAGGCGATGTTCGATGCCGAGCATTTCTTCGATGGCTACAAGGCCAATCCCGGCTTTGCGCTGGATTGCCTGAAGGCCGCGTTGGATGCCGGCGCGCGCTGGGCTGTGTTGTGCGACACCAATGGCGGCACCATGCCCCATGAAGTGGAGCGCATCGTCGGCGAAGTGGTGGCCAAGCTGGGCAGCGGCGACAGGCTGGGCGTGCATACCCATAACGATACGGAAAACGCGGTGGCCAACACGCTCGCCGCCGTCAAGGCCGGCGTGCGCCAGGTGCAGGGTACGCTGAATGGCCTTGGCGAACGCTGCGGCAATGCCAATCTGATCGCGCTGATCCCCTCGCTGATGCTCAAGCCCTGGTTCGCCGAGCATGTGGATATCGGTTTGAGCGAGCAGGATCTGCGCCATCTCACCGCCACCTCGCGGGTGCTGGACGAATTGCTCAACCGCGCCCCCAATCGCCACGCCGCTTATGTGGGGGCTTCAGCCTTCGCCCATAAGGGCGGGCTGCATGTTTCGGCGGTGATGAAGGATCCGCGCACCTACGAACATGTGCCGCCGGAAAGCGTGGGCAACAAGCGCCACATCCTGATTTCCGATCAGGCCGGCCGTTCCAACCTGTTGGTGCGCCTGCAGGAAGCCGGCATTGAATTCGATGCAGCCGATCCGCGCCTCAACACACTTCTCGATGATGTGAAGCAGCGTGAATCCGAGGGCTATTCCTATGATGGCGCGGAAGCCTCCTTCGAGGTGCTGGCGCGCCGCACGCTGGGGCAGCAGCCGAAATATTTCGATGTGAAAAGCTTTCGCGTGATGGTGGAGCGCCGCTTCAATGCGCGCGGCGAATTGGTCACGGTGTCGGAAGCCACCGTGAAGGTGCGGGTGGATGGCGTTACGCTGTTTTCGGTGGCCGAAGGCAATGGCCCGGTGAATGCACTGGATCATGCGTTGCGCAAGGATCTCGGTCAGTATCAAAAATATCTCGACGATCTGCGCCTGGTGGATTTCAAGGTGCGTATCCTCAATGGCGGCACCGATGCCACCACGCGGGTGATGATCGAAAGCGCCGATGGCCAGGGCAATCGTTGGACCACGGTGGGGGTGTCGCCCAACATCGTGGATGCCGCTTTCGTGGCGCTGATGGATAGCATCGACTGGAAGCTGCGCCGCGACGGCGCGCCGCCTTCCGCCAATTAAGCGATGGCCGGCACCTTTCGCCCCAAGCTTGGCAAGCTGGCTCCGCCCGGTCCGTTGCGGCGCGGGCCGGCCGTGGTGCTGGTGCGGCCGCAACTGGGCGAAAATATCGGCGCCGCCGCGCGCGCCATGCTGAATTGCGGCCTTACCGAAATGCGGCTTGTGGCGCCGCGCGATGGCTGGCCCAATCCATCCGCCTATGTGCTGGCCAGCAAGGCCGATCCGGTGCTGGATGCCGCCAGCGTGTTTGCAACCACCCAGGAAGCGGTGGCGGACATGCACCGTGTTTATGCCACCACGGCCAGGGCGCGCGATATGCTGAAGCCGGTGCTCACGCCGCGCCAGGCCGCCGCCGCCATGCATGAAGACATCGCCGCCGGAAAGCGCGTCAGCATCCTGTTCGGTCCCGAGCGCACAGGGCTGGAGAATGATGAAGTGGCGTTGGCCGATATTGCGATCAGCGTGCCGCTCAATCCGGGTTTCTCCTCGCTCAATCTGGCCCAGGCGGTTTTGCTGATCGGCTATGAATGGTTCACCGCCGAAGTCGGCACCGAATTGCCGGCGCTGGAAGCCGAATGGGCCAGCCAGCAGGATATCGAGGGCCTGCATGGGCAATTCGCCAGCGAGCTGGAAGCCGCCGGTTTCTTCCACAATATCGAACCTAAGCGGGAAAGCGTTCTGCGTAATCTGCGCGCCATGCTGCAGCGTATCCCGCTTTCGGCGCAGGAAGTGCGCACCCTGCGCGGCATGATCAAGGCGCTGGCGATTGGCCGGCCTTTGCGCGCACCCTATTCCAAGCGGCGTCAGCAAGCGGAGCGGGCAGATGACGATACAGGCGGTTCCAACCCAGCAGGTTGACGACGAACGGGTGCGTATCACGCGCTGGGATTTCGCGCCCGGCGCCGCCACCGGTTTTCATGTGCATGGCTATCCCTATGTGGTGACGTATCTCACCGATGCGAAGCTGAAGTTGATCGCCAAGGATGGCAGCGAAAGCTTCGCCGAAATGCCGGCGGGCGGCAGCTATTCGCGGCCCAAGGGCGTGGCGCATGATGTGATCAACGCCGGCGATGCGCCCATGGCTTTCGTGGAAGTAGAGATCAAGCTTTAGGTTTTTTAGCCAGCCCGATGCTGCGCCCGGCCTGTTCCGGGCGCGGTAGCTTGCCATGCCCTGCCAGCATGCGCGCGAACAACACCTGATGCTCCTCAAGGAAGGGCGAGGCGCGCCGGGTTTCCAGGCTCACATGCAGCAGCGCCTGTTCCGATGTGGCGGCGAGATAATTCTTCTCGGCGTGATACATGCCCATGAAGTAATGCAGGCGCTTGGCATCGTAATCCAATAACTGGAAGGTGAAGCGCAGCGGGTCGTTTTGCACAACCTCCTGCAGATAGCAGACATGGGTTTCAAGCACGAAGGTGGAAAGATTCGTGCGTTGCACATAACTCCAATCCAGATCGAAGGGGACGAAGAACTTGTCCAGCGCCAGATCGAAGATCACGTTGTAATAGCCCACATTCATATGCCCGTTGGCATCGATATGCTCGGGCAGCACCCGCATGCCTTCCAGCAGCATGGGTTGAGAGAAATCGAAATCCTGTTGCGGAAAATTCATTGTCGCATTTCCTCAAGACGTTTTATGCTTCATCCCATGGCATGGGATCCCACGCAATACCTGAAATTCGCCAATGAGCGCTTGCAGCCGGCGCTGGATTTGCTCGGCCGCATTCCGGCCCAGGCGCCGGAAACCGTGGTGGATTTCGGCTGCGGCGCTGGCAATCTTTCGCCGATGCTGCGGGCGCGTTGGCCGCATGCCAAGCTGCTCGGCGTCGATTCCTCGCCTGAAATGCTGGCCAAGGCGCGGTCCGATCATCCAGGCGTCGATTTCGTGCAGGCCGATGTTGCCGAATGGCAGCCGGATGCGCCGGTGGATGTGTTGTTTTCCAATGCCACGCTGCAATGGCTGACCAATCATGAAATTCTGCTGCCGGGATTGTTGCGCCATGTAAAGCCCGGCGGCTGGCTGGCTATCCAGATGCCGCGTAATTTCGATGCCCCATCGCATACATGTTCGGTCGAGACCGTAGAGCAGGGGCCTTGGCGCGACAAACTGCTACCGCATCTGCGTCGTCGCCCGGTCTGGCCGCCAGCGGATTATTGGCGCCTGCTGCAGGATCGCGTTTCCGCATTGAGCCTGTGGGAGACCGATTACATCCAGGTGTTGAGCGGCGAGAATCCGGTCGCCGAATTCACCAAGGGCACCTGGCTGAAGCAGTTTCTCGATCGGTTGGAAGGCGAGGAACGTGCGGCCTTCGAGGCCGATTATCGCGCCCGCGTGGCCAAGGCCTATCCGCGGGAACAGGATGGCCGCACGCTGTTTCCCTTCAAGCGGCTATTCATTCTGGCGCAGATCTGAGCTTCAGCAGCCGGAAGAAAAACGGCGCCAGGATCACCACCACCACGATGCGGAATACATGCATCGAGGAAACCAGCGCCACCTCCACATGCAGGGCCAGCGCCACCAGGCTCATCTCGGCCAGGCCGCCAGGCGCCAGCACTAGGGTGAGGCTTTCGCGGCTGAGCCCCAAAGGTGCGGCAAACAGAAAAACCAGGGCCAAAGTCAGGCCCAGCATGATCACGGTGGAACCGGCAGCCAGCCGCGCCACATTGGCCAGAGTGCGCAGCGGGATTCCGGCGAAACGACAGCCCAGCGAAGCCCCCACCACCACCTGCGCCACGGCCACTGCTTCCGTGGGCGGCTTGGCGGTGGAAAGCCCGGTCAGATGCAGGATGGCCGAACACAGCATGGGGCCTACCAACTGCGCCGCCGGCATGCGCAGACGCCGCGCCAATATCCAGCCGATCAGGCCGCTTGCCGCCAGCAAAGCGGCATCTTCGGGCGCCATGCTGCGAAAGCTGCCGCCCGGCGGCATCGGGGGTACGTCCATGCCCTCGATCAGGCGGAAATAAAACGGAATCGTCATCACCACCATGAACACCCGCACGGTATGCGACAGGATGATCTGGCTGGGATTGCCGCCCATGGATTCACCCACCATGGTCATTTCCTGCAGGCCGCCCGGGGTGGCGGCGAAATAGGCTGTGGCGGGGTCGAAGTTGCCCAGCTTGCGGAAAATCCAATAGCAGCAGGCGGTGGCCAGCGGCACATAGGCCAGCATCAGGGCCATCAAGCCCAGCCATTCGCTCCAACGGTTCAGCATGTCCGGCGTGAAGGCGCTGCCCAGCATCACCCCCAGCACAACGATCATCAAGGCGCGCAGGCGCAGGTCTACTTTCGGTTTCGGCCAATGCGAGCGCGCCAGCAGGGCATAGGCACCCACCACGAACATCGAGCCCAGCATCCAGGCCAGCGGCATGCGCAGCCACAAAAAGATCGCGCCCCCCACCGCGCCGCAGAGCAACGCGGGAACGCTGCGCAGCAGGCCGCGGCCCAGGCCATCCCAGGTATAGATGCTGTTGCGCTGCACGGCTATCGCGCCGGCCCCAGGATGCGGCCCAACCGCACGGCGGTCTGGCCCGGTTTCAGCCGCTTGGTCGGCATGATCAGCACGCAATTGTCGTAGGGCGTGCGCACCGGCTTGGCGCCATCATCGGCCAGCACGGTGCCTGCCTCGGCAATGATCTCCAGCCCGCGATATTCCTTGCGGAAACGGAAATCCTCGCTCTCGATGGTGACGGCGTCGGTCACCTCCACGAAGGTCTGCGCCTGTGGCGGCGCTGCACTGATGCCATGCCTGGCCAGGATATCCGGCCCGGCCTGGCCCACCGCGATCAAAAAACGCAGCATGGTTTCGATGGCCACGGCGCGGCTGGGCTTTTGCCAATGCTGGCCGCATTCCACCAGCAGCGAATTCTGCGGCGCATCCGCATCGCCGAAGCCGCCATGGTCGCGCATGCGCAGACCGGCCTTGTGGCCCTTGTCTGCCACCACGAAGGGCGGCACACCTACTTGCGCTGCCAGCCTGCGGCCCTTGGCATGCGGGCCAGACAGCACCAGGGCGGGGGATTCGGTTTGCATCGAATGGATGTCGAGGAGGAAATCCGCCTCCCGCACCAGCGGCAGGATTTCGCGCGCGCGCTCCAGATCCACCGAACTGCGCTGCGAGGCCAGCACATCATCGGCCCAAACCCGGTTCATATCCTCGTCCACACAGCGTGAGGCGGTGGGCTGCAGCGGGTCGAACCGGAAATAGGCCGCCACATTGCAGAAGACCAGGGTGAGTTCGCCGACCAACGGCTTGAAACCCGAAGTCAGCAGCAGATCGAGCGCATGAGCGCCGCACACCTCGTTGCCATGGATCAAGGCCGTGATCAGCACCTTTGGTCCAGGTTTGTCAGATTTCAACCGATGCGCGAAGGCAATGCCGGTATTTCCGTCACGGTATTGGTCGATCGGGATCGGCAGCAATGGGTCAGGCGGCAGGAGATGCGAGGGTGTGGTCATCGATTATACAAAGTGACGATGGCAGGGCGATTTTGCAGAGACTATAACCGATGGGCAGCCCGAAGTCTTGGTTCGATGCTGCATCTTGGTGCGATGCCGTGTTTCTGGCCCGGCGCCCGGCCAGTCCTGAGGACAGCATGCTCCCCAGTCAGAATGCTTTACCCAGTCAGAATGCTTTAGCCGGTCAGGCCCTCAACAATCAGGCAATCATCGCCGCCAACCGCTTCGGATTCGGTGCCACGCCGGCAGAGGCCGGGATGATTGCCGCCGACCCGCGCGGCTGGCTGCTGCGCCAAGTGCCGCCCGGCCCGGCAGCGCCCCTGCCGCCTGCGCTGCGCGACCTGCCCGGCGCGGAAAAGCAGGCGGCGGATTTTTATGCCTATCGGCTGGCCCGCAAGGAAGACCAGGCCGAAGCCGAGAAGGCCGCGCGCCAGGTTCTGCAGAAATCCATCCAGAGCGAAGTGGCAGCGCTGTTCGTGGCGCAGATGCAGACCGACACGCCTTTCGTGGAGCGCTGGGTGCAGTTCTGGGCCAATCATTTCTGCGTCAGCGGACGCGATCAGATCGTGTTCGCCATGGCCGGCGCCTATGAGCGCGAGGCGATCCGCCCGCATGCCTTCGGCCGCTTTGCCGATATGCTGCTGGCCGCCACCTGGCATCCGGCCATGCTGATCTATCTCGATAATGCCTCGTCCATCGGCCCCGGCTCGCGTGCCGGCGGGCGGCGCAATGTCGGCCTGAATGAAAACCATGCCCGCGAGATTCTTGAATTGCACACGGTCAGTCGCACCGGCGGTTATGACCAGAATGATGTGATTGCGCTGGCCAAGATTCTTACGGGCTGGACCGTAACCCGCAATCCCAATGATGGTTTCGCGTTGGGCAAGGCTGGCTACCGCCCGCAATGGCACGAGCCCGGCATGCAGATTCTGCTGGGTTGGGAATTTCCGCAACAGGGGGAGGATCAGGGCGAGGCTGCATTGCAGATGCTGGCTGTGCATCCATCCACCGCGCAACATGTGGCGGAAAAACTGGCGCGGCATTTCATTGCCGACGATCCGCCCAAGGCGGCGGTGGCCGCTCTGGCCAAAAGCTTCAAAGACAGCGGCGGTGATTTGCGCAAGCTGGCAATCGCGCTGATCGAACGGCCCGAAGCCTGGAAACCCGAATATCGCAAATTGCGCACGCCGCGCGATTTCATGCTGGCGGCGGCGCGGCTGGGTAATCCCGATATGAATGGCCAGCGTTTCGGCGGTCTGCTGCGGCAATTCGGCCAAACCACGTTTCAGCCGCCATCTCCGGCCGGCTGGCCCGATCGTAGCGGCGATTGGCTTGCACCCGATGCCTTGCGCCAGCGTATCGAATTGTCGTTCCTGATTTCGCAACGCGTGAAGCCCGGGCCGTTGCAGCCCGATGCATTGTTGCAGATCGCGGTGGGCGAGGGCGTTTCGCCGGAAACCCGTCATGCCGTGCAGCGTGCGGAAAGCCGTCAGGTGGCGCTGGCCACGATTTTCGCCGCGCCGGAATTCCAATGGCGATGAACATGGGAGACGCGGATATGAAATATCCTCGCATGAATCGCCGCCATGCGTTGGGGCTATTGGGCTCTGGTGCGGCGATGTCGCTGTTGCCCGGCATTGCGCTGGCCCATGCGCCCACCGAACAGCGTTTCGTGTTTTTCATTCTGCGCGGCGCCATGGATGGATTGGCGGCACTGATGCCGCTGGGCGACCCCGATCTTTTGAAGCAGCGCGCCGATCTGGTGCAGGCCGATGCGGCCGTGGCGCTGGATGGATTTTTTGCGCTGCATGCCGAATTGGCGCCGCTGAAAGCCTATTACGAAACCGGCGATCTGCTGCCGATCCATGCAGTGGCCAGCAGCCATCGCGGTCGTTCGCATTTCGAGGCGCAGGATGTACTGGAAGCCGGGCTGAGCAAGCCCAATTCCAGCAGCACGGGCTGGCTCAACCGTTTGCTCGCCGAATATGAGGGCGCGTCATCGGCGCGCGGTGCCGCAGAGCATAAGAACCGCGCGCGACTGGGCCTTGCCATCGGTCCCACCATCCCGCTGGCCTTGCGCGGGCCGCAAGCGGTGGGTTCGGTGCTGCCCGATGGCTTGCCGGCTATTCCCGATGCCTTCACCGATCGCATCGCCACTTTGTGGGGCGGCGATCCGCAATTGGCTCCGGCGTTGCAGGCCGCGATGGCGATGGAAGATCGCCCCGGCATGCTGCCCAACGGCCAGCAGCGCGCCAATGGCGGCACCATGGCCGTGATCGAACTGGCCAGGATTGCCGCTGCGCAATTGGCCAAGCCCGATGGTCCGCGCATTGCCGCCATCGAACTCAATGGCTTCGATACCCATAGCGGACAGACCGGGCGGCTGAATCAGCAATTCAAGGCGCTGGCCGGTGCGCTGGTGGCGTTGCGCGAAGGGTTGGCGCCGGTCTGGCGGCAAAGCGCGGTGCTGGCGGTGAGCGAATTCGGCCGCACGGTGGCACCCAATGGATCCAACGGCACCGATCATGGCACGGGTGGTGCCGCCTTCCTGCTGGGTGGTGCAGTGCGCGGCGGTCGCGTGCTGGCCGATTGGCCGGGCCTGAAGCAGGGCAAGCTGTTTGAGGGCCGCGACCTGCAGCCCAGCATCAACATGGCGGCGCTTTACAAGGCGGTGGCGGCCCAGCATCTGGGTATCGATGCCCGCGCGGCATTGGCGCGTATCTTTCCCGACGATGTCGGCCTGGCGGCCGCCGATCTCTTCCGGGGCGCAATGCCCAAGGCTTGATGCCTGTCATGCCGGCTTGATCCTGCTCAATGCAGTCGCGTTTGGGGGCGGCTAGGCTTTCCATGCAGCAGGAAGGAAGCCCGGCCATGACATCGCCTTACCAGATCGCCAACCGCCATGTGGAAGCAGCCCTTGCCGAGGCAAGCAGGCATTCCATCCCGGCCGACACATTGGCCACTAACCTGATCGCCGAAGCCGTGCGGCTGCTCAAGACCAGCCGCAGCGTGGATGACATCCGCTCCGAGCTGGCCTTCGCCATGGACAATATCGAGGAGCAGGATTTCACCTTCATGCGTCCCTAAGACATTGAAAAATATGACCTGGATATTTTCCATAATCTGTTTCACGTGAAACACATACCATGAACGGCCTCGAGAGGCCTGTCCGGACGGGCGGATTCAGGCGGTTTGCAAGCGGCCGAAAAGTGTTAAAATGCCAGTATTCAGCACGGAGAAACCGGCGATGATTGGCGGCATTACAGATGGCTTCGGCACCAGCCTGGCGGCTTTGCGCCAGGCCGATGCGCGCTTTACCGGCGCGATCAAGCTGGTGGCGGAAGGCGGTACGGATGCGGATGCCCTGGCAGCCGCGGCGCAATTGCTGGCGCAGGCCCAGCAGCAACAGGCCGCAGCCGGCATCACCTTGCGCACCGAGTTGGATCAGCAGCGCATGGCGGTGAATATCCTGGCCTAGGCCAGGGGTTCATTCAGATCCAGCCGCATCGCCACGCGGCTTTGCGGCGGCAGACCGGCTGCGGTCTGGCGCTGGATTTCGGCGGCAAGCTCCGAAGTGATCCCATTGGCATCGAGTATGCGGAAACCCAACCGCGCATAATAGGGTGCATTCCAGGGTACATTGCGGAAGGTGGTAAGCAGCAGCGCCGGCATATGCGCCGCTTGCGCGATACGCACCAATTCACCGATCAGCGCGGCGCCCAGTCTGTGCCCGGCATGCTGAGGCAGCACATCCATCTCGGCGAGATACAGGCAGCCATCCAGCGGATACCAGGCAGCAAAGCCAACCGGCATATCGTCTGCATCCGCAGCCACGCAAACGCGGCCAGCCTCGATCAGGATGGCATAGGCTTGCGGCGCAACCGGTGGGCCTTCGGCAATCCAGGCCAGACCCTGTTCGCGGAAACGCGCGGCGGCGGCGGCTTCGATGGCGGATAGTCTTGCGGCTTCATCCAGCCGCGCCGCCCGCAAACGATAGGGCGCGGGCGGAATGTCGGTCGGGCTCAGGCGAAGCCTCTTTCACATTTCGCCGTTAGGCGAAAGCTTCTTCCACATTTCGCTGTCAGGCGAAAGCTTCTTCCCACGAGCCCTGGGTGGAGGCCTTGGAATATTCAGTGGCGCGGTTTTCGAAGAAGTTGGTGTGTTCCACGCCGTTCAGGATCGCATCCAGCCAGGGCAGCGGGTTCTTTTCCACGCGGTACATCGGCTGCAGGCCAAGCTGCAGCAGGCGGCGGTCGGCGGTCCAGCGGATATAGTCCTTCACTTCCTGTGCGGTGAGGCCCTGCACGCCCTCGATCTCGAAGGCCAGGTCGATGAAGGCATCTTCATGCTCCACGATGGTGGAGCAGGCGACATAGAGATCGCGCTGGAAGTCTTCGGTCCACACTTCCGGGTTTTCTTCCAGGAAGGTGTGGAACAGCTTGATGATGGAGTTGGTGTGCAGGCTTTCGTCGCGCACGCTCCAACTGACGATCTGGCCCATGCCCTTCATTTTGTTCCAGCGCGGGAAGTTCATCAGGATGGCGAACGAGGCAAACAGCTGTAGGCCTTCGGTGAAGGCACCGAACACCGCCAGGGTCTTGGCGATGTCGGTCTTGGTGCTGACACCGAATTGCTGCATGTAATCGTATTTATCCTTCATCTCCTTGTAGCGGAGGAAGGCGGAATATTCTTCTTCGGGCATGCCGATGGTATCGAGCAAGTGCGAATAGGCGGCGATATGCACCGTCTCGATATTGGAAAAGGCCGACAGCATCATCTGCACTTCGGTGGGTTTGAACACCTGGGCGTAATGCTTCATATAGCAGTTGTTCACTTCCACATCGGCCTGGGTGAAGAAGCGGAAAATCTGCGTCAGCAGGTTCTTCTCGCCCGGCGTCAGTTTCTTCTGCCAATCCTTCACGTCGTCGGCCAGCGGCACTTCCTCGGGCAGCCAATGCACGCGCTGCTGTGTCATCCAGGCTTCGTAGGCCCAGGGATATTTGAACGGCTTGTAGACCGGCTTGGAATCCAGCAGCGACATAACGGATATCCCCCAAGGAAAAGCGCTTCGGGTGTGAGTCTGATTGGCCCGAGACTACGCAATATCTAGTGGCCCCTCAAGAGGGGCTTGTCCAAATATTGGGGGTAAGGCTGTGGATTATTCCGCCGTCCGGTCGTTTAGCGAAGCCGCGAAATCGCGCAACTCCGTGCGCAGGCGGGCTAAATGGTCGGGTTCCAGCGGCAACAGGCAGGCCAGGCCGGCATGCATTTCGGCCACGCTGGCTTTCAGCGCCTGGCCGGCGGGGGTGAGGCCGATACGCACCTGACGTTCGTCGGCGGGGTCGCGCCGGCGGCTGATATGGCCAGCGGCTTCCATGCGCTTGAGCAGCGGCGTGAGGGTACCGGAATCGAGATATAGCCGCTCGCCCAGTTGCGACACGGTGAGATCGTCATGCTCCCACAGCACCAGCAGCACCAGATATTGCGGATAGGTGAGGCCCAGCGGCTCCAGCCGATCGCGGTAAAGCCGCGTCATGGCATTGGAGGCGGCATAGAGCGCGAAACAAAGCTGGGCGTCGAGCAGCAGGCGGTTATCGGCGGTCATGGCATTTCAGGGTTTGTGACGCCGGGTTGAGGCAACCCGGCGCCAGGGACATTTGATAAAGTGTATCAGACCGTGGCTTCTACCACGGATTCGATATTGCCGCGGGTGGCCTTGGAATACGGGCAAACCTGATGCGCCGCATTGGCCAGTGCGGTGGCGGTGGCCTGATCCAGGCCCGGCAGATGCACCACGATCTTGGCATTCAGGCCGAACGAGGTTTCATCCTTGCCGATACCGATGGTGACCGTGACGGTGTTGCCGGCGGGCAGAGTGATCTTCTGGTTCCGCGCCACCAGACCCAGCGCGCCCTGGAAGCAGGCGGCATAGCCTGAGGCGAAAAAGGTTTCGGGGTTGGCGGCATTGCCGGGGCCGCCCAGTTCCTTGGGCATGGCCAACACCAGGTCGATGATGCCATCGGCCGAAGTTACGCGGCCGGAACGACCGCCGGTGGCAGTGGCAGTGGTGGTGTAAAGCGGGGTCATGGGAAATCTCCTCAGGAGGTGTTTGCTTGCTACGGAAGTTTATATAGTGCACAATTTAATTTTATACAATATAAAAAATGCAGCGACGGTCCATTTTTCTCCGCTACAGCAAATTTCTCGATTCTCAGTAAGAAATTTCCTGCCAACGGAGTGCGGGGATCAACTTTTCTGGCTCTACGCCGGACATTGCGGTGGAAAACTGACGATTCCTTCCGGCCAAACCCGAAAACGGCGGAAATCGTTAAAATAGCCAATCATTGCAGCGATTTAGCTGCCGCAATTTTTCCTTATACACGCCGCAAGCCAGCCATATCGGGCGGGTGAAATACGCTCATCCGCGAGCAGGCGTAAACATTGGCTGGGGCAGTGCCTTCCACTCTCGGAGTGTGAACGAGACGACCGGAGGTGTGTCATGTCGGCCTTACCGAACAATTTTCATTCTTATGCTGGCCGGATTCCGCAGCAACGGAATCCGCATCAGGCGCGTAATCAGCATGAGCAGCCATGGCAGCATGAACAGCCACGGCAGAATGAGCCGTCGCGTGGGCAGCCGTTGCGCGGCATGTACCAGGCCTATGAGCCCAGCGATGCCGAGCGCCGGCTGTGGCAGGATTGGGCAGCGCTGGCATTGGGCCTGGGCATCGCGGCTTCGCCCTGGCTGCTGGGGCTCTCCGCGCTGGCCGGCCCAACGATGAATGCCCTGATCGTCGGCCTGCTGGTTTCGGCGCTGGCGGCGCTCAGCCTCACCTTGCTGGATCGCTGGGAGGCCTGGATCAATCTTGGCCTGGCCTTCTGGCTCTGCCTGTCGCCCTGGCTGCTGGGCTATGGCTACTTTCCTTTGCCCAGTTGGGGCCATAGCTTGATGGGCCTGGGCTTGGCTGTGCTGGCGATTTCCGCCATCCTGCGAGGCCTGCGCGAGGCGCCCTGACCAGTTTTGGCTGTCGCGCGCCCAGGCCGGTTTCGACCGCTTTGTGTATTGTGGTGTTGAGGCGCGCGTATGAAGGAGATCGGCATGACGCAGCAGAACGACCAGCAGCGGTTTCCCATCCAGCTTGAGGATGCCGAATGGCGCCAACGGCTGGATTCTGCGGCCTACCAGGTGCTGCGCCATGCCGCCACGGAGCGGCCTTATACCAGCCCGCTCAACAACGAAAAGCGCAAGGGGCGTTTCCTTTGCGCCGGCTGCGGCGCCCAGCTTTTTGCTTCCGACACCAAGTTCGATAGCGGCTGCGGATGGCCCAGCTTCTATCAGGCGCTGGATGGCGCGGTGAAGATGTCTGAAGACAACAGCCATTTCATGCGCCGCATCGAAGTGCATTGCGCCACCTGCGGCGGCCATCTTGGCCATGTGTTTCCCGATGGCCCGCAACCCACCGGGGATCGCTATTGCATGAATGGCGTGGCGCTGAAATTCGTGCCGGCGGAATAGCCGTCAGTTCTTGCGCTGTTGCAGATCAATTACTTGCAAATAATTATCAATAATATAAGTATGCGGCTGGTTTCGCGCCCGGCTATCTGCAGCCGGTTTGAGGGATTGAGCCGCTCCGATGTCGAATATGCGCAGCCGTATGCTGGCCGTGTTTGCCGAGCAGAAAGCCAGTTTGCAGCGATTCCTGGCGCGGCGACTGGGCGATAATGCGGCGCTGGCGGAAGACCTGACCCAGGAAGTCTGGCTGCGCGTAGCCACGGCCGAGGGCGTTGAATCGATCCGCAACCCGAAAAGCTATCTGTTCCGCATCGCTTCCAATCTGGCGATAGATCACATCCGGCATCGCCGCTATGGCGTGGAATTGAGCGGGGCGGAGGATTACAGCGAATCAGTGGCCGATCCGCGGCCATCGCCGGAAACCGAGGCGTTGCATCGCAGCGAACTGCGCCGCTTGCTGGCGGCGGTGGATCGTTTGCCGCCGCGCACCCGCGAGGTGTTCTTGCTCGCCAAGCTGCAAGACATGAGCTATCTCGACATCGCGCAACAGCTTGGTATCGCACGCAACACCGTGATGGTGCATATGACCAGCGCGCTGGCTTTGCTGGAGCGCTATCTGCATGAAGGCGGAAAAAGCTAATGCTGGGGCCGCGCTGGATCGTCTTAATCTACAAAGGCTGCGGAAATATACGCACATCGCCGCAGCCATCATACCAAAACAATGGTTGAGTGATGACGGGGCGGGAGGAAGATTTGGCGATGGAAGCGGCGCGTCGCTGGTTCGTGCTGTTGCGCGAACCCGATGCAATGCGGCCGGAGGATCACGCGGCCTTTGCCGAGTGGCTGCAAGCCGATCCGCTGCATGACGAAGCTTGGCAGCGTGTGCAGCGGCTGTGGCATCGCTTCGATCGCGCCTTGCCGGATTTGCAGCGGCGCGGGCAGATCGCCGCCGCCGGCATTGATCGCCGCGCCTGGTTGCGCCGTGTTGCCGGCCTGGGGATTCTGGCCGGCGGCGGCGGCTATGCCATCAGCCGATATTTTCCGTCTGCCGATCACCGCACAGCGGTAGGCGAACGACGTCAGGTCACGCTGCCAGATGGTTCGCGGTTGGAGATGGGCGGCGATACCGCTGTGTCGCTGAAATTCGATGCCAGGCGGCGGCGGGTGGAGTTGCATGGCGGCGAGGCGTTTTTCACCGTGCAGCCGGATGCCGCAAGGCCATTTGTGGTGAACGCAGCCGAGGGCGATATCTGCGCCCTTGGCACGGCCTTCAATGTCAAGCGCAATCAGGCCGTGGCCATCGTAACGGTGGCTGAGCATGGTGTGGCGGTGAGCCTGCCGCATGGCCGCGAAATCCGCCTGCAGCAGGGCCAGCAATTGCGCTATGCCGATGGCCTGGCGGGCGTGGTGCAGCAGGTGGATCTGCTGGCATCCCAGGCCTGGCGGCAGGGCCGGCTGTTTTTCCAGGAAACCCCGCTGGCGGAAGCCCTGTTCGATCTGCAGCGTTACCGCCCGGGCCATATCGTGATAGCCGACCGCGATCTCGCGGCCTTGCCTGTGACCGGGATATTCCATGTCGATAAGGCCGACGACGCGCTGCGCAGCATTGCCGGCATCCTAAAGTTGAGGCTGACCGCAATTACCAACCGGCTGATCATTGTCCGGCGGGCCTGAAAGCGGCCTGGCTGACTTTTTTCTAGTTGCGACTAATTCTCGTTTCCTTGTTGGTCGTCTTGAATAGATGACGGCGCATTTTTCGCGCCTAAAACGACATATGGGGAATGTGGATTATGGCGTGGTACAGGAATGCGGGAATGGTGTTGGCTGGCCTGCTGGCGGGCTCGGCTGGTTTGGTCTTGATGGCGGGGCAAGCCCAAGCCCAGGCCCAGGCCCGGGCCCGGGCCCAGGCCCAGCATGATGCGCATCAGCAGGTTGCCCAGGCAGGACAAAGCAGCGCCAAGGATTTCGCCATTCCCGCTCAATCGTTGGTTTCGGCGTTGGTGCGTTTTACCGATGCCACCGGCATTCAGTTCTTTTTCGACGCTGCCATCGCGCGCGACAAGCGCAGCCAGGGTGTGAGCGGCCGGCTTTCGGCGGAAGAGGCCTTGCGCCGCATGCTGGTGGGCTCGGGTCTTACTTTCCGTTTCACCAATGCCAATACCGTGACGCTGGTACCGGTGCCTGAGGCGAGCGGCGCCGCAGTGCTGGATCCGGTGACGGTGCAGGGGCAGGTCGGGGCGGAGGGTGGCATGGAAGCCACCGCATGGAGCCCGGCTGGCAGTTTCGTGGCCAAGCGCAGCGCCAGCGGCATGAAGACAGACACACCGCTGGCGGAAACGCCACAATCCATCTCGGTGGTGACGCGCGAGGAGATGCAGGCGCGCAATGTCACCAATATCGCCGAGGCACTGGGCTATACCGCCGGCGTGCGTGCCGGCATCATGGGATCTTCCAGCGGTTATGGCGGCGATAGTTCATCGATCCGCGGTTTCGGCGGCGATGGCACATCGGGCCCATCCTTCAACGAATATATCGATGGCATGCGTTTGCGCGGCGCCGGCTATGTGGTGTCGGGCATCGATCCCTTCGCTTTCGAGCGCGTGGAAGTGATCAAAGGGCCGGCCTCGGTGCTTTATGGCCAGTCCACGCCGGGCGGCCTGGTCAATATGGTCAGCAAGCGGCCGCAGGCGCCGGGCCAAGCCGCACAGGCTGCCGGCGAAGCGGAAGTACAGACCGGCAGCAACAATCGCAAGCAGGGCAGCGTCGATTTCGGCGACAAGCTGAACGAGACCGGCAGCCTTACCTATCGCCTGGGCGTGCTGGCTTTCGATACCGAAGGGCAGACCGCATTCAGCGACCGGGCGCGCATCAGCCTGGCGCCATCGCTCACCTGGTCGCCCCATGCCGACACCACGCTGACCATTCTCACCCGTTATCAGCGCGATAATTTCGACGGTTCGGCGCTCAACTGGCTGCCGGCGGCGGGTACCATCCTGCCCAATGCCAATGGCAAGGTGTCGCGCGACTTTTTCGCCGGCGATCCGAATTTCATGCGTTGGGATCGTACCAATATCGCCTTCGGCTATGCTTTCGAGCAGGTGCTGAGCGATACCTTCACGGCACGACAGAATTTCCGGCATATGTATAACCAGCTGGATTATGCCAGCGTGTATATCAGCACCATGAATGCCAATGGCCGCACTGCCAACCGCCAAGCATTCGGCATGCTGGAGCATTCGCGCGACACCACCATCGACAACCAGTTGCAGGCGGATTTCAATACCGGCCCGGTGAAGCATACGCTGCTGGGCGGTGTGGATTTGCAATATACGCGCTCGGATACCGATCGTATCCTGCAGAATACAGCCGCCACCATCGATATCTTCAATCCGGTCTATTATCAAACCTTCACGCCCACCGCCTATCAGAAGAACAAGACCGAGACCAATCAATACGGTTTGTATCTGCAGGATCAGATCAAATGGGATCAGTGGATTCTGGTGCTGGGCCTGCGGCAGGATTGGGCGCAGACCGGCACCCGCAACATGTTTACTTATGGCCGCACCAAGCAGAGCGACGATGCGCTGACCAAGCGCGCCGCACTGATGTATCGCTTCGATGCCGGTTTCTCACCCTATGTGAGCTATACCGAATCCTTCGATCCCAGCGTGGGTTCGTTGCTGGTGGGCAATATTCCGGCCAAGCCCAGCGAAGGCGTGCAATACGAAATGGGCGTGAAATACCAGCCGCCGGGCTATAACAGCTTCATCACCGCTTCGGTGTTCGATCTCACGCGGCAGAATGTCACCACGAATGATCTGGTGAATACCGGCTTCGTGGTGCAGACCGGCGAAATTTCTTCGCGTGGTTTGGAACTGGAGGCCAAGGCGGCTTTAAGCGAAGGCCTTAGCGGTACGTTGTCGTACACGTATCTCGATGCCGAAGTGACAAGCTTCAATGGCACGGTCAACACCATCAATGGCGTGGCGGTGCAGCGCCAGGGCAAGACGCCCACCCGCGTGCCGCAAAATTCCGCTTCGGCCTGGTTGGATTACACCTTCAAGCAAGGTGAATGGCGTGGGCTGGGGCTGGGCGCCGGTTTGCGCTATGTAGGCGAAACCTATGGTGATGATGCCAACAGCTTCAAGGTGCCCGCCTTCACGCTGTTCGATGCGGCGATCCGCTACGACCTCGCCAATCTCGGAGTGCAATATGCGGGCTGGAGCGCAGCCTTGACCGGCAGCAATCTGCTGGACAAGGAATATGTCTCTGCCTGTTCGGCGGCGGTGCGCTGCTTCTATGGCGATGGGCGCCGCGTCTATGCCTCGCTGAAATACAAGTGGTAAGTCTGGTCGCACGCATTCTTGCCGCCGTTATCGGCTGTTATGGCCTGGCCAGCGCCTGGAGTATGGCGCTGGCCTTGGCGTGGCCGCAACTCGGCTTGGGCGCGCGTGCAGAGGGTACGATGATCGGGCTGGTTTTCGCCTTCGCCATCGGCGTGGGCGTGGTGATCTGGTGTTTCGCGGTGGTTTCGCTGCGCCGCATGTTGGCTGGATTGCTGCTGGCGGCTTTGCTGCTTTGCCTGCCGATCTTCAGGTTCCTGCCATGAAGGCCGGTTTCCGCCAGCGCATGACCGACCTGCATATCTGGCCGGGATTGATTTTCGGCTGGCTGCTCTATGCGGTGTTTCTCACTGGCACAATGAGCTATTTCCGCGAGGAGATTACGCTCTGGATGCAGCCCGAAGTGCCGCAGCGCATGGAACTGCCATCCAGCGCCCAGTTGGTCGCCGATGCGACGCAGCGCCTGAACGAAATGGGCGGACAGGCCAATCGCTGGCTGATCGAGTTGCCTAACGAACGCCGGCCATTGACAGAAATCTGGGTCTGGCGCGATGGCCGCAGCGTGTTGCCGCGTTTTCAGCGCGAAAATCTCGACGCACAGAGCGGCAAGCCGATCGAGGCGCGGCGCACGCGCGGCGGGGATTTTTTCTATTACTTCCATTTCGATCTGCATATGCCCTGGCGATTGGGGCGGTTGCTGGTGGGGATCGCCACCATGGCGATGCTGGTGGCCATCGTTACCGGCGTGATCGTACATAAGCGCATTTTCGCCGATTTTTTCACCTTCCGCCCCGGCAAGGGCCAGCGCTCCTGGCTGGATGCCCATAATGCCACAGCCGTGCTGGCTTTGCCGTTTCATCTGATGATCGCCTATACCGGCCTGATAACGCTGATGACCCTGTATCTGCCCTGGGGCGTGGAGCTTGCCTATCGTGGCAATGCGGCGGCCTTCGTGCAGGAGGCCGTTTTGCCCGGCGTGTCGATGCCGAAGGCTTCGGGGGCTTTAGCCGCGCTGCCCGATTTCGGTGCGCTGGTCGCGGAGGCCGAGCATGGCTGGCAGGGCAAGCGCGTTGGGCGCATCGATATCCGCCTGCCGCAGGATGCAAATATGCGCATCGAGATGATCGCCGATGATAGCTGGCATGTCTCGCATCACCGCGACCGGGTGGTGTTCGATCGTCAGGGCAGGCGGCTGGGCGACGATGCGGATATATCGTGGATCAGCGCCAGCGAGCGTGCCATGTATGGCCTGCATCTGGCGCGCTTTGCAGATTGGCCATTGCGCTGGCTGTTCTTCGTCTCCGGCCTGGCCTGCACGGCGATGGCGGCCACCGGCTTGCTGCTCTGGGCGGTGAAGCGCCGGCAGAAGGCAGCCCGGCTGCATTTCGGCCATCGGCTGGTCGATGTGCTGAATATCGGCACCATTGCCGGTTTGATGATCGCCACGGCGGTATTCTTCTGGGCCAACCGGCTGCTGCCGCTGGAGCTGCCGCAGCGCGAATGGCGCGAGGCAATCGCCTTTTTCACGGCCTGGGGGCTGGCAGCGCTGCATCCGGCATTGCGGCCACGGCAGGCGGCCTGGCGCGAGCAATTGAGTTTAGCTGCGCTGCTGTTTGTCGCGCTGCCTGTGCTGAATATGCTCACCACATCGCGCGGACTGGCCGCAAGCCTGCCACGCGGCGATTGGGCGCTGGCGGGTTTCGACCTGATGGCATTGGCGACCGGTCTGCTGCTGGCCTGGCTGGCCTGGCGGCAGCGGGTGAGGACAGCGGCGAGAATGGCGGCGGCATGATGATCGGGCTGGCCTTGCTGATGCTGCTGGTCGGCTGGATCGCGCTTGCTTTGGCTATGCCGCGCCATGCACGGCAGATGCTGGGCCGGGATACGGCCAAAGGATCATGGGTGCGTTTTTTGGGCTGGGTATGCCTTGGCCTGTCTTACCTGTTTTGCGGCCTGGCCTGGGGTTGGCGTATCGGCAGCGCGGCCTGGTTCTGCGTTGCGACCGCGGCTGGGCTGGCGCTGATTTTTCTGCTGCCTTATTGGGCTGCCTATAAAAGCAAACGGCCCGGAGTTTCCTCCGGGCCGCGCTGATTGATGCTGCCGTGCCTTACTGGCAGGCGAGGCATTCGTCGTAGCTGATCGCCTCGCGCGGGCCGCCCCCTGCGGTGGCCATTTCCAGCGGCAATTCGGCTTCCACCGGCTCGCCTTGCGGCCGCTCATGCTCGTTCACCTTGCCGACCAGCGGGATCGACACGGCTGCTGCGGCGGAAACCGCCTGCGGTGCGCCGTTATTGGAGATCGACACCTTCTCGGCGCGCTGGATGGAGAGCGAGCGGCAGTAATACAGGCTCTTCACGCCCTTCTTCCAGGCCTGGAAGTGAATCTGGTGCAGATCGCGCTTATGCACATTGGCCTGCAGGAAGATGTTCAGGCTCTGCGCCTGGCAGATATAGGGCGTGCGGTCGGCGGCGAGTTCGATCAGCCAGCGCTGATCGAGTTCGAAGGCGGTCTTATAAACGGCCTTCTCGTCGTCGCTGAGGAAATCCAGATGCTGCACCGAGCCGTCGTTGACGGTGATGGAGGACCAGGTCTCCTCGTCGTTCTTGCCATAGGTTTCCAGCACCTTTTCCAGATGCGGGCTGCGCACGCTGAACGAACCCGACAGCGTCTTGTGCGTGAAGGCATTGGCCACGTTCGGCTCGATGCCCGGGCTGGCGCCGCCGGCGATGATCGAGATCGAAGCGGTGGGGGCAATGGCGATCTTGTGCGAGAAACGCTCCATCACGCCGTATTCGGCGGCATCCTCGCAGGGGCCGCGTTCTTCCGCCAGGCTGCGCGAGGCGGCGTCCACGCCTTCCTTGATATGCTTGAAGATGGTGCGGTTCCACACCTTGGCCATCACGCCTTCCCACGGCACGCCATTGGCCTGCAGGAAGGAATGGAAGCCCATCACGCCCAGGCCCACCGAACGCTCGCGCTGGGCGGCATAGCGCGCCTTGGCCATGCTGTCGGGCGCCTTGTCGATGAAATCCTGCAGCACGTTGTCGAGGAAGCGCATGCAATCCTCGATGAAACGCGGATCGTCCTTCCAGTCGTGGAAATATTCCAGGTTCAGCGACGACAGGCAGCAAACCGCGGTGCGCTGCTTGCCATGCTGGTCGATGCCGGTGGGCAGGGTGATCTCGCTGCACAGGTTGGAGGTTTTCACCCGCAGGCCGGCCAGCTTGTGATGTTCGGGCAGAGCGCGATTCACATGATCGATATAGACGATGTAGGGTTCGCCGGTCTCGATGCGGGCGGTGAGGATACGCACCCACAGCGCACGGGCCGAGATGGTTTTCTGCACGGTCTGGTCATGCGGGCTGCGCAATTCCCATTCGGAATCGCTTTCCACGGCGCGCATGAAGGCGTCCGAGATCAGCAGGCCGTTATGCAGGTTCAGCGCCTTGCGGTTCGGATCGCCGCCGGTGGGACGACGGATCTCGATGAACTCTTCCACTTCCGGATGGTCCACCGGCAGGTAGCAGGCGGCCGAACCGCGGCGCAGCGAACCCTGGCTGATGGCGAGGGTGAGGCTGTCCATCACGCGGATGAAGGGGATGATGCCCGAGGTTTTGCCGTTCTGCCCGACCTTCTCGCCGATCGAACGCAGGTTGCCCCAATAGCTGCCGATGCCGCCGCCGCGAGCCGCCAGCCAGACATTCTCGTTCCACAGGCCGACGATGCCATCCAGGCTGTCGGTGGCTTCGTTCAGGAAGCAAGAGATCGGCAGGCCGCGGCTGGTGCCGCCATTGGACAGCACGGGCGTGGCCGGCATGAACCAGAGCTTGGAGATGTAGTCGTACATGCGCTGGCCATGCGCCGTGTCGTCGGCGTAATGGCTGGCCACGCGGGCGAACAGATCCTGATAGGATTCGCCGGGCAGCAGGTAGCGGTCGTCCAGAGTCGCCTTGCCGAAATCGGTCAGCAGCCGATCGCGCTGCCGGTCCATTTCGATGCGTATGCCACGTTCGGTCTGCAGCGTGTTCAGCACGATCGGTTCCCCTCAGGTGTGGCGCGGTCTGGCCGCGCCTGGATATCTGTGTCGTCTTGCCCCCGGAGCCGCGAAAGCTCCGTGAAAACGAAAGCTCCGTGAAAACCCCCGTTCGCCTCGATCCAGGCCGCCAGGCGGCCCTGCCAAAGCCCAAAACCGCCGTTCGCGCGGAAAAAACCGCTAAAACCAAGGGGTTTTGGACCATCACGGCGCCTTGAAAACGGCGAACCGCGACGAACACAAGATATGGTAGCCATCCTTAACGGACCGTCAACAGGATGTGTGACTTATCCTTGTAAAAATTATCCTTGACGAGTCGGTCAGGTCGTGGGCGTTCAGGATTTCCGCCGTGTCGCTGAATTTTGCTGCACTGCAACAAAATTGCCTGTGGATAGCGGGGATAACTCCTGCTGGTGCCTGGCGGGCGATTCAGACCCCTTGTCGTTGGGTTGGCCGCTTTGCCGGGCGGGGGAATAATACCCTATTAACCAAATCTCTCTAGGCTCCTCATGGGGTAAAATAGCTCGCAGGCGGCCGTGATTTGCGAAAAACGGTGGGTAAGCCGGTGGGTAAAATTTGGACTGGTAGAATTTGGTCCGACGCCGATTCAGTGATTGAATGAGGCATCGGAACCGCGAAAGCCGCCAGATGGGCGAAATGAACCAGATGAGCGAAATGAGGATGCGATGCTGATCAAACATCCGCGAGCGGATATGGGCGCTGCGGCGCAGGCGGCGCCCAGTCAGTCGGCCATCGACCGGGCCGAAGCCGAGGCGGCAGAACTGATCGGCCTGCCGGCGCTGGAGCGCAAGCGGCGGATCATCCTGGCGGCTGGCGGCGGGCTCAGCCTGCTCTGGCTGTTGATCGCCTTCAGCTATATTCAGGTTTCCATCGGCTGGGAAAATCTTTGGCATGCGCTGCCCCATGAATTGGGCGCCTTTGCCGCCGGCATTGCCGCGCCGCTGGCTTTTCTGTGGTTGGCCATCATCAGTGTCACGCGCGGCCAGCAGGCCAGGCTGAGCGGCGCTGCGCTGCATCAGATACTGCTCGATCTCACCTATCCCACGCCGGAAGCCGAGCGCCGTGTCTCGGCGCTGGCCAATGCGCTGCGCCGCCAGGCGCGCGAGATGGAAGAGGCTGCCCAAAGCGCCACCGACAAAGTGCTGGCCCTGGGCCAGACCATGGCCAGCCAGCAGGAAGCGCTGCTGGATGCCACCCGCAGCATCGATGGCGCGGTGGCCAGCGGTGCGCGTGAGCTGACCCAGACGCTGGGTAATTCGCAGCGCGCCCTGATCGCGGCGGCAGAGAACCTGAACACCGATCTCGACAATACGGTGAAGGGCCTGGCTTCGCGTTTCCAGGAACAATCCGGCGTGTTGCTGGCGGCCGCCGAGCAGGTAGGCCGCGAGATGGAAAACAAGGTATCCGGCCTTGGCCACACCGTGAGTGGCCAGGCGCAGATTCTGCTGCAGGCCGCCGATGTGATCCTGCGCGAAGTGGAGAATGCGCGCGGCGTATTCCAGGGCAAGGCGGCCGAGATCGCCCGGATCAGCGGCGCCATCCAGTCGCAGAACGACCGTGTCGAGGAATTGTCGCGCCGCCATGGCGAGTTGATGGACCGTGCCGTGGAGCGCGCCGCCGAGGTGGCGCAGGCCATCGCCGGCCAGCTTGAACATAAAATCGCCACGCTGGAACAGGCGGTGGCCCAGGCCAGCGAACAGGCCCAGCGTATCGGCACCGGCTTTGCCGACAGCGCCAACACACTCACCACCGCTGCCGAACTCACCGCCGCGCGTGCCCAGGCCGCCGGCGAAAGCTTCAGCCGTGAAACCCTGGGTTTCCAGGCCGCCACGCAACGCGCGATCCAGACCGCCGAAGCCGCCGGCACCGTGCTGCGCGAGCGTATGCGCGAAGTGGATCAATCCACCAATGCCGCCATCACCAAGCTGCGCGATGTGGGCGAGACCGTGCGCGCCGAGGTGGGCCTGCTGGACGACAAGGGCGGTCGCGTGGCCGAACGCCTGATCAATGCCGGCGAGACCATGCGCGAACGCACGCAGACGCTTGAGCAGGCCGGTGCCGCCGCTACCCGCCAGGCCGAAGCCTTTGCCGTGGCCTCTACCCAGGCCGAACAGCGCCTGCGCCTGACCGGCGATCTTGTGCGCCATCAGACAGACCAGCTCAGCCATGCCGCCGAACTGGCCGAGCAACGCCTGGCCGGTGCGGGCGAGAGTATGCGCCGCGAAGGCGCCAGCCTGTCTGCCAACATGCAGAAGCTGTCGGAACAGGCGTTGGAAATCGGCGACCGCATGGCCGACCGCGCCCGTGCGCTGGAGGCTGCCGGCAATGCCGTGCTGGCCAAGGCCGATACCGCCGATACCCAACTCAAGCAGCGCGTGGAAAGCCTGGGCAATGCCGGCCGCGAGGCCCTGGCGCTGGCCTCCAGCGTGCAGGAAACCATGGTTCAGGCCAATCAGCTGATCGCTCAGGCGATCCAGCATGGCGATGCCCATGTGGATGCCGCCGGCCAGATGCTGCGCAAGCATGCCGAGACGCTGGAAAACACCACCCAAGGCATTGCCAGCCATTTGCAGCGCACAGGCGATACCGTGCGCGAGCAGGTGGACGAACTCGACCGTGCCGCCCAGCGCACGGCGCAGCGTTTGCGTGCCGCCGGCGAGAGCGCGGGCCAGGATGCCATGCAATTGCAGACCGCCGCCGAACGCACCGCGCAGCGCCTGCATCAGGTGAGCGAGAGCGCGCAGGAGCAGACCCGCGCATTGGCCGCGAGCGGCGAACGCGCCGCCGTGGAAGCGCAGCTTGCCGGCAGCACGGCGCAGGCGCGCGCCAAGGATCTGGCCGATCTGGCCGCCGTGGTGGCCAATGCCATGGCGCAACTGGCCGAGCGCGCCACCGAACAGAGCGCGGCTTTGGCCGATATGGGCGACCGCGCCAGGCTGGAAGCCGTGGAACTGGCTGCCACCGCCGAACGCGCCAAGGGCAATCTGGATCAGGCCGGCGAAACCGCCCGTGCCCGCAGCGAGGAATTGTCGGAAGACGAGCGCGCCGTGGTGGGCCGCACGCTGGATCTGCGCGATACGATTCACGATCAGGCCGGTGCACTCACCGATCTGGCCCGCGAACTCAATCTGCAGGCAGAAAGCATCCGCGAAAGCTTCCGTGGCCGCGTGCAGGAGCTTTCCGAAGCCTCCGACGTTGCCGCCAGCAAGACCGCCAATATCGGCGACAGCCTGCGCCGCCAGGCTCAGGAAGTCGCCCGCGTGTCGGATGAAGCCGTGGCGCATGTGGCCCAGGTCGGCGCCACGTTCGATGCCCGCGCCCGCGAGATCAACCTCGCCGTGGGCAATGCCTCGGCGCGCATCGACGATGCATCCGAGACCCTGCGTGGCCGCACCCGCGAATTGGCCAATGTGGTGGAAGACGCCATGAAGCAGACCGACCGCATGTCGGATGGCTTCCGCCGCCAGGCCGAGGAAGTCGAGCAACGCGCCGGTCGCGCCTCGGAAAAGGTTGGCGAGATCAACGACCGCCTGGAACGCACGGCTTCGGAATTCTCGGCCGTGACCGACCGCGCCACCGCGCGCGCCTCGGAGACCGCCGAAATCCTGGCCAAGCGTGCACAGGAATTGTCGTCGGCTGCCGCCAAGGCCGCCAGCGAAGCCGCCAATGCCGAAGCCAGCCTGAAGGCCGATGCGGCCGCCTTGGCCGAGGCCGCGCGTACCGCCAGCATCGAGGCCGATGCCCTGCGCAAGGCCACGGCCGCTTTCCGCGGCGAGCAATTCCTGAAAACCGCCGCCTTCATCACTGGCCATCTGAATTCGCTGGCCATCGACATCACCCGGCTGCTGAACCGCGATTTGTCGGAAGACCTGTGGCGGCGTTATTACAAGGGCGAGCGCGGCCTGTTCACCCGCAAGCTGATCGACCAGCGCGATCTGGACAAGATTCGCGGCAAGTATGAAGGCGAAAGCGAGTTCCGGGATTACGTGGACCGCTACCTGGCCGAATTCGAACGCGTGCTGGCCGGCGCCAAGGGCGTGGAGCATGAAGAATTGCTGACCTCGGCTTTCGTTACTGCCGATATCGGCAAGGTCTACCTGCTGCTGCGTGAAGCCGTGGGCAAGAATCGCGGCTGAGCCGGCCGATGGCCATGGTCGATCTCCGCGACTGGGTGGGGCGCAGCGAAACCCGCACGGACACGCTGCGACCGGAGATCGTGCAGGCGCTGAACGCCGCGCTGGGGCGTGAGGATGTATTGCTGCCGGGCACGCCGCTGCCAGCCTTGCGCCATTGGCTGTATTTTCTCGACATGCAGCCGCGTGATGCACTGGGCCGCGATGGGCATGCCAGGCTCGGCGGCTTTCTGCCCGATGTGTCGGCCTATTGGGGCATGCCGGCGCGGCGCATGTGGGCCGGCAGCCGGATCGATTTTCAAGCGCCGCTCTGGCTGTGCGAACCGGTAACGCGCCGCAGCAGCATCGAAAGCATCAGCGAAAAGCAGGGCCGTGCCGGCAAGCTGGTTTTCGTGACCGTGCGCCATGAAATCTTCGATGCTGCCGACCGGCTGGCGATCACCGACCGGCACGATATCGTGTATCGGCCCGATGATGCGCTTCCGGCGCCAGCCGAAGCCGCGCCGCTGCAGGCCACGCTGCTGCGCAGCTTCACAGCCGATCCGGTGTTGCTGTTCAGATATTCGGCGCTGACCTGGAATGGCCATCGCATCCATTACGACCGCGATTACGCCCGCGATACCGAGGGCTATCGCGGGCTGGTGGTGCATGGCCCGCTGCTGGCCAGCCTGCTGGCCGATCTGGCGCAGGATGCGCAACCTTTGCGCCCCATGCGGCATTTCACATTCCGGGCCCGTCGTCCGGTGATGGACGGCACCGATTTCACCCTATGCGGCCAACCCGTAAGCGACGATGCCACACATCTGTGGATTGCCGATGCGGATGGCAATCTGGCAATGCAGGCGGAAGCGCAATTCCTATGACCCATGCCCAGACGATGCCGCCAGATGGCTTTATGCCGCTGGTGATGCATAGCGATTTTGTCGATCTCACGGGGCCGTATTTCTACCGGCCGCTTGCCGATGGCGGTGTCCGCTATGGCTTTCTCACCGACAAGCGGCATACCAATACCAATGGGCTGCTGCATGGCGCCGCCTATATGGGCTTTGCCGATACGATCATGGGCCATGCGGTACGCGAGCAAGTCGGTCGCAACTGCGCCACGGTGTCGCTGCATTCGCATTTCGTCGGCTCGGCCAGGCCGGGTGGCTGGCTGGAGGCCGATCTGACCATCACGCGCGTTACCCGGTCGCTGGCCTATCTTACCGTGGATATCAGCGATGCCGGCCAGGTGCTGCACACCGCCAGCGGCGTGTTCAAGCTGTTTGGCGACTTGCCGCCCGTGCGTTGAGGCGCCTACTTCCGCCCGCGTTTGCGCGGCGAGGTCATGGCCACCAGGTCGAGGATGTCGTCGAGCTTGTCGGCATCGATCCAGCCTTTTTCCAATGTCAGTTCACGCACCGTCTTGCCGGATTTGAGCGCTTCCTTGGCCAGTTGGGCGGCGCGTTCATAGCCGATATAGGGGTTGAGCGCGGTGACGATGCCGATACTGGCTTCCACATGCTTGCGGCAATCGTCGCGGTTGGCGGTGATGCCGCGCACGCACAGCGTGGTGAGGCTATTTGTGGCGCGCACCAGCAATTGCAGGCTGCCCATCGTGTTATGCACGATGACCGGCTCCATCACGTTGAGCTGCAATTGGCCGGCCTCTGCGGCCATGGTCACGGTCATGTCGTTGCCGATCACCTGGAAGCAGACTTGATTGACAACTTCCGGGATCACCGGATTGACCTTGCCTGGCATGATCGATGAACCCGGCTGCATCGGCGGCAGGTTGATTTCGTTCAGGCCGCCGCGCGGGCCGGATGAAAGCAGCCGCAGATCGTTTGATATCTTGGAGAGCTTAACGGCCACGCGTTTGAGCATGCCGGAATAGAGCACGAAGGCGCCCATATCCCAGCTGGCTTCGATCAGATTGGCGGCGCGCACCATTTCGATGCCGCTCACCCGCGCCAGTTCCTCGATGGCCAGGCTGGAATATTCCGGATCTGTGTTGATGCCGGTGCCCACGGCCGTGCCGCCGAGATTGATTTCGCGGAACAGCCGCACGACTTCCTCTCCGCGTGCGACATCTTCCTTGATGTTGATGGCGAAGGCCTCGAATTCCTGGCCCAAGGTCATCGGCACGGCATCCTGCAACTGGGTGCGTCCGAGTTTGACGATATCGGCGAATTCGACGCTGCGTTGGCGGAATTCATAGGCCAGGTTTTCCAGCGCGCGGGTAAGCTCGGCATGGCTGAGCAGGGTTGCCAGACGCACCGCCGATGGATAGGCATCGTTGGTAGATTGCGACAGGTTCACATCGTCGTTGGGATGCAGATAGGCGTATTCGCCCTTCTGATGCCCCATGATTTCCAACGCGCGATTGGCAATCACTTCATTGGCATTCATGTTGGTGGAGGTGCCTGCGCCGCCCTGGAACACATCGATGGTGAACCAGTCATGCAGCTTGCCGGCGATCAGTTCATCGCAGGCCGCAGCAATCGCTTCGCATTTTGCCAGCGGCAGATAGCCAAGCTTGGCGTTGGCCAAGGCGCAGGCCTTCTTCACCATGCCGAAAGCGCGGATCAGGTTCGGATAATGATTGAGGCCGATGCCGGAGATGCGGAAATTCTCAAGCGCGCGCTGGGTCTGGATGCCGTAATAGGCATCGGCGGGAATTGCCTTCTCGCCCAGCGAATCATGTTCGAGCCGCGTTGCGGCCCCGGTTTGCTCTGTCATGGATTCGGCCCTTTAGCTGCACGACGACCCGCATCGCCATTCTGCCTCAAAAGCATTGCCGCCGCGAGGGTTTGCGGCGCGATGAGACAGGTGCAGATAGCGAGACGCGGTATAAGGCAGTATTGCTGTCTTATCTGTGTCTCACCGCCTTGCGGTCACACAGTGCGCTTGGCTTTATCCTTGGCATTGGTGGCTTCGATACTGGCGCGCACCTCGCGCCAATCTGCATCGCTCAAATCCAGCAACGCACCGAAGCCGGCCGCCGAATTGAGCCATTGCCCGCCATCGATGGCGATGGTTTCGCCGTTGATGTAGCGGGCGCCATCGGCGATCAGGAATACTGCCAGATTGGTCAATTCCTCCATCTCGCCCACCCGCTGCATCGGGATTGCCTGGATCATCCGGCGTTCCAGTTCCGGCGTGGGGGCCAGCCGCTTGGTCATGCCTTCGGTGGGGAAGGGGCCTGGCGCGATGGCATTCAGCCGGATGCCCTTGGGGCCCCATTCCACTGCCAGGCTCTGGGTCATGGCCGCAACGCCGGCCTTCGACATCGCCGACGGCACCACGAAGGCCGAACCGGAGCGCACCCAGGTGGTGACGATCGACACCACGCTGGCGCGATGGCCGGCATTGATCCAGCGCTTGCCGCAGGCCTGGGTGACATAGAAGCTGCCATGCAGCACGATATTGGCGATGGCATCGAAGCCGCGTGGGCTGAGTTCGTCGGTGCGGGCGATGAAATTGCCCGCCGCATTGTTGATCAGTGCGTCCAGCGGGCCGGTGCGAAAGATATCCTCCACCATTTCATCCACTGCCTGGGCCACGCGGATATCGCAAGTACGATAATGAATCGTGCCGCCGGTCTCGGCCGCCAGTTCGGCAGCGGTTTCAGCCAGCACGGCTTCGCGGCGACCGCAGATGAAAACCTCGGCCCCGAGTTGCATGAAATGCCGGCTCATCGCTTTTCCCAACCCGGTGCCGCCGCCGGTTACCAGGATACGTTTGCCTTGCAAAAGATCGGCGCGAAACATTGTTCCTCCCGGAGCTTGTTTATGTTCGAGTTTCGCCTACCCTGTTTATCGCACCGCCAGAGGACAAATGCCATGGATTTGCAGCTCAAGGACAAGATCGCCATCGTAACCGGCGCCAGCAGGGGTATCGGCCGCGCTATTGCCGAACGGCTGGCCGCCGAGGGCATGAAGCTGGTGCTGGCGGCGCGTTCGGGTGAAGTGCTGGAGCAACTGGCGGCCAACTTGCCCGGCGAGCATCTGGTTCAAGCGCTTGACCTGCGCGAGCCGGCAGCGGCCAGTGAATTGCTGGCAGTGACGCTGGATCGCTTCGGCGGGCTGGACTTGCTGGTGAACAATGCCGGCGCCACCAAGCGCGGCGACTTCCTGCAATTGAGCGACGAGGATTGGAATGACGGCTTCGCGCTGAAATTCTTCGGCGCGATGCGGCTGTCGCGCGCGGCCTGGCCGCATCTGATGGCCCGGCGTGGCAGTATCGTGAACATCATCGGTATCGGCGGCCGCACCGGCAGCGCCGAGTTCGCCATCGGCGGCAGCGTGAACGCGGCAGCGATGAATCTCACTAAGGTGCTTGCTGATCGCGGCGTCATCGACGGCGTGCGGGTGAATGCCATCAATCCCGGCGCTATTGCCACCGAGCGGTTGCGCGTGCGTATTCGCAACCATGCCAAGGAAACCGGCATATCCGAAGCAGAGGCTGAAAAAGCCATGCCGCGCCTGCTGGCGGTGGAACGTTTCGGCGAGCCGGTGGAAATCGCCAATACCGTCGCATTCCTGGCATCGGCGCAGGCGGGTTATATCCATGGCGCGATTTTGGATGTGGATGGCGGCGCAACGCGCACATTGTAACCGGTATTCACGTCCCGGTGATAAATTTCAAAGGTGGAATTGCCGCCTGGGCTATTGAACCCGAAGGCGTGCTTGCCTAGCATCATGGGGCAGGAGCGAGGGTATTCGCATGACCCGGGTGTTTGCTTCCCATGATCGCCTTATCCTCACCACAGACACGGATCGTTTCCGATTGCGGGACGGCGTGCGATGAAGGACCAATTCCAAGAGATCATCCCCCCGGATGGTAAAGCCCAGGCGGGCGGGCCCCGGTCTGACGGCGCGAAGCAGCCGGCTGCAGAAAAAAATCGGAGCAATCGCGGCATAGCGTATTTCACTCGCCGCTTCATCATGCTGCTGATTCTGCTGGCTGCCGTATCTGTGCTGGCGGTTGCGGCGCATTTCATCCTGCAGCATGGCGGCAAAACGGCCAGCCAATCCCATGGCGCCATGGTGCAGCGCGTGCAGTTGGAAAAGGATTTCCTGACCCTGCGCCTGGGTGTGGCGGAAACCCTGTCGGGCAGCGATATCGCACAGCGCAAGGATACGCCGCGTGATCTTGCCGTGTTGGCGGCGCGGCTGGGCGGATTGCAGGCGGCGGATATGCGCTCCGTGTCAGCTGGGCGGCCGGAGTTTGCGGCAGTGCTGGAGCGGCTGCAGGCAAAGCTTCGGGCCTGGGAAGATGCCGCAAAGCGTTTTGCCGATGGCGATGACGCAGCGGGCTACGACCTGCTGAAGGGCATGGATGCGGCGGCATCGGATTATGCCTTGTTGTTCGGCGAGACCGGCAAGGCGGCGGATGGTTATGATTCTGCGCGGCCGGGCGCCGGCTATATCCTGTTGATCCTGGCGCTGGTGCTGGCTGTCGTCGTCGTGGGCGTAATGGCGCGCAAACTGCTGCGCAAAGCAGGCCAGGCCGATGCAGCGCAGGCAAACCTGGCGCAATTGGCGCGTGATCTCGAGGCTGCGCGCCGCCAGGCCGAGGCGGCAAACCGGGCCAAATCCAGCTTCCTTGCATCGATGAGCCATGAGTTGCGCACGCCTTTGAATGCCGTGATCGGATTTGCCGATATCATGCATCAGCGCCTGTTCGGCCCATTGGGCAATCCGCGTTACGAGGAATATGTCGCGTCGATCCAGCAGAGCGGCCAACATCTGCTGAGCCTGATCAACGATATTCTCGACATGTCGCGCATCGAGGCAGGGCGCTTTGAATTGCATGAGGAACGGCTGGAAATCGATGATGTGGTGCGCGACTGCCTTGCCCTGGTGGATGTGCAGGCGCGCGGCAAGGGCGTAACAGTGCGGCGGGGCAAGCGGCATGACGGGGTGGAGCTTTGGGGCGATGATCGCGCGCTGCGGCAGATGTTGCTGAATCTGCTGTCCAACGGCGTAAAATTCACCAGCCAGGGCGGCGAGGTGAGTATTGAATACGGCACCAATCCCGATGGCTGGTTCGAGATCGTGGTGCGCGACAGCGGCATTGGCATGAACGAAACCGAAGTAAACCGTGCCTTCGAGCCCTTTGCGCGTTCAGGCAACCAGATGGTGCGCCAGCAATTCACCGGTACTGGGCTTGGCCTGCCGATCACCCGCCGGCTGATTGAATTGCATGGTGGCCGTATCCAGGTGGTGAGCCGGTTGGGCGAGGGCACGGGCGTGACCCTGCGTTTCCCACCCGAACGTGTTTCGAAGCTTGGCGATTTTGGCGCCATGCTGGGCAGCGGCAAGGTATGACATGCCTTCTGTGAGTGGGGGCGTGAGTTGGGTGCGCCCGTATCTGCTGGCTTGCCTTCTGCTGCTGGCAGCCTGTGCGCCGCGTTTGCAGCCCAGCGGCGATTGGTCGGGCGCAGTTCATGCGCCGCCGGCATTGCTGGCAGCGGAATCCTGGCGGGCCGCGGATGGCCGTGTATTGCCGCTGCGGCGTTGGGCGCCTGAAATGCCGCCGCGCGCCGTGGTGATCGCATTGCATGGCTTCAACGATTACGGCAATGCCTTTGCCGATCCTGCCGTTTTCTGGGCGGCGCGGAACGGCATTATCACCTATGCACCGGATCAGCGCGGCTTCGGCGCCGCGCCTTTTACCGGGTTGTGGCCAGGTGCTGCCGTGTTGGCCGATGATCTGCTGCAATTGACGCAGTTGCTGCGGCAGCAGCATCCGGGCTTGCCGGTTTACTGGCTGGGCGAAAGCATGGGCGGCGCGGTGGCGCTGGCAGCCCTGAGACACCTGGATACTGCCAGCCGGCCAGACGGCGTGGCGCTTTCGGCGCCTGCGGTGTGGGGCAGGGCGAGCATGCCGCTGACGTATCGCGTGGCACTCGGCCTGGTCAGTTACAGCACGCCATGGCTGACCCTGACCGGTCGCGGCCTGGGCATTCAGGCGTCCGACAATATCCCGATGCTGCGCCGCCTGGGCGCCGACCCCCTGGTGATCAAACGCACCCGGGCGGATGCCATCCACGGCTTGGTAGGTCTGATGGACATGGCTGCTGCCGCACCGGGCCGGCTGGGCAACACCCCGCCGCCTCTGCTGATATTATATGGCCTGCGCGACGAAGTGATTCCCAAGCCGCCGGTGGAGCGATTTGTGGCCGCATTGGATGGCCGCGCCCGGGTGGCGCTGTACGATACCGGCTGGCACATGCTGTTGCGCGATCTGCAGGCGGAAAAAGTCTGGCGCGATCTTGCGGTTTGGATGAATGATACATCCGCGGCGTTGCCATCGGGGGCCGAGACACGGCAGCGTCCGCTTTTTTCAAATGATGGCAAGATTGCAGTTGGGGGCAGGAAATGAACAGAACAGCGGTTCTGGATGGCGTATGGATTCTGCTCGGCATCGTGCCCACGCTGGCCCTGATCCTCACCCTTATCGATGCAGCCCATGGCTTGGCGCTCACCTCCATCGGTAGTGCGGCGATCCTTACCTTCTGTTATCCGCAGCATGAAGGCGCGCGCCCGCTGCCGATGCTGGCGGCGCATCTGCTGGGGGCTGTAATCGGGCTGGTGCTGCTGCAAAGCTGGGGCAGCGATGCCTGGAGCATGGGGGCCGGTGTGGCGTTGCTGGCGGCGGCGATGAAACTTGGGCGTTTCATGCATCCGCCGGCCGGCGCCAATCCGCTGATCGTGCTGAACATCAAGGCGGGCTGGCTTTTTCTGCTCGATCCGCTGCTTTATGCCCTGGCGATCTTGATGATCTGCTTGTTTGTGTGGAGCCGGCTGAAGCCCGGCGGGCCGCGATGGCCAGAGCGGTTGATTTAGCGATCAGGCCGAGATGAACAATGTGGCCATGTCGGTGGGCGAGCGGCGGCGGCCATTGCCGAAGCCATCATAGGTGATCGGCGCATTGTAGAAACTGCTTTGCCCTACCTGGCTATCGGCGGCCTCGGTGCTTTGCTGGCTGGCGATCGTGGCGCTTGCCTGCAGCAAATCCTGCAGACCGATTTCCGCGCCGGCCGGTGCTTCGCCCACAATCCGCTCGAAGCTGGACATGGCACGCGGGGATACCGGCGCGGCAAGCGTGGCGCGCTCGGCCGCCAGGGGCGGGATGATTGCGGAAATGCTGTTGACCATGCCGGCACTATAGCGGCCGGCCAACGGCTTTTGAAGATTATGGTTAGCGTAAGGTTAATGCAGCGCGGATTAACGGCTGATCTGCTTTTTCATGGCATCCAGCAGGGCCTGCACGCGACCGCCGTTATTCTGGATCACCGACTCGAATTGCTGGCGCTGGGTGAAGGCCATGCTCACGCCTTCCACCACCACATCGGTGAGCTTGAGCTGGCCAGCCTTGTCCACCAGCTTCCATTCCACCCGGATCGGCGGGCCGCTAGGGCGCAGAATCTGTGAGGAGACCAGTTGGGCGCCCTCGATTTCGCGGGTGCCGTCCTGAACCGAGAGGCTTTCGCCGTTATATTGCGCCAGCAATGCCGAATACACTTTCACCAGATAATCCTGGAAAAGCGCGTAATATTCCTTTTGCTGCGCCTCATTCATGCTGCGGCTATAGCGGCCCAGACAAAACCGACCGACGGCCTCCAGATCCAGGTGATCGACGAGCAGCTTGCGCATCACGGCTTCGCGCTTGGTCTGGTCGAGCGAACGATCCCCCAGGGCCTGCAAGGTATCGGTGCCCACCTCGCGCACGAAGGCATCGGCGCTGACGGCATGGACCGGCGAGGACAACACGGCCGTGGCCAGCATGAGCAGTCCCGCCGTAGCGGAAAGCCAGGCGGCGAAGCGGGGAGCGGTAACGGAGATGATTCGGCGCATGAAGGCTAAAGTCCCATCTTAAAAGGCATTTTGGGCCGATTGGGGGCCAAGGTGGGCTAGGGCAGGTTCGCTGATACCCGGTTATAAAACGGCAGCAGGGAATACCCAAGGCCGTCGAGATGGCTTTTTCGTGACCGCAGCGACAATTACGTCGTCAGAAGGCGCTAAAGCTCTATACAATTATATAAACATATGTTTATGTATAGCGCATGAATGCCAATGTGAGCCTGAACCTGGATACCCTGATGGCTGCCTTGCGGGCGGCTGCCGAGCCCACCCGGCTGCGGCTGCTAGCGCTTTGTGCGCAGGCCGAACTCACGGTTACGGAACTGACACAGATTCTCGGTCAGAGCCAGCCTCGGGTTTCACGGCATCTGAAGCTGCTTTGCGAGGCGGGCCTTCTCGAACGCGTGCCAGAGGGCACCTGGGCTTTCTATCGGGTAGGCGAGCGGCTATCTGGCGCGACTTTGGTGCGCGCGCTGACCGCCTTGCTGCCGCCCAATGACGCCACCTTGGGCCGCGATGCCGAACGGCTGCAAGCAGTGAAGCGTGCGCGCGCCGAAGCGGCCGAGGCCTATTTCCGTGAGAATGCCGATCGCTGGTCGGAAATCCGCTCGCTCTATGTAGACGAAGCCCAGGTGGAATCTGCGTTGGCCAAGCTGCTGGCCGAAACCCCAGTAGCCGATCTGCTGGATATCGGCACCGGCACCGGGCGGCTGTTGGAAATCTTTGCCCCGACCTACAAGCAGGGCCTGGGCGTGGATCTCAGCCGCGAGATGCTAGCCGTTGCGCGCGCCAATCTGGAACGCGCCGGCATCCGCAATGCCCAAGTGCGCCAGGCCGATATGTATAACCTGCCGCTGCCGGCCCAGAGCTTTGATGCCGCGATCATCTATCAGGTGCTGCATTTCGCCGACGATCCGCAGGCTGCGATCACCGAGGCCGCCCGCGTGCTGCGCCCGGGCGGCCAGTTGCTGGTGGTGGATTTCGCGCCCCATGATCTGGAATTCCTGCGCAAGGATCACGCCCATCGCCGCCTGGGCTTTGCCGATGCCGAGGTGCGGCAATGGTGCCTCGCGGCCGATCTGGATTCTGCGCCGCCTGTGGTGCTGCCGGGTCAGCCCTTGACCGTGCATGTATGGCGGGCCTGCAAGCGCGCTGGCGCAGTTGCTTCGCCTGCCGCATCCGCAACACCCTCTTCAACACCACAGAAGCGCCGGAGCGCCGCATGACCTATCTCGATCCCGCCGCCCCTGCCGAGCATGCCTTTGCCGCGCGCCGCAACGGCCCGTTGAAAGTATCGTTCGAGTTCTTTCCGCCCAAGACGGCGGAGATGGAAGAAAGCCTGTGGCGCAGCGTGCTGCGGCTGGCGCCGTTGCAGCCGCGCTTCGTTTCGGTGACGTATGGCGCCGGCGGTTCAACCCGCGAGCGGACCCATGCCACCGTGGCCCGTATCGCGCGTGAAACCGGCCTCAGCCCAGCGGCGCACCTCACCTGCGTGGGTGCCAGCAAGGCCGAGGTGGATGATGTGGCGCGGCAATATCTCGCGGCCGGCATCAACCATATCGTGGCGCTGCGCGGCGATCCGCCGGAAGGCAGCAAGGGCTTTGCCGCCCATGCGCAAGGCTATGCCAATTCCACCGAGCTGGTGGCAGGCCTGAAGCGCATCGCGGATTTCGAGATCAGCGTGGGCTGTTATCCCGAGGGCCATCCCGACAGCACTTCGCCGCGCCAGGAACTGGAGCATCTCAAGCGCAAGGTGGATGCCGGTGCCACACGCGCCATCTCGCAATATTTCTTCGACCCCGACACCTTCCTGCGCTTTCTCGATCGTGCGCGGTCTGCCGGAATCACCGTGCCGATCGTGCCGGGCATTCTGCCGGTAACGAATTTCCGCCAGGTGGTGCGTTTTTCGGCTGCGTGCGGCGCCAGCGTGCCGGTCTGGCTGGCCGATATGTTCGATGGTCTTGACGAGGATGCCGAAACCCGCCGCATGGTGGCTGCGCATGTGGCCGCCGAGCAATGCCGCCGTCTGCAGGCTGCTGGCATCGACGAATTCCATTTCTATACGCTGAACCGTGCTGACCTGACCTATGCCATCTGCCATGTGCTGGGCGTGCGGCCGGCGCCCGGCGTGGCTGCGCAGGCGGGGTCTTGATCGTGTTCGAGAATTTGAAAGCCGAGCTTGCCGCAGGCCGTGCTGAGCGTGACAAGCGTCGCGCGCTGCTGAATGCCGCTGCCGCCGATCATATCATGGTGCTGGATGGCGCCATGGGTACCATGCTGCAGCGACGCAAGCTGAACGAGCAGGATTATCGCGGCGAGCGTTTCAAGGGTGCCAACAGCGACCTGAAGGGCAACCACGATCTGCTCAACATCACGCGGCCCGATGTGATCCTGTCGGTGCACAAGGAATATCTCGATGCCGGTGCCGACATCATCGAGACCAATACGTTTTCCGGCACCTGGATCAGCCAGGCCGATTATCATCTGGAAGCGGCGGTGGACGATATCAACTACCAGGGTGCCAAATTGGCTCGCCAGGCAGCGGATGAGTATACCGCGCTGGATCCGGCCAAGCCGCGTTTCGTGGCCGGCGCCATCGGCCCCACCAACCGCACGGCCTCCCTGTCGCCCGATGTGAATCAGCCGGATTTTCGCAATATCAACTTCGATGAGTTGCGCGAGGCCTATAAGCAGCAGGCGCGCGGCCTGGTGGCTGGCGGCGCCGATCTGCTGCTGGTGGAAACGATCTTCGATACGCTGAATGCCAAGGCGGCGGTGTTTGCGCTGTATGAATTGTTCGACGAATTGGATGAAAGCTGGCCGATCATGATATCGGGCACCATCACCGATCTGTCGGGCCGCACGCTTTCAGGCCAGACCACGGAAGCCTTCTGGAACAGCCTGCGCCATGCCAAGCCGTTTTCGGTGGGGCTGAATTGCGCCTTCGGCGCGCAGCAGATGCGGCCTTATGTGGCCGAATTGTCGCGTGTGGCCGATGTGAAGGTGAGCGCCTATCCCAATGCCGGCCTGCCTAATCAATTCGGCGAATACGATGAACCGCCGGAACAGACCGCGGCGCATTTACGTGAATGGGCCGAGCATGGCCTGGTGAATATCGTCGGCGGTTGCTGCGGCACCACGCCGGACCATATCCGCGCCATCGCCGAAAGCGTGCGCGGCATGAAGCCGCGCCATCCGCCGCAAGTGCCGCGTCAGCTCCGTCTTTCGGGCCTCGAGCCCTTTGCCATACCAGCCGCGTGAGTTCAGCATCATGAGCGACGAACCCGAAAAGCTTGAAGAACCCCGGCAGCTGCCCGTCTTCATCAATGTTGGCGAGCGCACCAACGTTACCGGCTCGGCGCGTTTTCGCAAGCTGATCCTAAGCGGCGATTACGATGCCGCGCTGGTGGTGGCGCGCCAGCAGGTGGAAAACGGCGCCCAGGTGCTCGACATCAACATGGATGAGGGCATGCTCGATTCCAAGGCGGCGATGGTGAAATACCTGAACCTGATCGCCTCGGAACCCGATATCAGCCGCGTGCCGCTGATGATCGATTCCTCGAAATGGGATGTGATCGAAGCCGGCCTGAAATGCGTGCAGGGCAAGGCTATCGTCAATTCCATCAGCATGAAGGAAGGCGAGGCGCAGTTTCTGGCCCAGGCGCAAAAGGTATATCGCTACGGCGCCGCCGTGGTGGTGATGGCTTTCGACGAGCAGGGGCAGGCCGATACCGCAGACCGCAAATTCGAAATTTGCGCGCGCGCCTACAAGCTGCTGACCGAGAAGGTGGGCTTCCCGCCGGAAGACATCATCTTCGATCCCAATATCTTCGCTGTCGCCACCGGCATCGAGGAACACGACAATTACGCCGTGGAATTTTTTGAAGGCGCGCGGCGCATCCGGCAGAATCTGCCGCATGCGCATATCTCCGGCGGCGTGTCGAACGTATCCTTCTCCTTCCGGGGCAACGAGCCGGTGCGCGAGGCGATGCATGCGGTGTTTCTCTATCACGGCATCAAGGCCGGGATGGATATGGGCATCGTCAATGCCGGCCAGTTGCCGGTCTATGAGGATATTCCGCCGGAACTGCGCGAGCGGGTGGAGGATGTGATCCTCAATCGCCGCAAGGATGCCACCGAACGGCTGCTGGAAGTGGCCGAGAATTACAAGGGCGGCGCGAAGAAACAGGAAGCCGATCTGGCCTGGCGCGAAAAGCCGGTCAAGGAACGGCTGACCCATGCGCTGGTACATGGCATCGCCGATTTCATCGACCAGGATACCGAAGAAGCGCGTCATCTGGTGGCCCGTCCGCTGGAGGTGATCGAAGGCCCGTTGATGGACGGCATGAACGTGGTGGGCGATCTGTTCGGCGCCGGCAAGATGTTCCTGCCGCAGGTGGTGAAATCCGCCCGTGTGATGAAAAAGGCGGTGGCCTATCTGCTGCCCTTCATCGAAGCCGAGAAGAACCAGGGCCCGGCCAAAACCAATGGCAAGGTGCTGATGGCCACAGTGAAGGGCGATGTGCACGATATCGGCAAGAATATCGTGGGCGTGGTTCTGCAATGCAATAATTACGAGGTGATCGACCTTGGCGTGATGGTGCCCTGCGCACGCATCCTGGAAGAAGCCAGGAAAGTGGGCGCCGATATCATCGGCCTGAGCGGCCTGATCACGCCCAGCCTGGATGAGATGTGCTATGTCGCCAGCGAGATGCAGCGCGAGGGCTTGAAGCTGCCTTTGATGATCGGCGGCGCCACTACATCCAAGGTGCATACGGCTGTAAAAATCGCGCCCAATTATCAAGGGCCGGTGGTTTACGTTACCGATGCCTCGCGTGCCGTTGGCGTGGCCGGCAAGCTGGTTTCCGCCAATGATTCTCAGGGTTTTTTCAGCGAAGTGGCTGAGGAATACGGCCGTATCCGCGAAATCCATGCCCGCGAACGCAACACCGGCCCGCGCCAGACCCTGGCCGGCGCACGTGCCAACAAGGCGAAGCTGGATTGGATCAAGTATCAGCCGCCGAAGCCGAAATTCCTCGGCCTCAAGGTGTTCGACGATTATCCGCTGGAAGAACTTGTGGAGCGCATCGACTGGTCGCCGTTCTTCGCCTCATGGGAATTGCGCGGCCGATATCCCGATATCCTCACCGATAATGTGGTGGGCGAGGCGGCACGCAACCTGTTCAACGATGCCCAGGCCATGTTGAAGCGCATGATCACGGAAAAGCCGATCAAGGCGCGTGCGGTGATCGGATTCTGGCCGGCAAATACAGTGGAGCATGACGATGTCGCGCTCTATGCCGATGATGGCCGTAAGGCGGAAACGGCACGGCTGCATATGCTGCGCCAGCAGATGATGAAGCGTGGCGATAGCCAGCCGAATAATTGCTTGGCCGATTATGTGGCGCCTGTCGAAACCGGGCTGGCCGATTATGTGGGGGCGTTTGCGGTCACCACCGGTGTTGGGCTGGATGAGTGGATCAAGCGCGAATTCGAGGCCAAGCACGACGATTATTCCAGCATCATGGCCAAGGCGTTGGCCGACCGCTTGGCCGAGGCCTTCGCCGAGCGCATGCATGAGCGCGTGCGCAAGGAATTCTGGGGCTACGATGCCGCAGAAACCTTGAGCAACGACGATCTGATTGCCGAGAAATATCGTGGCATCCGACCGGCGCCTGGTTATCCGGCCTGTCCGGACCACACCGAGAAGGCGACGCTGTTCGAGTTGCTGGATGCCACCGCAAAGGCCGGCATCACGCTGACGGAAAGCTTTGCCATGTGGCCATCAGCGGCGGTGAGCGGCTGGTATTTCAGCCACCCGCAGGCGCGCTATTTCGGTGTTGGCCGGGTGGAACGCGATCAGGTGGAAGATTATGCCCGCCGCAAGAATCGCCCGTTGCCGGAGATGGAACGCTGGCTGGCGCCAAACCTGGCCTATGATCCCATGCGCCAGAGCGTGGAAGCGGCAGAATAGCCTATCAATCCTTGGGCCAGCGGCGATGCACCCAGAACCAATGGTCTGGGCGCTCGCGGATCCAGCCTTCCAGCACAGTGTTGATGTGTTTTAGAACGGCAAGCACATCGGCATCGCGGTCGCCGCTGGCTGGCAGATGCAGCGGTTCCGACACTTCGATGCGGAACCGCCCGCCATCCAGACGAATCACGCGCACCGGGATTACCGGGCATTGCATGCGCAGGGCCAATTCGGCGATCGCCGGTGCGGTCATCGCATCATGGCCGAAGAAGGGCACCGGAATGCCGGTATTCTGCTTCTGATCCACCAGCATGCCGAGCGATTGATTGGCATGCAACGCCTGCAACAGGGCGCGAGCGGCACGCACACCCTTGGGCACATGCTTCACACCGGTGGGGGCGCGCAGGCTTTGCAGCAAATCCTCGGTCAGCGGGTTGTTGGCGGCGCGATAAACCAGCACCATCGGCAGATCGAGATGCTTTGCGGCATGGCTGATCAATTCCCAATTGCCATAATGGCCGGAAAAGAAGATGCCCGGCTTGCCGCTTGCCAGCAGGGGCTGCAGGTTTTCGGCTCCGGAGAGTTCGATCTGTTTGCCGATGGCGAAATCACCCAGATGGGCATATTCCGCCAGCACGCGACCGAGATTATCCCACATGCCCAGCAGTGTGGCTTTGCGCGCAGCTTCGTCGAGTTTCGGCAGGGCACGCCGCAACTGCTTTTCCGCCGTGCGATGCACCGGCAGCCCGGGGCCCAGCTTGCGGCCCAGCCAGCCGCCGAAAGCGGAGGCGGTTTTCAGCGGTAACAGACTGAACAATCCCAGTGCGACCCGCGCGCCCCAATAGGCAACATATTCATGCGGTTCGGCGCGCAATTTAAACATGTTGCAAACGCTCGCGCAGAAAGGCCAGCAGGCCGGCCTCGTCGTCGAAATCCAGATCCACCCGCAGGCAGCGCACCATGGCACGTGCTTCGAGCGGAAATCGCATCAAATCCTTTGCCGTGGTAACCGGCATGGCATTCAGCCGATGGGCCTCTTCCACCAGCCGCATGATGCGGTCGGGGGTATAGGCGGCGTGATCGGCGAAGGCCTGCATCTCCACCACATCGGCGCCGGTATCGATCACGCTCTGGAAAAATTTTTCCGGCCGACCGATCCCCGCGAAGGCCAGCATGCGTTGGCCCTTGAAAGCCGCTACATCCTCGGGGTCTGGCCGTAACCGGGCTTGAAATACCGGCAGCGTACCGAAGCGTTTCGGCGCGACCGTATCTTGTCCGATACGGATCACGGCATGGCTGCGTGCCAGGCCGTCTTCTATGCTTTCGCGCAGCGGGCCGGCGGGCAGCAGGCGGCCATTGCCGAAGCCATAGCCGGCATCCACCACCAGCAGGTTCAGCCTGCGGGCCAGCGCATGGGTTTGGTGCGCATCATCGGCGATGATCAGGTCATGCCCAGCCTGTTTGGCCAGCAGCGCGGCTGCCGGGCGGTCGCGGCCGATCCAGGTGGGCGCCGTGGCCGCCAGCAGCAACGGTTCGTCGCCTACATCGCTGGCTGTGTGTTTGCTGGCATCCACTTGCAGCGGGCCGGTTTGCGAGCCGCCATAGCCACGGCTGACAAAGGCCGGATTGCGGCCCAGCTTGCGCAGCAGCAAGGCCAGTGCCAGGGCGGTTGGGGTTTTGCCCGCGCCGCCGGCCACCAGATTGCCCACCGAGATCACCGGTATCCCGATATCGACAGGCCGTGCGTTGCGACGGCGATGGCTTTGCGCGGCGCCATACAGCCAGGCCAGCGGTGCCAGCAAGGCTGGCAGGGCCGATTGGCTGCCGGCGGCCCAGAAGTCAGGCGCGCGCGGCATCGTCGGTTTCCGACTCTGGCGGGATCTCTGCCGGTGCGATGGGTGCTGCATTGCAGATGCGGTCGCATGCATCGGCCATGGCATTCATCGCGGCTTCCACGCGCCGCGTGGCTTCCTCCACCGATTCCTGCGTGTCGCTCACATCGATGGGTTGGCCCCAGATCGTGATGCCGCGATTGAACGGCGCAGGCAGCAGGAAACGATCCCACGAACGCAAGGCATGCCGGCGTGCCACGCCGTAGCAGATCGGCACGATGGGTACTTTGGCCAGCCGTGCTGCGGCCACCACGCCCATGCTGGCGCGCATACGCGGGCCGCGCGGGCCATCGGGCGTGAAGCCGATGCAATCGCCGCGTTTCAGGGTTTGCACGATGCCGCGCAGGGCCGCGCCGCCGCCCTTGTTCTGTCCGCGTTTGGCGGTTGAGCCGCGGATCGAGAGGATGCCGAAGCGATCCATCGCCCGGGCGATCAATTCGCCATCGCGATGCTGCGAGATCAACACATGCATCTTGCGTTCGGTTTGCCAGGCGGGCGGCATCATCAGCAGGCGGCCATGCCAGAAGGCGACGATGCAAGGCTGGCCGCTTTCCCAGAATGGGCGGATATTCTCCTCGCCGCGGGTTTCCCAGCGCGAGGTGATGCGCACCAGCCGCACATACAACGCTATGATATCGGCGGCCAGCCGCACAGCCCAGGTGCTTTGCAGGGCGCGTTTTACCAGGCTTGCCATGCGCCTCTAGCCCTGGCTGGCGAATTGCGTGGCGTGCAGGCGGGCGAACACGCCGCCCTGGCGCAGCAATTCGGCGGGGCTGCCTTGCTCGATCAGTTTACCCTTGTCGAGCACGAACACGATATCGGCATCCATCACGGTAGACAGCCGGTGGGCGATCACCAGGCTTGTGCGGCCCTGCATCAGCTTCGCCAGCGCCTGCTGGATCAGTTTTTCGCTTTCGCTGTCCAGCGCCGAAGTGGCTTCGTCCAGCAGCAGGATCGGCGCGTCGCGCAGCATGGCGCGGGCAATGGCGATACGCTGGCGCTGGCCGCCGGAAAGCTTCACGCCATTCTCGCCCACGCGGGTATCATAGCCTTGCGGCAGCGCGCGGATGAAATCATCGGCCGCAGCGGCCTTGGCGGCAGCTTCGATGGCGGCTTCGTCGGCGCCGGCACGGCCATAGGCGATGTTGGCGCGCACGGTATCGTCGAACAGCGTCAATTCCTGGCTCACCAGCGCAATCGAACGGCGCAGGCTGGCGATGGTGACGCTTTTCACATCCTGGTTGTCGATGCAGACGCTGCCCTGGTCGGCGTCGTAAAAGCGCGGGATCAGGTTGAGCAGCGTGGATTTGCCGGCGCCCGATGCGCCCACCAGCGCCGCTTTGCAGCCGGCCGGCACCACCAGATCGATATCCACCAGCGCGGGATGTTGCGGATCATAAGCGAAATGCACGTGGCGCAGTGCGATCTCGCCGCGCGAAACCTGCAACGGCTTGGCATCAGGGGCATCCACGATGGTGGCCGGTTGGTCCAGAACCGCAAACACGCGTTCGGCGGCGGCCAGGCCTTCCTGCAACGACACATTCATGGTGGAAAGCGATTTCAGCGGCTGATAAGCCATCAGCACGGCAGCAATGAAACTGCCCAACGTGCCCGGCGTTGTGGTGCCGGCAATGATCTGCTGGCCGCCGATGAAGGCCACGATGCCGATGGCGATGCCGCCCAATGCCTCGGTGCTGGGGCTGGCCGCCGCGCGGGCACGGATCACCTTCATCACATGCTCGAGGCGGTCTTCCACCGAACGGCGGGCGCGGTCGGTCTCGCGCTCTTCCATGCCGTAGGCTTTTACCAGACGGGCGCCTTCGAAGGTTTCCGACAGAATGGTGGTAAGGCGGCCGGTTTCTTCCTGGCTGCGCTTCGATCCCTTGCGGGTCTTGCGGCCCAGCCGGCGCGAGAAAATCGCCACCAACGGAAACACCACGCAGACCACCAGCGAGAGTTCCCAATATTGCATGAACATCACGATGGCCAGGAACAGCAGGCTGAGGCTGTCTTTCACCATGCCGGTGAGCGCCTTGCCCACGGCCTCGCGCAGCAATTGCGCATCGTAAAGGAAGCTGGCGATCAGCCTGCCGGAATGCACGCGATGCAGCCAGGCGAGATCGGCATGCATGAGTTTGGAATACATGCGGATCTGCGTATCGGCGATGATGCGCTCGCCGAAACCACCCATGGTGGAGCTTTCCAGATAGCCGAAAATGCCTTTGATGACGGCAACGCCAACCACCATGGCCGGAATGGCATAAAGCCAATCGGGATTGCCGCGACCGAACAAGCCATCCAGGATCGGCTTCAACAGCCAGGCATTGCCGGCCGTGGCGGCAGCGACCACTCCCATGCTGAAGGCAGCCAGCAGCAGCGTGCCGAGATGCGGTCGCACATGTTCGGCCAACAATCGGCGGATCAGCCAGCCGGAACCGGCCGGACGGTCGGATGCGGCAGCGATGGGGAGCAGGGCGTCGCTCAACTTAAAAAGCTCGTGCTTTCAAAGGCATGGCCAGCCTATAGCATGCTGCCGCCCGTGGGGCCAGTGCGGCGGGAGCATGCTGCCGCCCGTGAGGCCGGTGCGGCGGGGGATAACGAAAAAGCCCCCCGGCTCGCTTAAAGGACGCTCCGGCGGGGCTTTTTGCAGAAAATATGGCTGAAAATCAGGCGGCGTTGGCGGCCTTCACGGCTTCCACGGCACTTTCAGGATTCCAGTTGGTGTAGGCCTGGGCGCAATGTTCGGCGCAATAGGGTTTGCCGGGCAGCGCCACCTTGGTGCAGAAGTCGAATTCCGAGCTTTTCGGGTCGCCGATCGGCCATTTGCAGCGCGGACCGCTGGTGGGGGTGAGGGCGGCCAGCATGGCGGCGGAAAGCTGTTGCGTGGGCTTTTCGGGCGCCGGGGTGTGGCTGGCCGAGGGCTCGCGGGCGGCAGGGGCGGAGGCCCCCGAATTCACGCTCACGGCTGCCGGACGCGGCGCATGATGCTGAGCGTGATGATGTACCACGGGAGCCGGTTTCGGCGCCGCCGGTTTGTCGCTGCGCACAATCGGCGAGGCCCGCTTGGCCAGGCCGATGCGGTGGGCCTTGCCCACCACGGCGTTACGCGTCATGCCCAGCGCTTTGCCGATCTGCGTAATCGACTGCCCGGTTTCCCAGAGCTGCTCGAGCATCTTAATCTTTTCGTCAGTCCACACCATATCTAGCCCCCGTCTCACGACCCAGACCCAAGATGAAGTAAGCATTGCCGGGGCCGAATGGTCAATCCGGCTTAAGGCCTTATCCACAAGATTCTCCCGAGTCGCCTCCGAGTCGCTGTGGATTCGCGATAGAGTCGAGGTGGATTCGACCCATTGCAGCCGCCGCATGGGCATGACAGGCTGCCGGTTATGGCTAATCCAGGCGGTTCCTTCTCCTTCGATATCGTGGTGTTCGGCGCAACCGGCGACCTGTCGCTACGCAAGCTGTTGCCGGCCCTGTTTCTGCGCGATGCCGCCGGGCAACTGGAGCCCGATGCCCGCATTCTGGGCGCGGCCCGCCAGCCGCTGCCCCAGGCCGAATTCCGCGCCCTGGCCGCCCAGGCGCTGGACCGCCATTTGCCGGCTGGCGCTTTCGATAAGGATGTCTGGGCGCGTTTCGAGGCGCGGCTGGAATATCTCGCCCTGGATGTTGAGCAGCCTGAGGATTACGCCAAGTTGGCGAAATGGCTGCGGCTCGATTGTGGGCAGGTGACCGTTTATTACCTGGCGGTGGCGCCGCGTTTCTTCGGCCCGATCTGCCGCCAGCTCGGCGCGGCCGGACTGAACCTGCCCTGTGCACGCGTTGTGCTGGAAAAGCCCATCGGCAAGGATTCGGCCTCCGCCAAGGCGATCAACGACGCGGTGGGCGCGGTCTTCCCGGAAGAACAGGTTTTCCGCATCGACCATTATCTCGGCAAGGAGACGGTGCAGAACCTTATGGCGCTGCGCTTTGCCAATTCGCTGTTCGAGCCGATCTGGCATCGCGGCGTGATCGACCATGTGCAGATGACCGTGGCCGAAAATATCGGCGTGGAAAAGCGCGGCGGGTATTACGACCAGTCGGGTGCGCTGCGCGACATGGTGCAGAATCATCTGCTGCAGCTGCTTTGCCTTGTGGCCATGGAACCTCCGGTGGCTTTCGAGGCCGATGCGGTGCGCGATGAAAAGCTGAAGGTGCTGCAGGCGCTGCATCGCATCGGCGAGCGCGATGTGGCGATAAAGACCGTGCGTGGCCAGTATTCTGCCGGCGCGGTGAATGGTGGCGCCGTACCCGGTTATGCCGAGGAAGTGGAGCGGCCCGAAACCAGCACCGAAACCTTTGTGGTGGTGAAGGCCGAGATCGAGAATTGGCGCTGGGCCGGCGTGCCGTTCTATCTGCGCACCGGCAAGCGGCTACCGCAGCGGCGCTCGGAAATCGTGATCCAGTTCCGCCCGGTGCCGCATCTGATTTTCCCCGGTGCCAGCCGCGATGTGGTGGCCAACCGGCTGGTGATACGGTTGCAACCCGATGAGGGCATCTCGCTGCATATGATGGCCAAGGTGCCGGGCCCGGGCGGCCTGCGTCTGCGCCAGGCGCCGTTGAACCTCAGCTTCGCCGAGACATTCCAGGATCGCCAACCCGATGCTTATGAACGGCTGCTGATGGATGTGGTGCGCGGCAATCCCATGCTGTTCATGCGCCGCGACGAGGTAGAGGCCGCCTGGCATTGGGTGGAGCCTATCCTGGCCGGCTGGGATGCCCAGGGCGATGCACCCAAACACTACACCGCCGGTTCCTGGGGCCCATCGGCAGCCATCGGGCTGATCGAGCGCGATGGCCGCACCTGGCATGAAGACATGCGCTGAAAAGGCTGGGCGATGAGCAGCCTGGCGCCGGATTTCGTGAAAACCCTGGTCAACCGCTTCACGCTTGATCGTGAAACCGAAGAGGATTCCGCCGGCCGGGTGCGCCTACAAACCCTGGTGGTGCTGCGCTGGATTGCCATCGTGGGCCAGTTGCTGGCGCTGTTGTTCGTGCATTTCGGCATCGGTTTCCGCTTGCCGTTGCTGTCCTGCCTGCTGGTGGTGGGCGTATCGGCGGCGCTGAATATTGCACTTTTCCTTATCTATCCGAGCGCCAAGCGGCTCAGCGAACGTGGCGCCGCCGGCTATCTCGGCTTCGATCTGGCGCAGCTTGCCGCGCTACTCTATCTCACCGGCGGCGTGGAGAATCCCTTTGCGCTGCTGATCCTGGTGCCGGTAACCATCTCGGCCACCATTCTCAGCTTGCGATCCACCGTGCTGTTGGGCCTGCAGGCCTTTGTGCTGATCGGCGTGCTGGCACTGTGGCATCTGCCGTTGCCTTGGGACCAGGGCGGGCTTGCGCTGCCCTTCACCTACAAGATGGGTGCCTTCGTGGCGCTGGTGCTGGGCATGCTGTTCATCGCTGCCTATGCCTGGCAGGTGGCCGAGGAAGCCCGCCGCATGTCGGATGCGCTAACCGCAACCCAGATGGCCTTGGCGCGCGAACAGCAGGTGTCGGCGCTGGGCGGTCTGGCGGCTGCGGCGGCGCATGAGCTCGGCAGTCCGCTTGGCACCATTGCCGTTGTGGCCAAGGAACTCAGCCGCGAGATCGAGCCAGACGATCCGCTGGCGGAGGATATCGGCCTGCTGCTCAGCCAGGCCCAGCGCTGCCGTGAAATATTGGCGCGTATTTCGCGCCGGCCGGAAGAGCAGGGCGATGGCGAGGCTTTTGCCGATCTGGGCATCGCCAATCTGCTCACCATGGCTGCCGATCCCTGGCGCCGGCAGGGTGTAACCTTCAGCGTGCAGTTGAAAGGCAGCGGCGAGGCGCCCAACTTGCCGCGCCGGCCCGAGATCGTGCAGGGCCTGAGCAATCTGTTTCAGAATGCCATGGAATTCGCTCGCAGCGAGGTGGTGGCGGAAGTGGATTGGGATGCCGAGCGGATTCGGGTGGATATCCTCGATGATGGCCCGGGCATGAATGTGGATATTCTCTCCGCCCTGGGCGAGCCATACACCACCAGCCGGCCGGAAGCCGGCGGCATGGGCCTGGGTGTTTTCATTTCGATGAATCTGTTGCGGCGCAGCGGCGCCAGTGTGGGATTCTCCAATCGGCGCGGCGGCGGCGCCCAGGTGCGCGTCACATGGCCGCGCCAACAACTGGCGAAAGCCTGGGCCAAGGCGGTTATGGGGGTTGCGTCGCCCGACGCCTCGGGTACATTGCCGCCATGAGCGATATGAGCCTGTTGATCGTCGATGACGACGAACCGCTGCGCCAGCGCCTGGCTAGGGCGATGGAAAAGCGTGGCTATGCCGTGCAGACCGCCGAATCGGTGGCTGTTGGCATCCAGCTCGCCCGCAGCCGCCCGCCCGCCTATGCGGTGGTTGATCTTAAACTGACCGATGGCAATGGCCTGGATGTGGTGAGTGCGATTCGTGCCGTGCGCCAGGATGCCCGCGTGGTGATGCTGACCGGCTATGGCAATATCGCCACTGCCGTGGCTGCCGTGAAGGCGGGGGCGGTGGATTACCTGCCCAAACCCGCCGATGCAGATGATGTGGATCGTGCGCTGCGCGCCGGCAATGCCGCGCATCCGGCGCCGCCCGAGGAGCCGATGTCGGCCGAGCGGGTGCGTTGGGAGCATATCCAGCGGGTGTTCGAGCTTTGCGACCGCAATGTGTCGGAAACCGCGCGGCGTTTGAAGATGCATCGCCGCACCCTGCAACGCATCCTGGCCAAGCGCTCGCCGCAATAGGCGTATGACCCACACCCCGCCCGATCCCGATGGCCTGAAAGCCGCCCGTATCCTGGTGGTGGGCGACGCCATGCTGGATCGCTTTGTCTATGGCGATGTGGACCGCATCTCGCCGGAAGCGCCGATTCCGGTGATGCGGGCCGCGCGCGATATCGTGATGGCCGGCGGCGCCGGCAATGTGGCGCGCAATATCGCAGCGCTTGGCGCACGTTGCGTGCTGGTGGCCCTGGTGGGCGATGACGCGGCGGCGCAGGAATTGAACGATGCCTTGCAGGTGCCCGGCATCGAGGCTCTGCTGGTGGTGGATCCCGAGCGGCCCACGGCGGAGAAGATTCGCTTTATCGGCGGGCGGCAGCAATTGCTGCGCGTGGATCGCGAACGCGTGGCCGCACCGGGCCGGGACGCGCAGGGCACGCTGATTGATGCCGCGCTCGAAGCGCTGGATCAGGCAGATGCGGTGATTCTTTCCGATTATGCCAAGGGTGTGGTGAATGATGCGCTGCTGGCGGCGTTGATACCGGCTGCGGCCAAGGCCGGAAAGCCCGTGCTGGTGGATCCCAAGGGCACCGATTTCACCCGCTATCGCGGCGCCACCTTGCTCAAGCCCAACCGCAAGGAGGCCACCTTGGCCAGCGGCCTGCCCTGCGGCAGCGACGACGAGGCACTGGCTGCTGCAAACAAGCTGATCGAGTCCTGTGGCGTGGCCCATGTGTTGATCACGCGCGGCGGCGGCGGCATGACGTTGGCCGGAGCCGATGGCTCGGCACTGCATCTGGCCACCGAGGCGCGCGAAGTGTTCGATGTATCGGGTGCCGGCGATACGGTGATTGCCACCTTGGCTCTGGCCATGGCGGTGAAGCACGACCTACCCATGGCGGCAAAGCTTGCCAATGCGGCGGCTGGCATCGTGGTGGGCAAGGTCGGCACGGCCACGGTGCAGCCCGAGGAATTGCGCGCCGCTTTGCATATGCCCGATCCCCATGGCATCGAGGCCAAGATCGCCGATCTGCCGCGTGCCAAGGCGCTGGTGGCAACCTGGCGCGGCCGTGGCGAGCGGATCGGTTTTACCAATGGCGGTTTCGATCTGCTGCATGCCGGGCATCTCACCTTGCTGAGCGAGGCGCGCAGCCTGTGCGACCGGCTGATCGTGGCGATCAATTCCGATGCCGGCATCCGCAAAAGCAAGGGGCCGAACCGGCCGGTGCAGGACCAGGTGCATCGCGCCCGCCTGCTGGCCAGCCTGGCTTTTGTGGATATGGTGATCGTGTTCGACGATGAAACCCCGATCCCGCTGCTGGAGGCTTTGCGCCCCGACCTGCTGATCAAGGGCGGCGATTATGGCCTGGATGGCGTGGTGGGCGCCGATCTGGTGCGCAGTTATGGCGGCGAGGTGCGGGTTTCGGCGGAAATACCGGGCCTGCATACCAGCAATATCATCGCCAAGCTGAAAGCCGGCGACGATATCGCAAAGCAGAAAAGCTGAGCGACATGACGGCCGATACGTCGCTGGACGTGGCCATCATCGGCGGCGGTGTGGCCGGGCTTTGGCTGTTGAATCTTCTTTGTAAGCAGGGCCGCAGCGCCATGCTGTTTGAAAGCGGCGCTTTGGGCGGCGGCCAGAGCATCGCATCGCAAGGCATCATTCATGGCGGATTGAAATACGCCCTCGATCTCAAGCTGGGCCAGGCCAGCGCGGCGCTGGCAGATATGCCCGGGCTGTGGCGCGATTGCCTGCAGGGCAAGGGCGCCATCGATCTGCGCGGTTGCCGGATTGCCGCCGAACATCATCTTTTCTGGGTGCGCAAAAGCCTGACCAGCCGCATCGCCGGTTTTTTCGGCGCCCGCATGTTGCGCGGGCGGGTGGACGCATTGGAATCCGCTGAATGGCCATCCGTGTTGCGCGATGCCGAGCATGTGGGGGCGGTGTATCGGCTGGATGAAATCGTGCTGGATGTGCCGAGTTTGCTGCGTGCGCTGGCAGAGCCATGGCGCGATCATATCCGACAGGTGCCGGGGGATTTCACGCTGGAGCGCGATGCGGCCGGCAATGTTGTGGCTTTGCGTTACGGCGATGGCCGCGCTGTGCAGGCGAAACAATTCGTGTTTGCTGCGGGTGCGGGTAATGCGCAAGCCTTGCGGCAGCTTGGTCAACCGGCCGATGCGGCGCAGACCCGGCCTTTGCATATGTTGCTGATGCGCGATGCACCCGGCCTGCTGCATGCCCATTGCTTCGATAGCAGCGACAAGCCGCGCGTCACCGTAACCAGCCATCATCTGGGCGATGAGATCGTCTGGTATGTCGGCGGACAGATAGCCGAAAATGGCGTGATGCAGGATGAGGCATCGTTGATTGCCACAGCCAAGGCGGAATTCGCCCATCTGCTGCCGGGCCTTGACCTGTCGCGCTGCCGCTATGCCGGCTGGCAGGTGGATCGTGCGGAAGGGGCCACCGAAACCGGCGCCAAGCCGGATGGCCCGGTATTCCGCCGCCATGGCAACGTGTTCGTTGCCTGGCCCACTAAGCTGGCGCTGGCGCCGCGGCTGGCCGATGCGATCATCGCGGAATTGCCGCCGGCCAAGGTCTCGCCATTGCCGGCCGATTACAGCAACTGGCCGCAAGCCCCCTATGCCCAGCCGGTCTGGGAGCGCGTGACATGGCGCTGAAGCTGCCGCTTTATCGCAATGGGCCGCTGGTAAGCAGGCTTGGCCTTGGCACGGTGAAGATCGGCCGGAACCAAGGCGTGAAATATCCGCAAGATTTCGATCTGCCCGGCGATGATGCCGTGCTCGATCTGCTGCGCACCGCGCATGCGCTTGGCATCAACCTGCTGGATACGGCACCGGCCTATGGCCTGTCTGAAGCCCGGCTTGGCCATTTGCTGTCGCAGTTGGGTTTGGCGCGCGAGGATTGGGTGATTGTGAGCAAGGCCGGCGAATGGTTTGAGAACGGTATTTCGCGGTTCGATTTTTCCGCCGCCGCCATACGCGCTTCGGTGGTGGCATCGTTGGAGAAATTGCGGCTGGAATACCTGGATGCCGTGCTGCTGCATTCCGATGGCATCGACGAGGCCGGCGCGCGCTTCATGCCGGCATTGCAGGCCCTGGATGCGCTGAAGGCCGAGGGCCTGATCCGTGCCACCGGGTTTTCCGGCAAGACTTTGGCCGGCAATCTGCAATTCGCCGATTGCGCCGACCTGCTGATGCTGACCTATAATAGCACAGAGACGGATCAGTTGCCGGCGATCGAGGCGGCGGCGGCGCGTGGCAAGGCGGTGTTGCTTAAAAAAGCCTTGGCCAGCGGTCATGCCGCAAATCCCGATACCGCGTTGCGCCAGGCGCTGGCCGTGCCCGGCGTGACGGCAGCGGTGGTTGGCAGTTTGAACCCGGCCCATCTGCGTGCGAATGCGCAAGCAGCGGGATTGACGGCAGGAGATGTGCGATGAGCGAAGACGACAGCTTATCCAAAGAAGCGCAGGCCGCAAGCCTGGCTGCTGCCGAACAGGAATTCATCGCCTTCGGTTGGGAGGCTGCCGATCTGCCGCTGCCCGGCGAGGGCAACCGTTTTGCACGCGGCTATCGCAAGGGCGATTTCGGCGCCTATCATGGCGTGGCGGGCTGGGAGGTGCTGGCATTGCCGGCCAAATTGCTGCTGGGCCATTTGCCCAGCGCATCCGCCGTGCGCCGCTTTGCCCATAAATGCGTGAGCTTTCCCGCCCAGCCCAATGGCGCGGTGATCGGCGCCGCTCGCCAGGCCATGCTGCAGGCGGTGGAAGAGGAATTGGCGCTGGCCCGTAAGGCCGCCGAACTGCTGGAGGGCAAGATCGACGATCTGCTGGCCAGCGTGGACGATATCCGCGCCAAGGCGATCCTGTTTTCGCGCGACGACGACGAGGATGAAACGGCTTAACCGCGCCGCGGCACTTCCTGCAGGCTGCGGATATACACGCCGGCCACGGTGGGGCCTTTCAGCGCCCGGTTGATCTGGAACAGCAGACGGCGCTTCAGTGCTTCCAGGTCGCTATCCTGTACCTGGCCATCGCGCCCCAGCGGTTCGCGGTTCAATTCCATGATCACCGCGTTATAAACCCGGGCGATCATCGGATCCACCTGCTGCGCCATTTCGACGCTGCCGCAATCGATGGTGAAGGTCATGATGATGGTGCGTGTCGGCGGCCCAGCCACCGGGGCGGTAACGGCTTCGATCAGCAGCAGCGGCGAATTGACCGGCGGCCGTTCGGGCGGCTTGTTGGGGTCGCCGCCCTTTTTCTTACCGCCGCCTTCCTGCGCCCAGGCAGGCAGGCACACCAACAGCGCCGCTGCTGTTAGGCAGGCTCGGCGGGTGAGGTGCCCGGCAAAGCGGGGCTTATGAGCGTTCCCGTGTGGCATGGAAGCGGATCTTATCCGATTTTTTCTCGGTATAGGAGAGTTCCCAGGCATTGCGGGCCAGGTAGACCGGTGCGCCATCGCGGTCGTCGGCGATATTTGCCCGGTTTTGCTCCACAAACTGGTCCACATCGCGGGGATCGTCGGCCGACATCCAGCGGGCGGTTTCGTATGGCGCGGTCTCGAAGCCGACCTCGAGATTGTATTCCTCGGCCAGCCGGGCGGCCAGCACATCGAGCTGCAGCGGGCCGACCAGACCTACGATCCAATCCGAACCCAGGCGCGGGCGGAATACCTGTGTCACGCCTTCCTCGGCCAGATCTTCCAGCGCACGCTGCAGATGCTTGGCCTTCATCGGATCGGAAAGCCGCACGCGGCGCAGGATTTCCGGCGCGAAATTCGGGATGCCGGTGAAACGCAGGTCTTCGGTTTCGGTGAGCGTGTCGCCCACCCGCAGCGTGCCGTGATTGGGAATGCCGATGATATCGCCCGGCCAGGCTTCCTCGGCCAGCGAGCGGTCGCGGGCGAAAAACAGCGTGGGATTGCTCACCGTTATCGGCTTGCCGCTGCGGACCTGGCGCAGTTTCATGCCGCGCTTGAAATGCCCGGAGCAAAGCCGCATGAAGGCCACGCGGTCGCGGTGGTTCTTGTCCATATTGGCTTGGACCTTGAACACGAAGCCGGTAACCGGCTTTTCACGCGGATCGATCATGCGCGCGGAAGATGGCTGCGGGCGCGGCGGCGGCGCGAAGCGGCCCAGGCCTTTCAGCAATTCATCCACGCCGAAATTCTTCAGCGCCGAGCCGAAATAGACCGGGGTCATATGGCCCTGGCGGTAGGCTTCCACATCGAAAGCCGGGCAGGCGCCCTGGATCAGTTCGATATCCTCGCGCAGCTTGGCCAATTGCGCCTCGGGGATATAGTCGGCCACGCGCGGATCGTCCAGGCCGTTATCCAGAATCACCACTTCGGGTTCGAGATTCTTGTTGTCCTTGCCCACCAGCAGCAGGCGTTTGCCGAACAGGTCGTAGCAGCCACGGAAATCATGGCCCATGCCCACCGGCCAGTTGGCCGGCACGCATTCCAGGGCCAGAGTGGATGCCACTTCATCCAACAGATCGAAAGGGTCGCGGCTTTCGCGGTCGATCTTGTTCACGAAAGTGATGATGGGCATGTCGCGCAGGCGACAGACCTCGAACAGCTTTCGGGTCTGGCTTTCGATACCCTTTGCGGCATCGAGCACCATTACCGCGCTGTCCACGGCGGTCAGCGTGCGATAGGTATCCTCGGAAAAATCTTCATGGCCGGGCGTATCGAGCAGATTGAAGGTCCAGCCTTCATACTCGAAATTCATCACCGAGGTGGAAACCGAGATACCGCGCTGCTGTTCGATCTTCAGCCAGTCGGACCGCGCACGGCGGTTTTCGCCGCGTGCCTTCACCGCGCCAGCCAGATGGATTGCACCGCCGAACAGCAGCAGTTTTTCGGTCAGCGTGGTTTTGCCGGCGTCTGGATGCGCGATTATGGCGAATGTGCGTCGGGCGCCGATGGGGTCGGCGCCCGGCTTTTCTGTGGCAAGGAGTTCGGACATGACGGCCGCTGTTAACCTCTGGCAGGCTGCAAGCGGCCGGGATGCCTATTATCCCCGGGGCCAACCCTTGCCGGCTTCGGCGCTACGCACCAGAAGCGGGGCAGGGGTCCAGGCCTTGCCGTGCAGCTTTTCGAATTCCCGGATCGTGGCGAGCACCTTGTCGAGCCCGATCTGCTCGGCCCAGAACATCGGCCCGCCCCGGTAAACGGGGAAGCCATAGCCGAAAAGATAGACGATGTCGATATCGCTGGAGCGGATGGCGATGCCTTCCTCCAGGATCTTGGCGCCCTCGTTGACCAGCGGATACATGCAACGCTGCACGATTTCCTCATCGGTGATGGCGCGGCGCTGGATGCCCTGTGCCTTGGCCGAAGCCAGGATGATATCGTCCACCACCGGGTCCGGAACCGCATTGCGGCCTTCGTATTTGTAGAAACCGGCGCCGGTTTTCTGCCCGAAACGGCCCATTTCGCAAAGCTGGTCGGCCACCGGGGAATAGCGTTCGTCCTTGGGCCGCAGATGCGCTTTGCCCTTGCGGATGCGCCAGCTTACGTCCAGGCCAGCCAGGTCGCTCATGCGGAACGGGCCCATGGCCAGGCCGAAATCCTCCAATGCCTTGTCCACCTGCTGCGGCGTTGCGCCTTCCTCGAGCAGGAAGCCGGCTTCGCGCAGATAATGGAACAGCATGCGGTTGCCGATAAAGCCGTCGCAATTGCCGGCCAGCACCGGCACCTTGCGCAGGGTCTTGCCAAGCTGCATCACCGTGGCGATCGTCTCGGGCGAGGCGGCCTTGCCGCGCACATTCTCCAGCAGCTTCATCACATTCGCCGGGCTGAAGAAATGCGTGCCGATCACATCCTGCGGCCGCTTGGTGGCATTGGCAATGGCGTCGATATCCAGCGTCGAGGTGTTGGAGGCCAGCACCGCGCCCTGCTTCATCACGGTATCGAGCTTGGCGAAGACTTCCTTCTTCACGCCCATTTCCTCGAACACCGCTTCCACCACGATATCGGCATCGCCGATATCCTCGTAGCGCTGGGTGCCGGAAATCAGCTTCAGCGCACGGTCCATGGCTTCCTGCTTCATCGAACCGCGCTGTACGCTGGTGGCGTAATTCTTCTCGATCACGCCCAGGCCGCGGCTGAGCGCTTCCTGCGACACTTCGAGAATCTTCACCGGGATGCCGGCATTGGCGAAATTCATCGCGATGCCGCCGCCCATGGTGCCGGCGCCCAGCACGGCGGCCGATTTGATCTGCTTGGGTTTCACATCCGCAGGCAGGCCGGGGATCTTGCCGGCTTCGCGCTCGGCGAAGAAGGCATGAATCTGCGCGGCGCGTTGCGGGCTTTCCATGCATTGCATGAACAATTCGCGCTCGCGCTTAACGCCATCAGGGAAGGGCAGCGTGCAAGCGGCTTCCACTGCATCCACACAGCGCCAGGGCGAGAAAAAGCCCTTGGCTTTCTTCTCCATGCCTTTGCGGAATTCAGCGAAGAGCTGCGGATCGACGCCGGTCACCTTTTCGTTGCGCTGGCTCACCAGGGTGAAGGGGCGCTTTTCGGCCACGGCCTGGGCGGCATAGGCCACGCCCACGGCCGTGGGTTCGCCATCGGCCACATGGTCCACCACGCCGACTTCCAGGGCCTTCTTGGCCGGGATCGGGTTGCCGCTGGTAATCATTTCCAGCGCCATCTGCGGACCCACCAGACGGGGCAGACGCTGGGTGCCGCCGGCCCCGGGCAGAATGCCCAGCTTCACTTCCGGCAGGCCCACCTGGGCGCTGGGCACAGCCACGCGCCAATGGCAGGTAAGGGCCACTTCCAGGCCGCCACCCAGGGCGGTGCCGTGGATCGCGGCCACAACCGGCTTGGCCGAAGCCTCGATGCCGGCCAGCACGGAATTCAGGTCGGGTGCCTGGAGCGGCTTGCCGAATTCGCGGATATCCGCGCCGGCGATAAAGGTGCGGCCGCCGCCTACGATAACGATGGCCTGGGCGGAAGAATCCTCGTTGGCGCGCTTCAGGCCATCCAGAATGCCCTGGCGCACGGCCTGGCCCAGTGCGTTCACCGGCGGATTATTGATGGTGAGGATAGCCACGCCATCCTGCGTGGAGTAAAGAACGGGCTCGGTCACGGTTTCTCTCCCAAGCGTTGTATGGATTCCCGAAAAGGCGGCAATTTATAGCGCGCTCCGGGGGCTTGGATAAAGCCGGGCCCTTGGCGAAAAGTGTTCAGGCCTCTACCTCTTTCCCATGCGTCAAGCGATCATTGCACCACAGCAGGACAGGTTAGGCGACGAGCGGACCAGCAAGGTGATTCTGGCCGGTCTGCTGCTGTCGTTGTTGCTGCATGCGCTGGTGGTTGTGTTGTTGCTGGAAGAACCCTGGATGACCTGGCGGAAACCGGCGGAACCGGCGCCGCTTGAAATCACCATGGTGATTCCAGAGCCCCCCAAGGCCGAGCCACCCAGGCCGGCTCCGGTTCAGCCTCCCCCGCCACCGCCGCCTCAGCCGCAGCCGCAGCCGGAAGTGCAGACGCCGCCAACCCCGCCCCCGCCGCCGGAGGTGCCGCAATTGCAGCGCGGCCGCGTGGCCGAACAATCAGCCGTGCCAAAGCCGGAACCAAGGCAGCAGCCCAGGCCCCAGGCGCAGGCCCAGCCACAAGCCCAGGCCCAGCCACAGCCACAGCCCAAGGCAGAGCCATTGCCGCGCAGCCTGTCGCCAGCCACATCCGCCCCGGCGCGCCAGCCGATGACGCGAGAGCAGGCCGCCGCAGCGGCGCGCACCGCGCCGGAGATGGTGCAGAGCGAGCGTGACTTTTTCCTGAGCCAGATCGTGGATCACATGTTCATAGATCTGGACGCACCGCAATTCGAGCGCATCCAAATCTATGGCGCCTATGTTGTGATGCCCGATGGCATGATGGCGCCGCCCTTCGACAAGAGCCTGCCATTCGATATGTCGCGCATGGTGGATGCCGAAACCTGGCAGATGATGCAGCAGCCGAGCCGGGCCAACCTGCGCGTGGCGATGGAATCTTTCCTGCGCGGCATGTATCTGGCCCAGCCACTGCAATTGCCGCCGAATTTCGGCAATCAACCCAAACGCATGACGCTGAATTTCAAGATGGGCGATCTGCGCTGAGGCGGCGAATCACATCGGTTTGAAGCAATTCACCATCCACGGCACGCCGAAACGATCGGTTGCCATGCCGAAGCGCTGCGCCCAGAAGGTTTCGGCAATCGGCACGCTCACTTTGCCGCCATCGCTCAAGGCGGCGAATACGCGTTCGGCTTCTTCCGGCGTTGCAGTGGTGATGTTGACCGAGAAACCTGCCGGCGGCTGATACATCTGCGGCGGCGCATCGCCCCCCATCAGTATGGTGCCGTTCAGGGTCATGCTGGCATGGATGATCTTGTCCTGCCATTCGGGTGGCGTTTGTGCGGCGGCTGGTGTGTCGCGGTGGGGCAGTAGCGCGTCGATCCGGCCGCCCAAGTGTTTTTCGTAATAGCGGAAAGCCTCGGCGCAATTGCCGTTGAAGCCGAGATAGGCGTTGAAACTCATCATTCCCTCCCTGGTTTTGGTGGCCGCTGGGTTTTTTATGCCAGCGACATCAGATCGGCACGCAGACGGTTGGGGTCTCCGGCCATGTCTCGCTCAAGCGCGGCGTGGGTGGATTTCCAGACCGGCACGGCGGCCAGCAATACGGCATGGCCGGCATCGGTGAGGCGCATGCGGCGGCTGCGGCGATCCTTTGGATCGGGCCGCACTTCCACCAGGCCACGGCGCTCCAACGGCTTCAAATAAGCTGTGAGGGTGGTGCGATCCATCGCCAGGAAAGGTGCCACCTGGCCGATGCTGGGCGGATCGGGGCGATTGAGCGCCATCAGCAGGGAGTATTGCCCGTTGGTGAGGCCGAAGGGACGCAGCGCATCGTCGAACAGTCGCGCCAGCGCCCGCGCCGCCCGCTGCACATGCAGACACAGGCAGGTATCACGCACCATGAGCGTGACATCGAAGGGCAGCTTGGCCGGCGAAAGGTTTGACATCAGACAATTATGTTGATATCAACTTATTTGTCAAGGCAGGAGGTGGGCAATGAAACAAATGCCGGCGATGGCAAATCCGGCTATGCCGGAAATCGTTTCGCGCGATGAATGGCGCGCCGCGCGCCTTGATCTGCTGAAGCGCGAGAAGGAAATCACCCGTGCCCGCGATGCGCTGAATGCCCAGCGTCGCCGCCTGCCGATGGTGCGGGTGGACAAGGATTATGTTTTCGAGGGGCCGGAAGGGCGCTTCAGTCTGATCGACCTGTTTGCCGGGCGCCGCCAACTGATCGTCTATCATTTCATGTTCGATGCCGATGGCCCGCCGCCAGGAAAGTCCGGTGCGCCATGGGAGGAGGGGTGCCCCGGTTGTTCGCATATAGCCGACAATCTGCCGCATCTATCCCATCTGCATGCGCGCGACACCACGCTGGTGATGATTTCGCTGGCGCCGTTGGTAAAGATCGCGCCGTTCAAGGCCCGTATGGGTTGGACCATGCCGTGGTATTCCTCTCATGGCAGCGATTTCAATATGGATTTCGATGCCACGGTGGATCCGGCGCGGCCCGATGCGGAATGGAATTTCCGCCCCGTGGCCGATCTGCTGGCGGAGCAGCGCATACCCGGCGAGAAGGGTGAATTGCCCGGCATCAGCGTTTTCCTGCGCGATGGCGATGCGGTGTATCACACCTACTCGGCCTACTCGCGCGCCCTGGATGGTTTGCTGAACACTCATAACCTGCTCGATCTCACGCCCTATGGCCGGCAGGAGCCTTGGGAGGATTCACCGCCCGGCTGGCCTAAAGGCGAGCAATGGTGGCTGCGGCATCATGATCGCTACGACGATAAACCGCAGTCTATGTCTTGTTGTGCCGATTAACTCTGGAAGAGGAATGTAAAGAATGACCTATGTGGATGGTTTTGTGTTGCTGGTGCCGAAAAAGAACATGGCGGCTTATACCAAGATGTCTCGGGTGGCCGGCAAGGTTTGGAAAGAATATGGCGCGTTGGATTATCGTGAATGCGTGGGCGACGACCTGAATGTGCCGTTTGGCCGCAGCTTCATAAAACTGGCCAAGCCCAAGCCGGGCGAGGTGGTGGTGTTTTCCTATATTCTCTACAAATCGCGCGCGCAACGCGACAAGGTGAATGCCAAGGTGATGAAAGACCCGCGTATCGCCAAAAGTTGCGATCCGAAAAACATGCCCTTCGATGTGAAGCGCATGAGCATGGGTGGCTTCAAGACGTTCGTTTCTTTCTGATCTGGGCGTATCGCGCCGGTCAGTAAAGTCGCGTGCGGTAAGAGTCTTCCAGATTTGCCTGGGCGGCATCGGGATCGATGCCGCCGATCTGCTCGGCGATAACCCGGCCCAATCCGGGAAAGCCGCTGCGCGGCACGCGCTTTTCTGGATTCCATAAATCCGAGCGGATCATCGCCTTGCCGCATTGGAAATAGACTTCGCGCACACTGATCCGCAAGGCCGAACTGGGCGGCTTTCCCTGCGCGGCGAGCGGCGCCAGTATGGCCGGATCGGTAACGATCTCCGCCGTGCCATTTACCCGCAAGGTTTCGTTCAGGCCTGGCACCAGAAACAGCAGGCCCACATCCGGCTCGGCCACCACGTTGCTGAGTGTATCCAGCAGATTGTTGCCGCGCCGGTCCGGCAGCAAAAGCGTACTGTCGTCCAGTACCGCTACAAAACCCGGTGCATCGCCGCGCGGCGAGCAATCGCTGCCTTTCGGCCCATGGCTGGCCAGTGCCACGAAAGGCGACAGGGCGATGAAGGCGCGGGCGTGTTTGTCCAGCCGGCTCTGGATTTTCTGCTGCACTATGGCGGATGGTTCATCATAGCATTGCCGCAATTCGGTTTCGCTTTCGATGATGGCCATGATGGCTTTTCCTCTCAGGGGCGGGCACGCCGCAATACGCCGGGGCGGGCAAGTATCAGGCAGATAATGCCCAGCAGCGTAACGCCGGCCATCAGCATATAGCCCGCAGCATAGCTGATCTGCGCCTGATCATGCAGCAGCGATAACGCAGACGGCCCAACCAGCACGCCGGCAAAGGTGATGAACAGCACGCCGCTGGTGGCATGCCCGATGCTGCCCGGTGGTGCTTGGCGGGCGATCACCGCTACGAATACGCCATTCCAACCCACGGCGCAGAAACCGAACAAGCCTGCTGCCAGCCATACCGCCAGGATTGGCCAGTCGCTGCTGATGGCAGCCACGGCAAAGGATGCGGGAATGGCAATGGCGCCATTGAGTATCATCGCGCGCAGCCCCGATTGCAGCAGGTCGGCGACCCAGCCCCAGCTGATGCGGCCCACCGCGCCGCAGATCTGCACCACAGCCAGCACGCCTCCGGCTATGACCAGGGTCATGCCGATTTCGGTGACAAGATAAGTAACC
>NZ_JAHBYG010000023.1 GCF_019636075.1 Ferrovibrio sp.
TCGGCATGGCGGTGGCCGGCCTGGCGCCCAATGAGCGCGGCAAGATCATCTTCTACGGCATTCTGGCCGCCACATTGCTGCGCATCATGTTCGCCGCTGTGGCGGTGCAGTTGCTCTCGATCATCGGCCTCACCCTGGCCGGCGGCCTGCTGCTGCTCTGGGTGAGCTGGAAGATGTGGCGCGAATTGCGCGCCCACGCCAAGGCCGATGGCCAGGCGGAAGATGCCGATACCGGCAAGCCCGCCCCCAAGAGCAAGCGCGAGGCAATCACCCAGATCGTGATGGCCGACGTGTCGATGTCGCTCGACAATGTGCTGGCGGTGGCCGGCGCCGCCCGCGACCATCCTTATATCCTGGCATTCGGCCTGGTGCTTTCCATCGCCCTGATGGCGATGGCATCGAAGCTGATCGCGCGTCTGCTCGACCGCTATCACTGGATCGCCTATATCGGCCTGCTGATCATCTTCTACGTGGCCTTGCGGATGATCTGGGATGGCGGATTCCAGGTTTACGATGTGGTGGGCGGCAATAAATAAGCCGCCCCTCACCTGCCGCTTCGTCCAGCAATAGCGCGCAGCTAACCGACCCGCGCGCGATACCGCGCAGCTAACCGACCCGCGCGCGATACCGCGCGACGGCAGACGCGACTTCGTTGGCCAATTGGCCGGCCTCGCGTCCCGGGTTGAAAAACGCCAGCACGGCATTTGCCAGCGCCTGCAGCAGATCCAGCGGCTTGCTGCCTTCCGGGGTTTTCGGATCGGGCAGTTCATTGGCCGCCAGCCGGCGGGCGGTGGATAGCAGCGGCTCGCAGATCTTGCCCACATGGGCCACGTCGCTGCCGGCCACGCGACGTGAAATCTCATCCACCGACTCGATCAGGTCGCGCAACAAGCCCCGGATGCGATCATCCACCCGGCCCTCGCGGAAGGCTGGCACCACCTGCTGGGCGGAAAAGGCAATACGGAAGGCCGATTGCCGCAAACGCTGCAAACGCACCTGCTCGTTGGCCTGCTGCACCGCGTCGCGTATCGCCGTGGTATCCACCGGCTCGCCACGCAGTTTGGCCAGCAGCGGATTGGGCGGTTGAATCAGCGGCGCACTGTTTCCATCGCGCGCCGAGGCCTTGCGCCGGTCCGGCCCGATATAATCGGCGGTCACCACGAAAGGCTTGCGCGCCAGCGCCAGCGCCTCGATACGCTCCACCAGGGTTTTGGTGTTGACCGGCTTCACCAGCAGATCGTCGGCGCCGGCATTCACCGCGCGGCGCACATTGGTGCTTTCCGCATCCCAGGTGGTGAGGATCACCGGCAGAAACGGATTGTCGCCCAGCAGGCCATGGCGCAAGCCATGCACCGTGGCGCAGGCATCGCCCTCAGGCATCTCGATTTCCATCAGGATCACATCAGGCTGCACAATATGCAGCAGATCGGTGAAGCCCACCATGCTGTCGAATTCACGCAGCTTGAGGAACCCAGCGCCCAGCAGGGCCTGACGATAGAGATTGCGCATCGCCGACTTGCCGTCGCCGAACAGGATGCTGATATCGCGGCGGAATTCCGGTTTCATGCAAGACCGAGCTTAACGCCTACGCCTGCCCACAACAAGTATGGGTTCTGCAATCGGCTCGCAGCAAATATCGATGCGATATGTATCCAGGCCGGCATATAGAATCGATCATAGACATACCAATGACAAACACTCGCTCTGGTGTTTAACGCGCGCGCGGCTTTGCGCGTGCGGTCGGCGCTGCATTGGCGGGATCTTCCGGCCATTCATGCTTGGGATACTGGCCGCGCATCTCGGCACGCACGCTGCGATAGCTGGATTGCCAGAAGCCGGCGAGATCGGCTGTCACCTGCAAGGGCCGGCGTGCAGGCGACAGCAGATGCAGTAAAAGTTTCATCCGGCCGCCGGCAATGCTGGGAGTTTCACGCTCGCCAAACATTTCCTGCAAACGCACGGCCAGCACCGGCATGTCGCCGGCCGCATAATCGATGGCAAGCGCATTGCCGGTGGGCACGATCCAATGGGTTGGCGCTTCCGCATCCAGCAATTTCCGTTCGGCGTAGTTCAAACGGCCGGTAAGCGCGGCATGCAGATCGATACCGGCAAGCTGCGACAGCTTGCCAAGGCCATCGAGATAAGGCGACAGCCAGTCATCCAGTCCTTCAAGCAAGGCCGCATCGCTGCAATCGGGCCAGTTTGCGGCCTGCGGCAGCGTGCGGCGCAACAGCGCCACGCGGGCCTGCCATTGCCGCAGGCCGGCGGTCCAGGGCAGGGCATCCAGCCCGGCCTTGCGAATGCCTTCCAGCAAAGCGGCGCGCAGGGCATCGGGATCCGGCTTATCGAGCATGCGTTCCTTCAGCACCAGGGCGCCCAGCCGGCGCTGGCGCCGCGCAAGCACCGCCTTCTCACGATCATCCCAGACCACGCTTTCAGTGGTCTGGATCGCATCGCCCAATTCGGCCTCGATCTCGGCTTCGCTCAAAGGCGCGGCGAGATAAACCCGCGCATCCGCCTGCGCCCCATCCAATTCGCCGATTGCCAGATAGGGCTCGCGGCATAACGCATCCAGTTCATCCAGCCGCGCGCCGCGACCGCCGCTCATCAGATAGCTGCCGGCCTGCTGGCCGCGCTTCTTCGCCACGCGATCGGGATAAGCCAGCGCCAGCAGCAGGCCGGTCGCCTCGGTATCGCCATGATGCGGCCTGGCATCGATGCGGCGGCGCCAATCTTCCGCCAGCTTGCGGATCTGCCGCACTGCGCCTTCATCCACCCGCATGCCAGGGGGCACCCGCATGCCATGAGGCACCCGCATGCCATGAGGCGCTGCCTTGCGGTCTGCCCGCAACAGCATATCCAACCGCCAGCGCAGATCGGCATCGCGCGGCCCATGTGGCCCGCCGGAACGAACTATGTCGCGTTCAGACAGCAGCGCCGCCAGCATGCAGGCCAAAGCCCCCAGGCCTTTTGCCTGGCCGCGTATCACCATATGCGCCAGGCGCGGATGCAGCGGCAATTCGGCCATGGCGCGGCCATGGGGCGTGACATTGCCCTCTCCCACGCCGGCATGATCCAACGCGCCGAGATCGTGCAGCAATTTGCGCGCCTGCGCCAAAGCCGGCGCCGGCGGCGGGTCGAGCCAGGGCAAGGCGGCAGCATCGCGCGCGCCCCACACAGCCAGGTCCAAAGCCAAAGGCGCCAGATCGGCATTGGCGATTTCCGGCGCGGAGAATTTTGCCAGGCCGCCATGGGCCGCCTCTGCCCAGAGCCGATAGCAAACACCCGGCGCCACACGACCGGCACGGCCGGCGCGCTGCTCGGCCGAGGCCTGACTGACCTTCACGGTTTCCAGGCCGCTCATGCCGGTGCGCGGCGAAAAGCTGGCCTGGCGCATCAGCCCGGCATCCACCACCACACGCACACCCTCGATGGTGAGGCTGCTCTCGGCGATGCTGGTGGCCAGCACCACCTTGCGCCGACCGGCCGGGCTGGGCTGAATGGCGGCGTCCTGTTCGGCAGGCGACAGATCGCCATAGAGCGGCATCACGCTAACGTTTTCGGGCAAGCCGGCATCCTGCAGGCGCGTCATGGTGCGCCGGATTTCTCCCTGACCGGGGAGAAACACCAACATGTCGCCTTCGGTCTCGCCCATAGCCTGGCGAATGCAATCCGTCGTGGCCTGCTCTATGCGGGTATTTGCGGCAGGCGGGCGCCAGCGAATTTCCACCGGAAAGGCCCGGCCTTCGGCAGTAACCACCGGGGCATCGCCAAGCAGCGCGGCAAAGGGCGCCGCATCCAGGGTGGCCGACATCGCTACCAGCCGCAGATCGGGCCGCAATGCCTGCTGCGCCTCGCGGCAAAGCGCCAGCGCCAGATCGGTTTCCAACCCGCGCTCATGCACTTCGTCGAACAATATCGCGGCCACGCCGCTCAGTTCAGGGTCACGCTGCAGCCGGCGCAGGAATACACCGTCGGTCACCACCTCGATGCGGGTACGCGGCCCCACCTTGCTTTCCAGCCGGACCCGGTAGCCCACGGTTTCCCCTACGGACTCGCCAAGCAGATAGGCCATCCGCCGGGCTGCCATGCGCGCGGCCAGACGACGCGGCTCCAGCATGATGATACTGCGGCCAGACAGCCAGGCTTCGTCCAGCAGCGCCAGCGGAATCAGCGTGGTCTTGCCCGAACCGGGCGGCGCCTGTATGACCAGATTAGGCAACGCCGGATCGGGGCCTGCCAAATCTGGGCTTGCCAGATCTGGCTTTGCCAGGGCTGCCTGGATCGCCGGCACCGTCGCCTCAATAGGCAGGACATGGGAGAGTTGCAGTTTTCGCAATGCTCGGAACCGTAATTATCCTGGATACTGCCGATTCATAATCCGCCGGGGTTTCATGTCCGACATACCTTTTGCCATGAATCAGAGCAGCCGCATGCTGCTTCTGAAAGCCATGGGTTTGATGCTGATTGCCACATTATGCTTCAGTTGCATGCATGCAACGGTGGCCAAGCTGACGCAAGAGCTTCACCCCTTCCAGGTCGCCTTCTTCCGCAACGTTTTCGGCCTGCTGGCCTTGATGCCGCTGCTGATCCGTAGCCGTTTCACCGCCCTGCGCACGAAAAAGATCGGCCTGCATGCCCTGCGCGGCGTGGTGAATGGCTGTTCGATGCTGCTGTTCTTCACCAGCCTGAGCATGATCCCGCTGGCCGAGGTGACCGCGCTATCCTATGCCGCGCCGCTTTTCGTTACCATCGGCGCCGTTGTGGTGCTGGGCGAACGCATCCGTGCCCGCCGCATCGCCGCCCTGCTCATTGGCATTCTCGGCATGCTTGTCATCCTGCGGCCGGGCTTTGCCGAGATCGGCCTGGGGCAGATGCTGATCCTGGGCGCCACCGTGCTATGGGCGATTTCGATGATCGATATCAAGATTCTTGCCCGCACGGATTCCAGCCTCACCATCTCCACCTACATGCTGGTTTTCGCGATTCCGATTTCATTCGGTGTATCGCTGCCGTTCTGGCAGATGCCCAATGCACCGCAATTCATGTTGCTTCTGCTGCTTGGCGTATTGGGTTCGATCGGCCAGGTGCTGTTCACCGAGGCCTTCCGCCATACCGATACCGGGGTGATCATGCCGCTGGAATTCACCAAGCTGATTTTCGCAGCGATTCTCGGCTTCATGATTTTCGGCCAGGTGCCTGATTTCTATACCTGGCTGGGCGGCAGCATCATCTTCGCTTCCACCTGCTATATAGCCTTCCGTGAGCACAAATTAAGCAAAGCGGGCGATCTGGCCGAACCCGCCATCAAATAATCGTTTGATAATGCCGCAAAAATGAACCGATGCAGGATTAATCCCGCTATCGGGCGCATTATTTTTGCCAAAACAGCTATTTACTTCCCCGACTGAATACCGTTACATGACGCTGTCGTCAGGTTTGGAAAACGAACCGGCGGCCAGGGAGTGATACGATATAAAACAAGGATAAGCCGAACCGATGGCGGACGATTATATCCTTACCACAGAGGGTCTTACCAAAGAATTTGCCGGCTTCGTGGCTGTGAAGGACGTGAATCTGAGCGTTCGCCGCCACAGCATTCATGCCCTGATCGGGCCGAATGGCGCCGGCAAGACCACCTGTTTCAACCTGCTGACCAAGTTCCTGCCGCTGAGCAGGGGCCGGATCAGCTATAACGGGCGCGACATCTCCTCGGCCAAGCCGGCGGATATCGCGCGCTCGGGCCTTGTGCGTTCCTTCCAGATTTCTGCGGTGTTCCCGCACCTCACACTGGTGGAAAATGTGCGCATCGCGTTGCAGCGGCCGCTGGGCACCAGCTTCCATTTCTGGCGTTCGGAGCGCAGCCTGGAAAAGCTGAATGCCCGCGCCGAGGAATTGCTCGATGCCGTGGGCCTGAGCGATTTCCGCCATCTCACCGCCGTTGAACTGCCTTACGGCCGCAAGCGCGCGCTGGAAATCGCCACCACCCTGGCGCTCGAGCCGGAAATGATGCTGCTGGACGAGCCGATGGCCGGCATGGGCCACGAGGATATCGAAAAGATTTCCGACCTGATCAAGCGCGTGGCGAAAAACCGCACGGTGCTGATGGTGGAGCATAACCTGTCGGTGGTGGCCAAGCTGTCTGACACCATCACCGTGCTGCGCCGCGGCGAAATCCTCGCCGAAGGCAATTACGAAACGGTCTCGAAGAATCCGGAAGTGATCGAGGCGTATATGGGGACCGGTCATGGCTGAGGCGCAGCTTGTCGTAAAAGACCTGCATGGATTCTACGGCGAGAGCCACATTCTCCATGGCATGGAATTCCATGTGGCAAAGGGCGAGGTTGTCACCCTGCTGGGCCGCAACGGCGCCGGCAAGACCACCACGATGAAGGCCGTGATGGGCATGCTGGCCCAGCGTTCGGGCTCGGTGAGTTTCGAAGGCCAGGAACTGATCCACCTGTCCTCCAACAAGATCGCCCGCATCGGCCTGGCTTTCTGCCCCGAGGAACGCGGCATCTTCTCCAGCCTGAATGTGTATGAGAATCTCACGCTGCCCCCGGTGGTCAAAGGCGGCGGCATGTCGCTGGAGGAAATCTACCAGATCTTCCCCAACCTGAAGGAACGCCTGAAAAGCCAGGGCACCAAGCTATCTGGCGGCGAACAGCAGATGCTGGCCATCGGGCGCATCCTGCGCACCGGCGCAACCTTCCTGCTGCTGGACGAACCCACCGAGGGCCTGGCCCCGGTGATCGTGCAGCAGATTGGCGCAATGATCCGGCTGCTGAAGCAGAAGGGATTCACCGTTTTGCTGGTGGAGCAGAATTTCCGCTTCGCCAGCACGGTGGCTGACCGCCACTATGTGGTGGAACACGGCAAGGTGATCGACATGATTCCGAACGATCAGATTGCCAATAATACCGCAAAACTGGAGCAGTATCTCGGCGTGTAACCAGTTGAAACCCTGAGGAGGAAACAATGCAGATCAAGACCCTTTTCGCCACCACGGCAATCGTGCTGGCCGCCGGTGCCGCCCAGGCGCAAGTCAGCGATGGCGTGATCAAGCTCGGCGTTTTGAATGACCAGTCCGGCCTCTATGCCGACGTGTCCGGCCCCGGCGGCACCTGGGCTGCCCGCAAGGCTGTGGCCGATTCCGGCATCGAGAAGCGCGGCTTCAAGGTGGAAGTGGTTTTCGGCGATCACCAGAACAAGCCCGATATCGGCTCCAACATCGCCCGCCAGTGGTATGACGTGGACAAGGTGGATGCCATCGTGGACGTGCCGACCTCGTCGGTGGCCCTGGCGATCAACCAGATCACCAAGGAAAAGAACAAGGTGTTCATCGGCTCCGGCCCTGCCACCTCCGATCTGACCGGCCCGGCCTGCTCGCCCAACACCGCGCATTGGACCTACGACACCTGGGCGCTGGCCAACGGCACCGGCAAGGCGATCGTGCAGACCGGCGGCAAGAGCTGGTACTTCGTCACCGCCGATTACGCCTTCGGCCATGCGCTGGAGCGCGATACCGGCAATGTGGTGAAGGCCAATGGCGGCACCGTGGTGGGCGCCGTGCGGCACCCCTTCCCGGGCACCGACTTCTCGTCCTTCCTGCTGCAGGCGCAGGCCTCCAAGGCGCAGATCGTGGCGTTCGCCAATGCCGGCGGCGACACCATCAACTCGATCAAGCAGGCGGCTGAATTCGGCATCGTCGAAGGCGGCCAGAAGCTGGCCGGCATGCTGATGTTCATCACCGATGTGCATTCGCTCGGCCTGAAGACCGCCCAGGGCCTGAACTTCACCACCGCCTGGTATTGGGATGCCAACGACAACAACCGCGCATTCGCCAAGGAATTCGCGGCGGCCAATGGCGGCAAGATGCCCACCATGGTGCATGCCGGCATCTATTCCGGCGTGATCCATTACCTGAAGGCCGTGGAAGCGCTGAAGAGCGATGCCGACGGCGTGAAGGTGGTGGACAAGATGAAGGAAATGCCCAGCGACGATAAGCTGTTCGGCAAGGGCACCCTGCGCAAGGATGGCCGTCACGTGCACGACATGTATCTCGTGGAAGTGAAGAAGCCCGGCGAATCGAAGTATGCCTGGGATTATCTCACCGTGAAGAAGACCATCCCCGCCGCAGAAGCTTTCCGCCCGATGGCAGAAGGCAATTGCCCGCTGGTGAAGTAATCGCGTAACGGGGCCGCCGGGCAACCGGCGGCCCTGCTTTCCGCACGCGCCTTATGGCGGCGGGCCAGGTTTCAAGCCCATCCGGCCCGCCCCCATAAGACGCCGAAAAGGCCCAGCATGGTGCTAACCGATACGGTGCCAACCGATACGGTGCCAACCAGTACGGGCTAAAAGGCGACGTGTTTAACAGGGACCAAAACAAGGGGACGCTTCAGCGATGTTCGAGCTGATCGGCATACCGCCACAGGCCTTGTTCGGGCAGCTATTGCTCGGACTGATCAACGGCGCCTTCTATTCGATGTTGAGTCTCGGCCTGGCCGTGATCTTCGGCCTGCTGAACGTGATCAACTTCACCCACGGCGCGCAATACATGATGGGCGCCTTCGTGGCCTGGATGCTGCTCAACTGGCTGGGTATTCCCTATTGGGGTGCACTGCTCCTGGCGCCGATCATCGTGGCGGCTTTCGGTATGGTGCTGGAGCGCCTGCTGCTGCGCCGGCTGTATCACCTCGACCATCTCTACGGCCTGCTGCTTACCTTCGGCCTGGCGTTGATCGTGGAAGGCCTGTTCCGCAAAGCCTTCGGCTCGTCGGGCCTGCCTTATGAAAATCCGATCCCCGGCGGCCAGCGTCTGCCCTTCATGTTCCTGCCCAATTACCGCGCCTGGGTGGTGGTGGCCTCGCTGATCGTCTGCCTCGGCACCTGGTACATGATCGAACGCACCAAGCTTGGCTCGTATCTGCGCGCCGCCACCGAGAAGCCGGAACTGGTGCAGGCCTTCGGCATCAACGTGCCGCGCATGATCACCCTCACCTATGGCTTCGGCGTAGGCTTGGCCGCTTTGGCCGGCGTGATGGCAGCACCGATCTACAATGTGAACCCCACGATGGGATCCAACTTGATCATCGTGGTGTTTGCGGTGGTGGTGATCGGCGGCATGGGCTCGATCATGGGTTCCATCGTCACCGGCTTCACCCTGGGTCTGATCGAGGGATTGACCAAGGTATTCTATCCCGAGGCATCGAGTACGGTGATCTTCATCATCATGGCCATCGTGCTGATGATAAAGCCGGCCGGCCTGTTCGGCACCCCGAAGTGAGGCTGGCATCATGAAGCTGCGTGAAACTCATATTTTCGCCGCCCTGCTGGCCCTGCTGCTGGTGGCGCCCGCCATCGTCTATCCGGTCTTTCTGATGAAGGTGCTGTGCTTTGCGCTGTTCGCATGCGCCTTCAATCTGCTGATCGGCTATGTCGGCCTGCTCTCGTTCGGCCATGCCATGTTCTTCGGCGGCGCCGCCTATATCAGCGCCTATGTGGTGAAAAGCTGGGGCTGGTCGCCGGAATTCGGCATCCTGGCCGGCACGGCTGTGGCTGCCGCTTTGGGCCTGGTGGCCGGCCTCATCGCCATCCGTCGCCAGGGCATCTATTTTGCCATGGTAACCCTGGCGCTGGCGCAGATGGTGTTTTTCTTCTGCCTGCAGACCAAATTCACCGGCGGCGAAGACGGCATCCAGGCCGTGCCGCGCCGTGCGGTTTTCGGCTTCATCGAAACCACCAACGACCTGCATTTCTATTACGTGGTGCTGGCTGTCTTCGTGATCGGCTTCACCATCATCCACCGCACCATCCACTCGCCGTTCGGCCAGGTGCTGAAGGCGATCCGCGAAAACGAGCCCCGCGCCGTGTCGCTGGGCTATCGGGTGGATCGTTACAAGCTGCTGGCCTTCGTGCTGTCCGCCGCCCTGGCCGGCATGGCGGGCGCCACCAAGGCGCTGGTATTCCAGCTTGCCTCGCTCACCGACGTGGCCTGGCAGATGTCGGGCGAAGTGGTGTTGATGACCCTGGTGGGCGGTATGGGCACCATCCTGGGCCCTGCCGTGGGGGCCGCCGTGATCGTGACCATGCAGAATTATCTGGCCGGCTTCGCCGAATATGTGCTGGTGATCCAGGGCGCGATCTTCGTGGTGGTGGTGATGGCCTTCCGCCGCGGTATCGTCGGCGAACTCATCGGCTGGTGGCAAAAGCGCAACGCCTGAACCGCATGCAATCTCAGCCGGCCTGATTCAATATCCGGCTGAGATACTGCGCATAGGCGTTGTTCTTGTAGAAGGCGATGCGGCGTTCCACCTGCGCCCGGTCGATGAAGCCCAGCCGCCAAGCCACTTCCTCGGGCACCGCAATCTTCAAACCCTGGCGCTTTTCCACCGTGGCCATGAAATTGGCCGCATCCAGCAGGCTGTCGGGCGTGCCGGTATCCAGCCAGGCGAAGCCACGGCCGAATTTCTCCACGCTCAACTGGCCGCGCGCCAGATAGGCATTGTTGAGATCGGTGATTTCCAGTTCGCCGCGTTTGCTGGGTTTCAGCGCAGCCGCGATATCGCTCACCTGGTTGTCGTAGAAATACAGGCCGGTTACGGCCCAGTTGGTGGGCGCCGGATTGGGCTTTTCGATGATCGCCTTCACGCCGCCTTGCGCATCCAGATCCAACACGCCGTAACGTTCCGGATCGGCCACCCAATAGCCGAACACCGTGGCGCCCTGCTCGCGGCTGGCCGCACGGCGCAGAATGTCGCCGAAGCCTTCGCCGTAGAAGATGTTGTCGCCCAGCACCAGGGCAGCATGGTCGCCGGCCAGAAAATCGCGGCCGATCAGAAAGGCCTGGGCGATGCCGTTGGGCTCGGGCTGCACGGCATATTGGATATTCACGCCCCATTGGCTGCCATCCTGCAGCAGATCGCTGAAGGCTGCCTGGTCGCGCGGCGTGGTGATGATCAGGATGTCGCGGATGCCGGCCAGCATCAGCGTGGTGAGCGGATAGAACACCATCGGCTTGTCGTAGACCGGCAGCAATTGCTTGCTCACCACCGAGGTGGCGGGATGCAGACGCGAGCCGGTGCCGCCGGCCAGCACGATACCCTTCATGGTTTCCTCATCCCTGCTTTGCCAGACCGATACGGTCGCGGTCGTAATGCTTGCCGGCGCGCTCGCACCAGGCGCGGTTTTCCAGATACCATTTCACCGTCTGGCGCAGGCCGGAGGTGACATCATAAACCGGCTTCCAGCCCAATTCGCTCTCGCATTTGCCGGGATCGATGGCATAGCGGGAATCATGGCCCGGCCGGTCGGTGACATAGCGGATGAATTCGGCGTATTTGCGGCCCGTGGGCTGCGGCGCGAAATCATCCAGCAGCGCGCAGATGGTATGCACCAGCTCCAGATTGCGCCGGGTGCCGCGCGCCCCGATCAGATAGGTTTCGCCCACACGGCCTTTCGCCATCACCTGGCGCAAGGCGGCGGCGTGATCATCCACATGGATCCAATCGCGGATCTGGTCGCCCTTGCCATAGACCGGCAGCGGACGGCCTTCCAGGGCATTCAGGATCATCAGCGGAATCAGCTTTTCCGGAAACTGATACGGCCCGTAATTGTTGCCGCAATTGGTCACCAGGATCGGCAGGCCATAGGTGCGGCCGAAAGCGCGTGCCAGATGATCGGAGGCAGCCTTGCTGGCGGCATAGGGCGAATTCGGTTTGTAGGGGCTGGCCTCGGTGAAGAATTCGTCCGGCTCGGCATCGCCATAGACTTCGTCGGTGGAAACCTGCAGATGCCGGAACGCCGCCTTGCCGGCATCGTCCAGACCGCGCCAATATTCAACGGCGGCTTCCAGCAGCACCAGGCTGCCGGTCACATTGGTTTCGATGAAGGCTGCCGGGCTGTCGATGGAACGATCCACATGGCTTTCGGCGGCCAGGTGATACACGGCTTTCGGTTTCACTTCGGCATAAAGCGCACGGATCGCCGCACGGTCGCAGATATCGATACGCTCGAAACGGTGCAGCGCGGGCTGCTTCAGGTCGGCCAGGTTATCCAGGTTGCCGGCATAGGTGAGCTTATCCACCGTCACCACCGACTCGCCCGCCGCATTAAGCTGGCGGACCAGGGCCGAACCGATAAATCCGGCACCGCCGGTAACGATCACTGTCATGGCAATTTTCCTTGCTTTCCCACAGATATACCCATGCAATTGCGGCGAAGAAAGGGCCAGAACGCGTCAGGCACTGGCAAGCCGCGCCGGCCCGCGCCATATTCCCGCCATGGCCAAGCCCGCTACAGCATCCACCGTCGAGCGAGAAATCGAAGACCCGGACGTTTTCGCCGATGCGAATTTCCCGGATTTCGTGCCGCATCGCCCGGAACGCCCGGAAAAGAGCCAGGGCGGCATCGCCTATGACCTGCAGGCCCCCTACCAGCCTTCCGGCGACCAGCCCACCGCCATCGCGGAACTGACCGAGGGGGTTGTGGGCGGCGAGCGCGACCAGGTGCTGCTGGGTGTCACCGGCTCGGGCAAGACCTTCAGCATGGCCCAGGTGATCGCCCGCACCGGCCGGCCCGCCCTGGTGCTGGCGCCGAACAAGACCCTGGCCGCCCAGCTTTATGGCGAGATGAAAAATTTCTTCCCCAACAACGCGGTGGAGTATTTCGTCTCCTATTACGATTACTACCAGCCGGAAGCCTATGTGGCCCGCACCGACACCTATATCGAAAAAGATTCGGCGGTGAACGAGCAGATCGACCGCATGCGCCACTCGGCCACCCGCGCCCTGTTGGAGCGCGACGATGTGATCGTGGTGGCCTCGGTTTCCTGCATCTACGGTATCGGTTCGGTGGAAACCTATTCCGAAATGACCCTGCCGCTGAAGGCCGGGCAGATCATCGACCGCGACACATTGCTGCGCCGCCTGGTGGATCTGCAATATCGCCGCAACGATGCCGCCTTCCAGCGCGGCGCCTTCCGCGTGCGCGGCGATGGCATCGAAATCTTCCCATCGCATATGGAAGACCGCGCCTGGCGGCTTTCGCTGTTCGGCGACGAGTTGGAAAGCATCGTGGAATTCGATCCGCTGACCGGCGAGCGCAGCGCCACGATGGAAAGCGTGAAACTCTTCGCCAACAGCCATTACGTGACGCCGAAGCCCACGCTGCAACAGGCGGTGGAGCAGATCAAGGTGGACCTCAAGCTGCGGCTGGACGAACTGGCCAAGCAGAACCGCCTGCTGGAAATGCAGCGGTTGGAACAGCGCACGACCTTCGATATCGAAATGATGATCGCCACCGGCGCCTGTGCCGGCATCGAAAATTATTCACGCTATCTCACCGGCCGCCCGCCCGGCGCGCCGCCGCCCACGCTGTTTGAATATCTGCCGGAAAACGCCATCCTGTTCGTGGATGAAAGCCATGTGACCGTGCCGCAAATCGGTGGCATGTTTCGCGGCGACTTCCGGCGCAAGGCCACGCTGGCGGAATATGGCTTCCGCCTGCCCTCCTGCATCGACAACCGGCCGCTACGATTCCGCGAATGGGAAAGCCTGCGACCGCAAACCGTGTTCGTTTCCGCCACGCCCGGTAAATGGGAGATGGAGCGCACCGGCGGCGTGTTCACCGAACAGGTGATCCGCCCGACCGGGCTTATCGATCCGGAAACCGAAATCCGCCCGGTGGAGCATCAGGTGGACGACCTGCTGAGCGAGGCGCGCAAGACCATCGCCAAGGGCTATCGCGTGCTGGTGACCACCCTGACCAAGCGCATGGCGGAAGACCTGACCGAATACCTCACCGATGCCGGCCTGAAAGTGCGCTATCTGCATTCCGATATCGACACGCTGGAACGCATCGAAATCCTGCGCGATCTGCGGCTGGGGGCGTTCGACGTGCTGATCGGCATCAACCTGCTGCGCGAGGGCCTCGATATTCCCGAATGCGGGCTGGTGGCCATCCTGGATGCCGACAAGGAAGGCTTTCTGCGCAGCGAAACCTCTTTGATCCAGACCATCGGCCGCGCCGCACGCAACGTGGATGGCCATGTCGTCCTCTATGCCGACAAGATGACCAACAGCATGAAGCGCGCGCTGGACGAAACCGCCCGCCGCCGCGCCAAGCAACAGGCCTATAATGCCGAACACGGCATCACGCCGGAAAGTGTGCGCAAACAGATCGGCGACATCCTGCAAAGCGTGTACGAGCATGACCATTACACAGTGGATGTGGAACATGCCAAGGATGGCCATCTGGTGGGCCATAACCTGAAGGCCTATCTGGCCGACCTGGATAAACGCATGCGCGAGGCCGCCGGCAACCTGGAATTCGAGGAAGCCGCCCGTCTGCGCGATGAAATCAAACGGCTGGAAATGAGCGAACTGGAACTCGGCGGCAGCGTGGCGGTGAAACCCATGGGGTTGGCCGAGGACGGCGCCAAATACAGCGCCCCCGCGCCGCGCTCCACCGCCGGCAAGGCGGGCAGCCGCCGCACCTATCGGGGCCGCAAGAAATGACGCGCACCACACCCACAAGAAACGCCCTCGTTACCGGCGGCGCGGTGCGCATCGGCCGCGCCATCAGTCTTGCCCTGGCCGCGCGCGGCTATGGCGTGGCGGTGCATTACAACACCTCGCGCACCGCAGCCGATGCGCTGGTGGCCGAGATTGCCGGCAAGGGCGGCCGCGCCATGGCCGTGCAAGCCGATCTGCGCGATATCGCCGCCTGTCAGGCTTTGCTGCCGCTTGCACAGCAGGCGCTGGGGCCGATCGACATCTTGGTGAACAACGCTTCGCTGTTTGAATACGACAATATCCAGAGCGCCACGCCGGAAAGCTGGGCGATGCATATGGATGCCAATCTGCGGGCGCCGTTCTTTCTCAGCCAGGCCTTCGCCGCCGCTTTGCCGGACGATCGCAAGGGCGATATCGTCAACATCATCGACCAGCGGGTGTGGCGCCTCACGCCGCATTTCGCCAGCTATACGCTGTCGAAATCCGCGCTCTGGAGTCTGACCCAGACCCTGGCCATGGCGCTGGCGCCGCGCATCCGGGTGAATGGCATCGGACCGGGCCCGGTGCTGCCTTCCACGCGCCAAAGCGCCGAACAATTCGCCCGGCAATGGGCTTCCACGCCGCTGCAACGCGGGGCAGCGCCGGAAGAGATTGCCGCAGGCCTGCTATTCCTGCTTGACGCGCCGGCCATGACCGGCCAAATGATCGCCCTCGATGGCGGCCAGCACCTGCCCTGGCCGCCGCCCACGGGGCATAGCCGCGACCCGGAGGAATGACATGACCATTCACGACCGCGCCCGGGCCGCCTGGAGCGACATCCCGCTGCCCAATGTGCCGGAAAGCTTCCGCCGCGTCTTCGTGCGCGAATTGCGCCTGCCCGCCCGCATCGGCGTGTATGCGGAAGAAAAACTGCGGCCGCAGGATGTGATCATCGACCTCGAGCTTTGGGTGCGCGAAACCCCGCAAGCCGCCATAGGTGGCAATGGCCCGCTCGATTACGCCGACGTGGTTTGTTATGACGGCCTGGTGCAGCGCACCAAGGCCCTGCTGGCCGAGGGCCATATCGATCTGGTTGAAACCATGGCCGAGCGCCTGGCCGCGCTTTGCCTGGAAGATTCTCGCGTTCGCCGTGTACGGGTTTGCGTGGAAAAACCCGCTGCAATACCAGAGGCTGCCGGCGCCGGCGTCGAGATCGAAAGATACCGCCGTTAAGAAAAGAAAGATTCCGTTACAGCCCTGCTATTAGGCCTTGACTCTGGCTGGGATTTCGAGTTGCCGGAACGATGTTGTGCACAGGCAAAATTACCCGCAGCCGGCATGTAACGCTGTGATGACGAACCCGTGATGGTCTGTGGATAAGCACAGAAAATCGTTATGCATCATTGCGCTATAATCACCAACGCAGACGCCGCTTCGGCTTTGGGGCGAGCATTTTGCGCCGCACTCGTCAAATTGAGTCAAGTTTCCCCACAAAGTTATCCACAGGCTTGGGGCGCTTTGCTCAAAGCTGTGGAATCATTAGGTTTTCACATGTGGATGAAGGAGTCGGACGGGTGAGCGGCACTGATCACGAAGCCGATGCGCCGCTGCTGGCAGGCGCCGGAGTGATCCAGGCGGCATTGAAGACATTGCCCGCCGGCCCCGGCGTGTATCGCATGTTCGATGCCGAGGGCGTGCTGCTTTATATCGGCAAGGCACGCAGCCTGAAAAAGCGCGTGACCAACTACACCAAGCTGGCGGGCCTGAGCATCCGCATCCAGCGCATGGTGCATCGCGTGGCGCGGCTGGACGTGACGGTCACCCATACCGAAGCCGAGGCTTTGCTGCTTGAAGCCAACCTGATCAAGAAGCTGCAGCCGATCTACAATATCCTGCTGAAGGACGACAAATCCTTCCCCTACATCATGATCGGTCGCGACCATGATTTCCCGCGCATCGAGAAGCATCGCGGCGCGCGCGATGCAGCGGGGGATTATTTCGGCCCGTTTGCTTCCACCGGCGCGGTGAACACCATGATGCACACGCTGGCCCGCGCCTTTCCGCTGCGTACCTGCTCCGACAGCGAATTCGCCGGCCGCGCGCGCCCCTGCCTGCAATATCAGATCAAACGCTGCCGTGCGCCCTGCGTAGGCCGCATCGATGCACCGGGCTATGCGCGCATATTGGGCGAGGCGAAGGATTTTCTGTCCGGCCGCAATCGCGGCTTGCTCAGCGAATGGCAGGCCCGCATGCAGACGGCGTCGGACGCGCTGGATTTCGAACAGGCCGCGGAATTGCGCGACCGTATCCGCGCGCTGGCCTATATCAGCCAGAAGCAGGATGTCAGCCTGGTCGATCTGGGCGATGCCGACGTGATTGCGGCAGTTACCGAAGGCGGCAATGTCTGTGTGCAGGTGGTGTTCTTCCGCGCCGGACAGAATTTCGGCAACCATGCCTATTTCCCCGCCCATGCCCGCGATGCCGAGGTGAGCGATGTGCTGGATGCCTTTATCGGCCAGTTCTATGCCGAGCGCGAACCGCCCAAGCTGGTGCTGATCAGCGATCCGGTGGAAGGCGCTGCATTGATCCAGGATGCGTTGAGCCTGCATGCCGGCCATCGCGTGGAACTGCATTGCCCGCAGCGCGGCGGCAAACGCGACCTTGTGGAGCATGCGCTGGACAATGCCCGCGACGCCCTGCGGCGACGGCTGGCGGAATCCGCAACGCAGCAAAAATTGCTGGCCGGCGTGGCAGAGATCTTTGGCCTGGAAGCGCCGCCGCGCCGCATCGAAGTATACGACAACAGCCATATCCAGGGCCGCCATGCCGTGGGCGGCATGATCGTTTCCGGCCCTGAAGGCCTGCGCAAGAACGCTTATCGCAAATTCAATATCCGCAGCGAAGACATCACGCCCGGCGACGATTACGGCATGATGCGCGAGGTGCTGACCCGCCGCTTTCAGCGCCTGCTGAAAGCCCGCGATGCATCAGAAGCGGAGGCTGCGGAAGCGGAGGCTGTGGAAGCGGAGGCTGCGGAAGCGGAGGCTGCGGAAACGCCGGCGATAGAGCCCGATGCCGATATCCCGGATACGGATGCCCCGCAGCCGGAGATCGACTGGCCCGATCTGATCCTGGTGGATGGCGGCAAGGGCCAGCTTGCTGCGGCGCAGCAGGTGTTGCAGGAATTGGGAATCCCCGAACAGCCGGTGGCCGCGATTGCCAAGGGGCCCGAGCGCAATGCCGGCCGCGAAGTGTTTTTCATGCCGGGCCGCGAGCCCTTCATGCTGGAAGCACGGCATCCGGTGTTGTTTTTCCTGCAGCGTCTGCGTGATGAGGCGCATCGTTTCGCCATCGGCACGCATCGCGCGAAACGCAGCAAGGATCAGTTCCGGTCGCCGCTGGATGAGATAGCCGGCATCGGCGCCGCGCGCAAAAAAGCCTTGCTGCTGCATTTCGGATCGGCCAAGAGCGTGGCGCAGGCCGGGCTGGCCGACCTGGAAGCCGTGGGCGGAATTTCCAAAACCGTGGCGAAAAAGGTTTACGACCATTTTCATGGCGGTTGAATTCCCGCTCCCCACGCCCCAAATCTTGTGTCCGGGGTCTTGTATCCGGGCCGGCCAAACGCTGTAATGCGGCCCCTCGCCGTGCGATGAAAGTCATATGTTGAACAGCCTGCCCAATCTGCTGACGATCTCGCGCATTCTGGCCATTCCGGCCATCTGCGCGGCGTTTTACCTGCCCGGTTCCTGGAGCGCCTGGCTGCCCCTGGGATTGTTCGCCGCCGCCGGCATCACCGACTGGTTCGATGGCTATCTGGCGCGCAAATGGGGGCAGATGAGCGATCTGGGCCGCTTCCTCGATCCGGTGGCCGACAAGCTGCTGGTCTGCGCCGTGATCATGATGCTGATCGCCTTCGAACGGATCGACAAAATCAGCCTGCTGGCCGCCGTGGTGATCATGTGCCGCGAAATCACCGTGACCGGCTTGCGCGAATTTCTGGCCGAGTTGCGCGTGAAGGTGCCGGTAAGCCAGCTGGCGAAATGGAAAACCACCGTGCAATTGATTGCGCTGGGCTTTCTGATCGTCGGCCATTACGGCCCCGGCTGGCTGCCGGTGCGCATGATCGGCGAAGTGATGCTGTGGGTTGCCGCCCTGCTCACGCTCTATACCGGCTGGGATTACCTGATCACCGGCCTGCGCCATATGGCCGCCGATCCGCGCCCGGCGCCCGAGGCCAAACCGAAAACCGAAAAAACGGATAAAGAGACCGGCCCGCAAACAGGCGCGCCGGCATGATCAAGTTGCTGTATTTCGCATTGCTGCGCGAGCGCGTGGGCGTGCCGGAAGAAAGCCTCAGCCTGCCGCCCGATGTGAAAGATGTGGGCACGCTGCTGGCATGGCTGCGCGAACAAAGCCCCAATCACGCCGCTGCGCTGTGCGACCCGAACATGGTACGCGTTGCCGTGAACCAGGATTACGCGGCATTGACCGATCCGGTGCGGGCCGGCGACGAAGTGGCGCTGTTTCCGCCGGTGACGGGCGGCTAAGGCCATGGCGGCTGAAGCCAAGCCTGGCAACAGCAAGCGCAGCGGCCCGGAAATCCGCGTGCAGGCCGAGGATTTCGATCCCGGGCAGGAATTGCAGCGGCTGACGCAGGATGATACCGGCATCGGCGCCGTGGTGAGTTTCGTGGGTCTGGTGCGCGATTTCGCCGATCAAAAATCCGACAGCAGCATGACGCTGGAACATTATCCCGGCATGACCGAGCGGCAGATCATGGCGATTGCCGAACAGGCCTGGCAGCGCTGGCCGCTGAATGGCTGCCTGGTGGTGCATCGCCATGGCAGGCTGTTGCCGGGCGACCGGATCGTGCTGGTGATTGCCGCATCGCCGCACCGCAAGGCCGCGTTCGAGGCTTGCGAATTCCTGATCGACTGGCTGAAGACCAAAGCGCCGTTCTGGAAGCTTGAGCAAAGCGGCGCAATGCGGGAATGGGTGGAAAGCCGGGGCAGCGACGATGACGCCGCTGCCCGCTGGAACAAATAAGATTTATTCCGCCGCCGCCTGCTTGGGGCGGGTTTCCTGCTCGAAAGCATTGATCAGGGTCTTGCACACCGCGCCGGGCGTGAAGCGATACGGCCCGATCTCGGAAACCGGCGTCACTTCGGCAGCCGTGCCGGTGAGGAAGCATTCGCTGAAACCGGCCATCTCCTCGGGCTGGATCGCCCGTTCGATCACCTCAAGCCCGCGGGCCTTGGCCATGCCAATCACCGCGCGCCGGGTGATGCCATCCAGAAAGCAATCCGGCACCGGCGTGTGGATTTTGCCATCCTGCACGAAGAACACGTTGGCGCCGGTGGCCTCGGCCACCTGGCCGCGCCAATCCAGCATCAGCGCATCCTGGAAGCCCAGCTTCTCCGCCTTGTGCTTCGACAGCGTGCAGATCATGTAAAGCCCCGCCGCCTTCGCCTTGGTGGGCGCGGTGTTGGGGGCCGGGCGGCGCCAGTCAGACAGCATCAGGCGGATGCCCTTCATCTTGGCTTCCGGCGAGAAATAGCTCGGCCATTCCCACACCGCGATGGCGAGATGGATTTTCGAGCTTTGCGCCGAAACCCCCATCATCTCCGAACCGCGCCAGGCGATCGGGCGGATATAACAATCCTTCAGGCCGTTCTTGGCCACCGTATCGTTGGTGGCGCGGTTGATTTCGTCCAGGCTGTAGGGGATTTCGAAATCCAGCAGGCGGGCGCTGTCGATCAGGCGCTGGCTGTGTTCGGTCAGCTTGAACACCTGGCCGCCATAGGCGCGCTCGCCCTCGAATACCGACGAGGCGTAATGCAAGGCATGGCTCAGCACATGCAATTTGGCCTCGCGGTGCGGAATGAACTGGCCATCGAACCAGATCCAGCCATCGCGATCATCATAAGCGGCGCTCGACATTGTACGTCTCCCGGCAAATCCATGGGTGATAAGGGTTTTTACGGCTTTAAGGTAATATAATTACCTTTCAATTGTTTTTAAAGTAACATTCGTATGGAAATACGTCAACAATGCTGTCGTATTTTTCTCGTCCTCACTGGCCGCCCCTCTTTTTGCCCAAAAGCGCAACCCCGCCCTGCCCTGCCGAGATACCTGCTCTGCCGAGAGCACTGCTCTTGCGGAGACTCGCCGCCATGCCCCATATAAACAGCCATGAGCGATCTGAAATCCGTGCCCAACCCGTTGTTTCTGCGCGAAGACGAATTGCGGCAGGGCATAGAACTGCTGTTCTACGCCTATCGCGATTTCACCCGCGGACCCGATGAGATCCTGGAGCAATACGGCTTCGGCCGGGCGCACCATCGGGCGCTGCATTTCATCGGCGGCCATCCTGGCATCACGGTGGCGGAATTGCTGAGCATCCTGCGCATCACCAAGCAGAGCCTGGCCCGCGTGCTGTCGGCATTGATCGCCCAGGATTTCGTGCGCCAGCAGCAAGGCACGCGCGACCGCCGCCAGCGCCAGCTTTTTCTCACCGAAAAAGGCCGTGGCCTGGAAAAGCGCATCGCTTCGCTGCAACAGGCCAAGGTGGCCCAGGCCTACCGCGATGCCGGGGCCGAAGCCGTGGCCGGCTATCGCAAGGTGCTGTCGGGCCTGATCGACGATGATGATCGCGCGCAGGTGCTGCGCGCCATACAGCGCGGTTGAACGCCATGGAAGCCGAACAGCCGCATCTGCTGGTGGTGGATGACGACGAGCGCATCCGCACCCTGCTGGCCCGCTTCCTCACCGGCAACGGCTATCGCGTCACCTCGGCTGAAAGCGCCGAGGATGCCTGGGCCAAGCTGGCGCCTGTGCATTACGATCTGCTGGTGGTGGATGTGATGATGCCGGGCAAGAACGGCTTTGAATTCGTCACCGAACTGCGCGGACAAGGCAATCCCGTGCCGGTGATCCTGCTGACCGCGCGCACCGAGGCCGAGGACCGCATCCAGGGCCTGGAAACCGGCGCCGATGATTACCTGGCCAAGCCGTTCGAGCCGCGCGAATTGCTGTTGCGCATCCAGGCCATTCTCAAGCGCAGCAACCGCCCGGCGCCGGCCAGCGCCAGCCGCCCGGTGCGTTTTGGCGAATTCCGTTTCGATATCGTGCGTGGCGACTTGCGCCGCGGCGAGGAAATCGTGCCGCTCACCACCGGCGAAGCCGGCCTGCTGCGCATCCTGGCGCGCAATCCCGGCGTAACCGTGCCACGCGCCGCTTTGGCCGATGCCGGTCCTGGCGCGTCAGCTGCGAATGCCGCCAACGAAAGCCGCGCGGTGGATGTGCAGATCACCCGCCTGCGCCGCAAGATAGAGGACGATCCGCGCAATCCGCGTTTCCTGCAAACCGTGTGGGGCGAAGGTTATGTTCTCTGGGCAGAATAAGACTGGCCGATGACGACGAGCCGGCTGATGCGGCGCCTGTTGCCACGCAGCCTGTTTGGCCGCTGGCTGCTGATGCTGGCATTGCCGGTGCTGCTGCTGCAGATCCTCACCACCTATGCCTTCTATGCCCGCCATTGGGATACCGTGAGCCGCCGCCTGGCGCTCGGCCTGGCCGGCGATATCTCGATGGCCATCGACATGCACGAAGCTTTCATCGGCGATCCGCGCCACGAACAGCTGATGAATCTTGCCTATAACAACATGGAAATCGACGTGCGGTTCCTGCCCGGCAAGAGCCTGCCCGACAATCTGCCGCCACCGCGCTGGTGGTCGATCCTCGACAACATGCTGACCCAGGCACTGAGCGAACGGCTGGACGAACCCTTTGCCATCGACACCCAGCGCAACGACGACAACATCGCCGTGCTGGTGGAACTGCCCAACGAATTGATGGTGGTGTTGGCCCGCTCCAAGCGCGTCTATTCCACCAGCACTTATATCTTCATCATCTGGATCGCGTCTGGCTCGGTGCTGCTGCTGGGCATCGCGGTGCTGTTCCTGCGCAACCAGATCAGGCCGATCCGCCGCCTGGCCGAAGCCGCCGATGCCTTCGGCAAGGGCCGCGATGCACCGGATTTCCATCCCTCGGGTGCCACCGAGGTGCGCTCGGCAGCCCTGGCCTTCCTGGCCATGCGCGACCGTATCCGGCGCCATATCCGCGAACGCACCGACATGCTGGCCGGCGTGAGCCACGATCTGCGCACGCCGCTTACCCGCATGAAGCTGCAGCTTTCGATGATGGCCAGCGATCCCGATGCCGCCGAGCTGAAGCGCGATGTGGCCGAGATGGAAACCATGATCGAGGCTTATCTGGCTTTCGCGCGCGGCCAGGTGGAGCAGAGCACGGAAGCCACCGATCTTGGCCTGCTGGTGCAGGAACTGGCCGACGATGTGCGCCGGCGCGGCCGCGAATTGGAGGTGGACACCGCCAACGCCCCCACCCTGCCGCTGCGCCGCCTCGGCTTCAAGCGGGCGCTGTCGAACCTGATCGAGAATGGCCTGCGCTTCGGCCATAAGGTGCGCCTGCAGGTGCTGCGCGGCGATGGCCACGTGGATATCAATATCGACGATGATGGCCCCGGCATTCCGCAGAAGGAACGCCACAAGGTGTTCAGGCCCTTCTACCGTGCCGATCCGGCACGGCATTCCGGCGGCGGCAATGTGGGCCTGGGCCTCACCATCGCCCGCGATGCCGTGCTGGCCCATGGCGGCGAAATCCAGCTGACCGAATCTCCGCTGGGCGGCCTGCGGGTGGCGATCCGGTTGCCGCTATAGCGCCTGCTGCCATCGTTGCCGCATATCCAGATTAGGAATTCACTTCGGGAATATGGTTGACTAGTAAATTATATTGATATAGTTTCCTAGTCAATCAAAGGAGCCGCCATGCCTGCCACATCCGAATTGACCGACCATCTGGGCTATTGGCTGAGGTTCGTTTCGAACCACGTTTCGCAAGCTTTTGCACGCAAGGTGGAGACCCATGGCGTAACCGTGGCGGAATGGGTTTTGCTGCGCCAATTGCTGGAGATCGAGCCTTCGCCCCCCAGCCGACTGGCCGATCGCCTGGGCATGACGCGCGGCGCCATCACCAAGCTGGCCGATCGCCTGAGCGCCAAATCCCTGCTGCTGCGCCTCACCGATCCCAAGGATGGCCGTGCGCAGATGCTTTCACTCACACCCGCGGCCCGCAGCCTGGTGCCGAAACTGGCCCGGTTGGCCGATGCCAACGATGCCGAATTCTTCAAGACCCTGCCAGCCCACGACCGCGCCGCTCTGTTGCGTATCCTGCAAACGCTGGTGCAAGCCCATGGCCTGAAATCCCTGCCTGTCGATTGACCGTCATCGACCGCACAACCAGCAACGAAAGACTCGCCATGCATTGGAAAGACATTGCCCAGACCACCATTATAGGCTCGGAAAACGATACGATGAGTTTTCCCGAAGCCGTGAAACGGCTGATCGAAGCCGGCCTGGATGGCTATAGCGTGGATCTGCGCGGGGCCACGCGGAGCTTCTATCGCCCCGATGGCGAAGTGGCGGTATTGCCAACCGCGCCGGTCGGCGTGCCGGTGGCGGAACGCTTCGATACCGAGGCGATCAGGCAATCGATCCGCAAGGCGCAGATGCAGACGCCCGGATATACCTACAAAGGCTTTTGCAACGAAGCGGCCAAAGCCGGCTGCGCGGGCTATATCGTATCGTTCATCGGCAGGCGGGTGCTTTATTTCGGCCGCAACGGCGACACCCATACCGAATTTTTCCCGGCCGCAACCTGATAAGCCCGCAGCCAGATAAGGCCGGCGCTGGCTATTGCGACTCCGGCGGCGCGGCCACGGTGAATTTGCGTTCGGCCTGAAGCCGGCCGGCGCTGTCTTTCAACTGCACGGTCCATTCGCCGGGCGTGAGCCGCGATTGCGACCAGATGCGCCAGTTGCGGCTGACATCCACGCGGGCGCGTGAACGGCCTTGCTCGCGGTCGCCCTGCAGCCAGGTGAACCAGAAGGTTTCGCCGCCGCTGACATTGATGCAATCCAGCCGCGCGAAGGCATAGGCCCGCTCGGTGCCGGCGGGATAGGCATCGGTTTCGCCCTGCGGCTCCAGGTTCAGAACATTTTGCGCGGTGACGAACTGACGCACCACGCAATCATGGCCCGACGGCTGCGCAAAGGATGCGGCAGGGGCAAACGCAAACAGCGCCATGACGGCGACAATCGAAAGACCAGGTTTCATGATGGGATACTCGGCACAGGCAGGGGCAGCGGTCAACCGCGTGAACAGGTTAATCAGGCTGAATCAAAACATCTTGCCGCCATTCGGCACTGCAATATCGGGCCCGATCAACACCACCTTGCCATCGGGATCCGGCACACCCAGCACCAGCACTTCCGACATGAAAGGGCCGATCTGCCGGGGCGGGAAATTAACCACGGCCAATACCTGCTTACCGAGCAGCGCCGCCGGCTCGTAATAGGTGGTGATCTGGGCGGATGATTTTTTCACGCCGATCGCGGGGCCGAAATCCACCCGCAGCTTGATCGCTGGCTTGCGTGCCTCGGGAAACGGCTCGGCCCCCACGATGGTGCCGACGCGGATATCCACCTGCTCGAAATCCGCATAGCTGATCATGCCGGTTCCGGTCATTTTCTGGCTCCCTCACACAACGAAACAAACCCCAGGAAATAAAAAACGGGCGGGGATGATCCCGCCCGTTCGATAGTAACGCATACTCTGGGGAGAGTTAAACCTACGCCGCTGTTACTGCTTCACCAGCTTGGAGAGCGTTGCACGCAGCTCTTCCAGGCTTTCATTGGCACGCTTGTTCAGGGTCTCGAAGGTTTCGGTGTTGGTCTTGGCGGCCAGTTCGGCCAGTTCCTTCAGGTTGGCCAGCGCGCGTTCCACGGCAGCCTTCACCAGTTCGGCCTGCTTGGCCGGATTGGCATCCTTGGCGCCCTTCGACACGGCGTCCTTCACCAGGGAGGACAGCTCGTCCATGCCCTGCTGGAAAATCTCGGCCTGGCGGGCGGCCAGCGCCTGATAGCCCTCGAAAGCCTTCTTGTTGGCAGCGGCGATGGCTTCCAGATTCTTCTTCTGGGTGGCAGCCAAGGCTTCGGCATCGAAGCCGGGCAGCTTGAAATCGCCGAACATCTTCTGGGCGTCGAACATCTTGGACGGGTCGAACAGCTTGTTGAAATCGAAATTGGCGAACGGGAACTCGGTCTTGCTCATGGGAATGGCTCCTCAAACATGCCGCAGGGCGAGAAAACAGCCACCGGGCGGGGTCTCAATGAACTCGTGCCTAATTTAAGGGCGGCCTGTACAATCGTCAAGCAAATTTTGTGCACTGCACAAAAATATTTATAACATTAAAAACAATAACTTATAATAAATCTAGGCAGTTTTCTTTCGCAAAAGCGAGAAAGCGCCGCCATTGCCTGTGAGGAATGGCAGCGCCTGCCGCAACCGTTTGTCGAGATGCGCCATGGTGCGCGAAAGCTCGGGTTCCTCGTCGGTCAGCCAGATCCGCACTGTATCGAGGTAGACCGCGCCCAGTGCCTTGCGCCGCAGCAGGCCGCGCAGACCACCCGCATCCAGCCCGGCAGCCGCCAAGGTCCAATCCAGTGCCTTGGTAAGGCCATCGGCGGCAAAACAGAGCGCCACGACGGGGTCGCGCGGCAATTCGCGGGCCAGCACATGCATCGCCGGCTTGTATGACGCCAGCGCATCCAGCCGGGCCATCACGGCCTCGAACAGCCGGTCGCGCACGGCATCCTCGGCCATTGTTTCGGCCATGGTTTCAGTAGGAAGCCCACCCAGCGCGGTCAGCATGGCATCGTCGATACGAGCGGCAAATCCACGCAGCAGAGCGCCTTTGGAGGGATAACGGCGATAAAGTTCGGCCAGGCTGAGGCCGGACCGCTCGGCCACCCCATGCAAAGTGAGGCGCAGCCAGCCGGCTTCGGCAATCAATTCCAGGGCGGCATCCACCGGATCGGCGGCGGCAGGAATGGCGGTGGATTTGCTGCTTGCCTTGCGCTTGGCCATGGCATGCTCCTTTGGCGATGCCGATAAGATGGGGGCTCGGGCCCGCTACGGCAAGCCGGAAAGTCAGCCGGCCAGTTCGCGCGAGCGCTTATCGGCGGCGGCCACGGCGCGATCCATCAACGGGCCGAGGCCGTTTTCCGCCATCAGCACATCCAGGGCAGCCTGGGTGGTGCCGTTCGGGCTGGTGACATTGCGGCGCAGCTGGCCGGCATCCTCGCCGCTCTGGCGCATCAGCGCACCGGCACCAGCCACCGTGGCCCGCGCCAGTTGGGTGGCCAGTTCAGGCGGCAAGCCGGCCTTGGCGCCGGCGGCGGCCAGGCATTCGGTGAGCCAGAACACATAGGCCGGCCCGGAACCGGACACCGCCGTGGCGGTATCGATCAGCGCCTCCTGCTCCACCCACACCACCTCGCCTACCGCGCTGAGCAGCCGGTTGCACAAGATGCGCTGAGCATCGCCCACGCCGGGCCCGGCACAGCAGGCCGTGATGCCCTGGGCGATGGCAGCCGGCGTGTTGGGGATCGAGCGCACAATGATGGCTTTCTCGCCCAGCAGCCGGCCAAGCGTGGCAATGGTTTTGCCAGCGGCCACCGAAAGGAAACAGACCTGCGGGCCGGCATAGCGCGCATAGCTCGGCGCCACCTGGTCCATCACCTGCGGCTTCACCGCCAGCAGGATCAGATCGGGCTGAAAATCAGCGGGAATCGCCGTTGCCTCGCGCGCCTGGCGCACACCGGCCGGCAGATCGGCTATCGGCGTGGGTTCCACCACCACGATGCCGCTGGCGAGCACACCCTGGCCAACCCAGCCGCGCAGCAAGGCGCTGCCCATCTTGCCGCAGCCGACAAGCAGAATCCGTGGCGAGGACATGGGATCAGGCTTCTCCGACAGTCTCGAACATCGCGGCCGCCACTGCCTCTTCCGGCGTGCGGCCGCCCCAGACCAGGAACTGGAAGGCGGGATAGAAGCGTTCGCATTCGCCGAGGCCGATTTCCATCAGATCCTCGATCTGCTCGGATGTGGCGCCCAGCCCGCCGCGCAGCAGCAAAGCCTGGCGGAACACCACCATGCCCTCTTCCGACCAGTAATCGAAATGGCCGATCAGCGCTTTTTCGTTCACATAAGCCAGCAGCGAATGCAGATCGCGCTTGCGATTGGGCGGCAGCTTCATGTCGAAGGCGCAAGTAAAGCTGAGCGCACCCAGTTCCTCGCGCCAGGAAAACCACATCTGGTGTTCGCAATAGCGGCCCGACACGCCGACGGTGAGTTCATCGGAACCCTGGCGGTCGAACGGCCATTCATGCTCGCCGACGATCTGTTCTACGAGATCCAGAGGATTGCTCAGGGCGGACGTGGTTTCGATGTCGACTAGCGACCGCATATACGCGCCCCCGCAGTTGCTTCCCCCGCTGCCTGCGCAGCCCCTCGGCAAACCCGGTCTCTACAAAACCGGACGGCCAAGGATGGGAATTTGGCCCTCTCGCCGTTCCACCCGGCGCCGGCACAGCGATTTGGCTGCTGCCGTGGACCCGCCCGGGGAACCATCCCACCCAACTTTCCTGGCGACGAATCGCCAGGACCGGCGAGCAAGATGTGGTGCCGCGAAACACTGAACACCATAGATTTAGGTTAGGCGCCGCAGGATTCCGGTGCAAGAGTCGATTTACGAAAAATTCATGAATTCGCTGCCGCGCGACAGAAAAAGCTGTGGGTAGAAAAGGCGATCAAGTGCCGAATCGCTATGCGGGAAAAACGCGAATCGTAGCGAGGCGATTCGATTGAAGTTCCGGTCGATTGAAGTTCCGGTCGATTGAAGTTCCGGTCGATCGAAGTCCGGCTATTTCGACTCCAGCTTCGCTTCCAGCGCCGCGATGCGCTCGGCCAGCCGGATATTCTCTTCGCGGGCCTGGATATTCTCCTCGCGGGCGGCGGCCGCCATCGCCTTCACGGCCTCGAATTCCTCGCGATTGACCAGTTCCATACCATCCAGCGCCTGTTCCAGCCGGGCGCGGAAAGCCTGTTCCACCTCGCCCTTCACGCCCTGCAAGGCGCCCATGGCGCCGCTGGCAATGCGGGAGAGATCATCGAGCAAGCGGTTGTCTGACTGCATGGCGGCCTCCGGTCGTGCGGTGCAAAGCCTATATGGCCCCGCATGGCTTGGAATGCAATGCATCGGGTGATAGGGTCCGCACCCCTTTGCACATAAGCTTGATATCAGCCGTGACCAGCCCGCAAACCACTCCAGACGTTACCGGCGAACGCGCCAGCCGCGAAGCCAAACTGCAGACCCTGCGCCAGATGGGGCTGGATCCCTATAACCAGCCGAAATTCCCGAAATCGCACAAGAACGCGGCGGTGCACGAGGCCTACGCGCATCTGCAGCCCGAAGAGCGGACCGAAGACAGCGTGGCGGTGGCCGGCCGTGTGATGGCAATCCGCAACAGCGGTCTGTTCATCGACATCCTGGACGACACGGTGAAACTGCAGGTCTATACGCCCAAGGATCGCGTGCAGGGCGAATGGGCGCCGCTGCTGAAGGCGCTGGACCTTGGCGACATCATCGGCGTGCGCGGCAATGTACGGCGCACCAAGCGCGGCGAGATCACGGTGGATTCAACCGATATCGTTGTGCTGGCCAAGGCGCTGGAGCCGCCGCCGGAAAAGTGGCACGGCCTCAAGAATGTCGAGCAGCGCTATCGCCACCGCGAATACGATCTGATCGGCAACGAAGACAGCCGCACCACCCTGCGCACCCGCTTCCGCATGATCCAGGCTGTGCGCCGCTTCCTCACCGACGAGAGTTTCCTGGAAGTGGAAACTCCGATGCTGCACACCATTCCCGGCGGCGCCATCGCAAAGCCCTTCATCACCCATCACAATGCGCTGGATATTCCGCTGTTCATGCGCATCGCGCCGGAACTGCATCTCAAGCGCCTGGTGATCGGTGGCTTGAGCGAGAAGGTGTTCGAGATCAACCGCTGCTTCCGCAACGAAGGCATCTCGCCGCGCCACAATCCGGAATTCACCACCATCGAGCTGTATCAGGCCTATGCCGATTATGCCGACATGATGGATATCGCCGAACGCACCATCGCCGCGGCCGCCATCGCCGCCACCGGCGGCACCAAGGTGAAATTCGGCGAGCATGAACTGGATTTCACCCCGCCTTTCCGCCGCGCCACCATGCTGGACCTGATCGAGGAACATGCCGGCGTGAAGCTGGAAGGCCTGAACGACGAAGCCGCGCGTGCCGCCGCAAAGGCCGCCGGCATCGCGGTGGAACCGAAGGCCAGCTGGGGCAAGGTGGTGGAAGCCTGCTTCGAGCAGAAGGTGGAACCCAATCTGATCCAGCCCACCCATGTGGTGGAATTGCCCAAGGCGATTTCGCCGCTGGCCAAGGCCAACCATGCCCGCCCGCATGTGGCCGACCGGTTCGAGACCTTCTGCAACACCTGGGAAATCGCCAATGCGTTTTCCGAGCTGGCCGATCCGCAGGAACAACGGGCCCGCTTCGAAGCGCAGCAGACGCAGCGCGATGAAGGCGACGACGAAGCCCATCGCATCGACGAGGATTTCCTGAAAGCGCAATCCGCCGGCATGATGCCGATGGGCGGCCTTGGCATCGGGATCGACCGCCTGGCGATGCTGCTCACCAACTCGGCCACCATCCGCGAAGTGATCGCCTTCCCCACCCTGCGTCCGCGCCATGACGGCGAAGACGCCCAGGGCGGGGATACTGGCGGCGAAGGCTGAGCGGCCATGCCGACCCTGCTGGCGATACCGTTTCCGGTGATCGATCCGGTATTGGTGGCGGTCGGCCCGTTCGCCATCCGCTGGTATGCGCTGTCCTACATCGTGGGCATCGTGCTGGGCTGGCGGCTGGCGATGCATCTGGCGCGCAAGCCGGGTTCGCTGGTTACGCCTGAACAGGTGGATGGCCTGTTGCTATGGGCCACATTGGGCGTGATCCTCGGCGGCCGTCTAGGCTATGTGCTGTTCTACAATCTCGACTATTTCCTGCAGCATCCGGGCGAGATTTTCGCCGTGTGGCATGGCGGCATGTCGTATCACGGCGGCATGCTGGGCGTGATCGTGGCGATGCTGGTTTATGCCCGCTTGAGCGATGTGCGCTTTCTGGCGCTGGCCGATATCGTTGCCACGGTTACGCCGATCGGGCTGTTTTTCGGCCGGCTGGCGAATTTCATCAATGGCGAACTCTGGGGCCGCGTGGCCCATGATGTGCCCTGGGCCATGGTGTTTCCCACCGGCGGGCCGGAGCCGCGCCATCCCAGCCAGTTGTATCAGGCCGCGATGGAAGGCCTGGCGCTGTTCATCCTGCTCAACATCGTGTTCCGCGTTGCAGCCTATCGCGAAAAGCCGGGCTTCACCGCCGGGCTGTTCCTGGCCGGTTATGGCTTGGCGCGCATCATCGGCGAATTGTTCCGCCAGCCCGATGCGCAGATCGGCTATCTGATCGGCGGCACCACGATGGGGCAATGGCTGTCGCTGCCCATGGTGCTGGTGGGGCTGTATTTCATGGCCCGGGCCAAAAAAGCCGAAGCCTGATACCGGGAATGACCACCGGCCTGTTCGCGCATCTGGCGGCCCGCATCACGGCGGAAGGTCCGATATCGCTGGCCGATTACATGACGGAATGCCTGCTGCATCCGCGCTTCGGCTATTACACCACGCATGACAGCATCGGCATGGCCGGCGATTTCATCACCGCGCCCGAGATCAGCCAGATGTTCGGTGAATTGCTGGGGCTGTGGGCCGCCGATGGCTGGCAGGCGCTTGGCAGGCCGGCCAAACTCTATCTGGTGGAAGCCGGACCGGGACGCGGCACGCTCATGCATGATGCCTTGCGCGCGGCCCGGGCATTGCCGCCCTTCCGCACCGCCATAACGCCGGTGCTGATCGAGGCCTCGCCCAAACTGCGCGCCATTCAGCAAGCGACGCTGGGCGGCGAAGCCGCGCTGTGGCTGGAGGATATCGCCGCCCTGCCAGCAGACGCGCCCTTCATCCTGCTGGCCAACGAATTTCTCGATGCCCTGCCGATCCGGCAATATCAGCGCGGCGAAACCGGCTGGCATGAACGCCGTGTGGCCTTGAGCGAAGATGGCAACGGCCTGCGCTTCGTGCTGGATAGCCAAACGCTGCCCTTGCAGACCCGCCCCCTGCAAAGCCGGGATGCAGCGCCCGGCGCGATCCTGGAAACCTGCCCCGCCGCCCATGCCTTCATCGGTGAAGTCGCCGCGCGCATCCAAAGCCAGAGCGGCATGGCGCTGTTCGTGGATTACGGCCCGGCGCAAAGCGGCTTCGGCGATACTTTCCAGGCGTTGCGCAATAAAGGCTTTGCCGATCCGTTGCAGCATCCAGGCGAAGCCGATCTCACCGCGCATGTGGATTTCGCAAGTCTGGCCCGCACCGCAAATCAAGCCGGCATCAAAGCCCATGGCGCGGTGGCGCAAGGCGACTTGCTGCGCCGATTGGGCATCGAGATGCGCGCCGAGAAACTGCAACAGAAGGCCACGCCGGAACAATCCGCCGCAATCAGCGCAGCCATGCAGCGATTGACCGCCGCCGATGCCATGGGCAATCTATTCCAGGCTATCGCCCTCACGGCAGCCGAGTCTGCCCGACCCGCCGGATTCTGATGCAGACCACCTCCTATCTCGAACCGATCACCCTGCCGCATCTGGCCGCCGATGGCCTGCGCCATGGTTTTTTCACCCGCCAGGGCGGCGTATCCACCGGGCTTTACGCCTCGTTGAATTGCGGCCCCGGCTCGGCCGACGACGCCACCGCCGTGCAGACCAACCGCGCCCGCGTGGCCGGCCATATGGGCGCAGCGGGCCGCTTGGCCACGCTGTATCAGGTGCATGGCCGCGATGTGGTGGTGATCGACGAGGCTTACGATTTTGCCGCACGCCCCAAGGCCGATGGGTTGGTGACGAAACGACGCGGCGTGGCGCTTGGCATTCTGGCCGCCGATTGCGCGCCCGTACTGTTCGCCGATGCCAAGGCCGGCGTTATCGGCGCTTGCCATGCCGGCTGGCGCGGCGCGTTGTATGGCGCGGCGGATGCCACGATTGCAGCGATGGAACAGCTTGGCGCCGCGCGCAGCCGCATCAAGGCCGCCATCGGCCCCTGCATCCGCCAGGCCAGCTACGAAGTAAGCGATCCGTTCCGCGACACATTCCTCAAGCAGGAACCGGCCAACGCTGCCTGGTTCGGCGCCGGCCAACGCCCCGGCCATTGGCAATTCGATCTGCCCGGCTATCTGCTGCAGCGTTTGCGCGGCCTGCATGTGGATGCGGTGGATTGCGGCCTGGATACCCGCTCGGATGCCGAACGCTTCTACAGTTATCGCCGCATGACCTTGGCTGGAGAGGCCGATTACGGCCGGCAGATTGCCGCCATCGCACTCAGCGACTGAGCGATGCCATGCCGCATCTTTTCATCTTCCTGGTCATGTTCCTGCTGGCAATGGTGGCAAGCTGTGTCATCGGCTAGAGGCATCGCCCTTGCCTGCATGGCGCTGCTGGCGGCCTGCCAGCCGCTACCGCAGCCATTCCAGCCGGATTCGAAAGTGCCAGGCGAATTTCCGCTCACCATGCCGATCGGCGAGGTGAGCCTGTATGTGGCGCCGGTGACGGGCGCCGAGCCGCCGCTGGATAGCGATCTGGCCGCGCGCGTGGCCGCGGCCCTGCTGGCCCGCGAGATTCCCGCCAGCACGGCCACCCGCAGCCTCGGCTCGTCCGATCTCACCTCGGCGCTGATCGAGGATGAGAACGGCCGGCTGCTCTGGGCCTGGCAGGTGGCGCGCCCCCGCACGGCGCCGCTGAATGGGCCAGACTATCCCCTGGGCATGACCGCAGCCGCCTTGAACCAAGCCGACGAGCGCACCCGCGAGGGGCTGGCGCTTGCCCTGGCCAGTCGCGTGGCGGCGGCGCTGGATGCCCGCGCTGGCATTCCGGCTGCGGCCAGCAGCGCCGAAGCGGTTGCCGCCTTGCCGAAAGTAGCGCTGCTGCCATTCACCGGCGCACCGGGCGATGGCAACCAGGCCCTGGCTGTGGCGCTGCGCGAATGGCTGTTGCGCATGGGGGCCGCCCGGGTGGTACTGAATCGCCAGGAAGCCGATTACCTGGTGCTGTGCGAGGTGAAGCTGGACGATGCCGGCCCGCAACGCCAAACCGTGAGCCTGAACTGGGTTTTGCAACGTCCGGACGGCACCAGATTGGGCGATGTGGGACAGGCCAATCAGGTGCCCCGCGGCACGCTGGATGGCGCCTGGGGGCCGGTGGCCAGACTGGCCGCTCAGGGCGGCGCGGAGGGCCTGCGCGACCTGCTGGCCCGCCTCGGCCCGCCCCTTTCTGCCAAGCCTTTGAATTAAACGGTTTTTTGGCGGTTTACAGGGCGGGGTCCGGGGGCTATATTCCGCCCGGCTTTTCTCCCCCCGAGCTTCCAGCACAGCACGAGCGTTTTCATGAAGGTTTTAGCGGGTAACTCCAACCGTCCGCTGGCGGAAGCCATTGCCGCTTACCTGAGCGTGCCGCTCACCAAAGCGAGCGTGCGGCGGTTTTCCGATATGGAAGTGTTCGTCGAGATCCACGAAAACGTGCGCGGCGAAGACGTGTTCGTGATCCAGAGCACCAGCTACCCGGCCAACGACCATCTGATGGAATTGCTGGTCTGCATCGATGCGCTGAAGCGCGCCTCGGCCCGCCGCATCACCGCCGTGATCCCGTATTTCGGCTATGCCCGGCAAGATCGCAAGCCCGGTCCGCGCACGCCGATCTCGGCCAAGCTGGTGGCCAACCTGATCACCGCAGCCGGCGCCAACCGCGTGCTGACGCTGGACCTGCATGCCGGCCAGATTCAGGGCTTCTTCGATCTGCCGACCGACAACCTGATGGCCGGTCCGGTGCTGACCGCCGATATCAAGCAGCATCTGCTGGCTTCCGGCCCGCGCGACGATCTGATGGTTGTATCGCCCGACGTGGGCGGCGTGGTGCGCGCGCGCAACATCGCCAAGCGGCTGGAATGCGATCTGGCCATCGTGGACAAGCGTCGCGAACGCGCCGGGGTTTCGGAAGTGATGAACATCATCGGCGATGTGGAAGGCCGGCGCTGCATTCTGGTGGACGATATCGTGGATTCCGCCGGCACGCTGTGCAACGCCGCCGAAGCGCTGAAGAAGCATGGCGCCAAATCGGTTTTCGCTTACGTGACCCATGGCGTGCTTTCGGGCGGCGCCGTGGCGCGCGTGACCGCCAGCGAGTTGGAAGGCCTGGTGATCACCGACAGCATCCTGGCCACCGAAGCCCAGCGGCTGGCCCGCAATATCCGGCAGGTATCGATCGCGCCCCTGATCGGCGAGGCGATGCGCCGCATCAGCGAGGAAAGCTCGGTTTCGAGCCTGTTCGACTGAGGTTTAGAGTTTCACGGTTTCGATGCGCGGCACCCCTGGAGGCCGGCATCGGAAGCGGCCCTAGGCGTGGTGCCGGGCCGCGAGCAAAGCGCAAGAGGAGTGTATCATGCGTGAAGTAACCAGTCTCGCCGCTGCGGCGAGAGTAAGGGCCGGCAAGGGGACCGCCCGGAAAACCCGTCTCGACGGGCGCGTTCCGGGGGTCATCTACGGCGACAAAAAGACGCCGGAATTGATCTCCGTCGAAAGCCGCGAACTGATGAAGGAACTGCACAAGGGCAGCTTCTTCTCCCGTTTGTTCGACCTCGATCTCGGCGGCCGTTCCGAACGTGTGTTGGCCCGCGACGTGCAGCTCGATCCGGTTTCCGACCGGCCGATCCATGTCGATTTCCAGCGCGTGGGCAAGGATAGCCGCATCCGCGTGTTCGTGCCGGTGGTGTTCACCGATCACGAAGCCTCGCCTGGCCTGAAGCTGGGCGGCGTGCTCAACGTGGTGCGTCACGAGGTGGAGTTCTACGTGAACCCCGAGCTGATCCCCGAGAATATCTCGCTCAGCCTGGCGGGCATGGAAATCACCCATTCGATCCATATCAGCGCCTTCAATCTGCCCGACAGCCTGAAGCCGGTGATCCAGGATCGCGATTTCACCGTCGCCACCATCGCCCCGCCGAGCAAGGCCGAGGAAGAGAAGCCGAAGGCCGAGGCTGCCGCTGCTGCCGCTCCGGCCGCTGGTGGCAAGGCCGCTCCGGCCGCTGCTGCCGGTGGCAAGGCTGCCCCGGCTGCCGCTGCTGCCAAGCCGGCTGCCAAGCCCGCCGGCAAGAAGTAACGCCTATCGCCGCGGCGGCCTGGATCATCATCCCGGCCGCCGCGGTATCCCCTTTCTTCCCTGCCTGGCGGAACCTCTCCCATGCTGCTTCTCGTCGGCCTGGGCAATCCAGGCCCCGAACACCGAAACCAGCGCCACAATGTCGGCTTCATGGCTGTGGATGCCATTGCCGAACGCCATGGCTTTGCCCCGTTCCGCAAGCGCTTTCAGGGCGAGGCGGCGGAAGGCATGCTGGGCGGCGTGAAAACCCTGGCATTGAAGCCGCATACCTACATGAACAATTCCGGCCGCGCCGTGCAGGAAGCCGCGCATTTCTACAAGCTGGCGCCGGCCGAAATCCTCGTGCTGCATGACGAACTGGATCTCGCGCCGGGCAAGATCCGCCTCAAATTGGGCGGCGGCCATGCCGGACATAACGGCCTGCGTTCGGTGGATGCGGCATTGGGGCCGGATTACCGCCGCATGCGCATCGGCATCGGCCATCCCGGCCGCGAGCGCGTGCTGGGCTTTGTGCTGCAGAATTTCTCAGGCGAAGAAAAGCAATGGCTGCAGCCCTTGCTGGATGCCATAGCCGAATTCGCTCCCTATCTCGGCAAGGGCGACGATGCCGGCTTCGCCACCCGCGTGGCGCAGAAGCTGGCCCCGCCCAAGCCTGAAACGCCCAAGCCTGCCAAGATCGAAAAACCGAAGGATTGATACGATGGGTTTCAAATGCGGCATCGTCGGCCTGCCCAATGTGGGCAAGTCCACGCTTTTCAACGCGCTGACGCAAACCGCCGCCGCGCAGGCAGCCAATTATCCGTTCTGCACCATCGAGCCGAATACCGGCCTGGTGGGTGTGCCAGATCCACGGCTGGATGTGCTGGCCGGCATTGCCGGTTCGGCCAAGATCATCCCCACCCAGCTCAGCTTCGTGGATATCGCCGGCCTGGTGCGTGGCGCCTCCAAGGGCGAAGGCCTGGGCAACCAGTTCCTGGCACATATCCGCGAAGTGGATGCGATCTGCCATGTGCTGCGCTGCTTCGAGGATGGCGACATCACCCATGTGGAAGGCCGCGTAGATCCGGTGGCCGATGCCGAAACGGTGGAAACCGAATTGATGCTGGCCGATCTGGACAGCCTGGAAAAGCGCGTGGACGGCTTTGCCAAGAAGGCCAAGCAGGGCGATGAAGATGCCAAGGCGCGGCTGGCGCTGATCGAGCGCATCCTTGTGGCCCTGCGCGATGGCAAGCCGGCCCGCAGCGTACCGCCCAAGGATGACGAGCGGAAAATCTACCGCGAGCTGATGCTGCTCACGTCCAAGCCGGTGCTGTATGTGTGCAACGTGGAAGAGGCTTCGGCCGCCACCGGCAATGCCTTCACTGCCAAGGTGCAGGCGATGGCCGAGGCCCAGCATGCCGGCTGCGTGATCATCTCGGCTGCCATCGAGGCGGAAGTGGCGCAGCTCGATTCCGACGAAGAGAAGCAGGCCTTCCTGGCTGATCTGGGCCTGGAGGAAACCGGCCTGACCCGCGTGATCCGTGCCGGCTACGGCCTGCTGGAATTGCTCACTTTCTTCACCGTGGGCCCCAAGGAAGCCCGTGCCTGGACCGTGCATAAGGGCGCCCGCGCGCCGGAAGCCGCCGGCGTGATCCACACCGATTTCGAGAAAGGCTTCATCCGCGCCGAAACCATCGCCTATGCCGATTACGTATCCGGCAAGGGCGAGGCCGGCGCACGCGAAGCCGGCAAGCTGCGGCTGGAAGGCAAGGAATACATCGTGCAGGATGGCGATGTATTCCATTTCCGCTTCAACACCTGAGGCGGTTTCAGGGAGGTTGGGATGCGGTATTTCGATGATTTCGCCGTTGGCCAGGTGAACGAGTTTCCGCCGCGTCCGGTGAGCGAGGCGGAAATCATCGCCTTCGCCAAGGAATACGACCCGCAGCCTTTCCATATCGACCGCGAGGCCGCCGCGCGCACGCCCTATGGCGGCATCATCGCATCGGGCTGGCATACTATCGGCATGACCATGCGGCTGATGGTGGATCACCTGATCAACGGTTCGGCTTCGATGGGCTCGCCGGGTGTGGAGCGCCTGCGCTGGATCAAGCCGGTGCGACCGGGCGATGTGCTGACCCTGCGCGGCACCGTTGTGGAAACCAAGGCATCGGCCAGCAAGCCCGATCGCGGCGTTGTCACCACCGAATATGAAATGCGCAACCAGGATGGCGATGTGGTGATGACCATGCGCGGCAAGGGCATGTATGGCCGCCGCCCCCAGCCCCAGGCCGGCCAGGAGGGCTGAACCATGCGCTATTTCGACGACCTCAATATCGGCGACAGCATCGAGACCGGCAGCCACACCTTCACCGAGGACGCCATCATCGCCTTCGCCAGGCAATTCGACCCGCAACCCTTCCATACCGATCCGGCGGCAGCGAAGAATTACATTTTCGGCGGCATCATCGCCTCGGGCTGGCACACCGCCTCGGTAACCATGCGGCTGATCGTGGATAGCGCCATCGATGTGCGCGCCTCGCTGGGCTCGCCGGGTTTCGACGATCTGACCTGGAAACAGCCGGTGCGTCCGGGCGATACCATCCGCGTGCGTTGGACCTGCACCGAAAAGACTCCCTCGAAAAGCCGGCCCGATATCGGCTCGGCAAAATTCCTGATCGAGGTGTTCAACCAGCATGACGCGCTGATCATGACCATGACCAGCATCGGCCTGAGCTTGCGAAAGCCGCGTTGAAGACCGGCCTGAGCTTGCGAAAGCCGCGCTGAAATCAGCCGCGCCAGTTCATCAATATCAAGCCGCTGGCCACCAGGGCCGCAGCCAGAATGCGGCGCAGGCCGAAGCCTTCCTTCAGCAGCAGCGCACCGATGGCGGCGGCGAATATCACGCTGGTTTCGCGCAGGCTGGCCACATGCGCCGCCCCGCCCTTGGTGAAGGCCCAGATCGCAATGCCATAACCCAAAGCGGCGATGAAACCGCCGGCGAAGCCGCGCTTCCAGCCGCGTTTCGCCGCCGAGATAAACGCCGTGCGGCGGGTGAGCAATGCAAAGGCCGCCACCCAGGGGCCCTCGATGATGTTCATCCAAGCGATATAGGCAAAGGGATCATTGGCCGCGCGCACGCCCCGCCCGTCGATCATCAGATAGCTGGCAATCGTACAGCCGGTGAGAAACGCGAAACCGATGGCATGGCGCCGCTCGGCCAGGGTTCTGTTGGCATTGCCGCCGAAGGCCAGGCTGAAAATACCCAGCGATACGATGCCGGCCCCAATGAATTCGCGGGTGTTCAGCGCCTCGCCGAAAACCACGCCGGAAAACAACGCCAGCAACAGCGGCCCGGTGCCGCGCGCAATCGGATAAACCTGGCCCAGATCGCCGAAGCGATAGGCTTGCAGCAGGCAGGCGTAATAACAGCAATGCACCAGCGCCGAACCGAGCACCCATTTCCAGGCTTCCGGTGTCATGCCATCAGGATCGGTGAAGGGCAGCAACGCAGCGCCGAACAGGCTGCCGGCCAGGCAGACCAGAGCCAGGCTGGTCTGCCGGTCGGTATCGCTCTTGACCATGGCGTTCCAGCTCGCATGCGTGAGCGCCGCGAACAGCACAAGGCCGATCACCAGGGGAGAGAGGATCATGGAGGAAAAAGCACCGGAACGGAAAAAGGCATTGTTGCGAGACGGTGACGATCATGCCACCGTAACCGTTCCAGGTCATCCTGGATCATCGAGAATATTCATCCGGGCCAATAGACAATCGGGACATTTCGCCATGGGCAGCATCACCAGCCTCACCGCCGAAGACCGCCACAGCTTTTCCGCCTATATCGCCGAGCCGCGCGGCCCGGCCAAGGGCGGCCTGGTGGTGATCATGGAGATCTTCGGCGTGAACAGCCATATCAAGGCAGTGGCCGATGGCTATGCCGCCGAAGGCTATCGCTGCGTGGCACCGGCGCTATACGACCGTTTCGAGCGCAATGTCGATCTCGGCTATAGCGCGGAAGATGTGGCCAAGGGCCGCGAATTGCGCGGCAAGATGAACTGGGCCGATTGCATGAAGGACACCGCCACCGCCGTGGCCGCTGCCGGCAGCGCCGGCCGCGTGGGCATTATCGGCTATTGCTATGGCGGCGGCGTAGCCTGGGCGGCAGGCGCCCTGGTGCCCGGCTTGTCGGCCTCGATCGGCTATTACGGCGGCCCCTGGGCCGAGTTGGCCGACCGCGCGCCGCAATGTCCGTCGCTGCTGCATTTCGGCGCCAAGGACGGGATGATCCCGGTCAGCCTGGCCGAAACGCTGAAGGCCAAGCACCCCACCATCACAACGCATGTCTACGATGCCGATCACGGCTTCAATTGCGATCAGCGGCCGAATAATTACGACGCCTTCGCCGCCGCCGTGGCACGCCGCCGCAGCTTGGCCTTCCTGGAAGCCACGCTGGGCTGAAGTTCCATACCGTCACCCTCGCACTTGTTGCGAGGGTGACGTTTTTTTGTGGCGGCTTCCGGATTGGGAAAAGGGCTCAATCCGCCGCTTCGAGAGTCCCGTGCGCCAGCACCACATCGAGGAAGGCCTGGCCGAAACGCTCCAGCTTGGCCTGGCCGATGCCGTGGATTTCAGTGAGCCGATGCAACGCGGTTGGCCGCTTCACGGCGAGTTCGATCAAGGTGCGGTCCGAGAAGATCACATAGGCCGGCTGCTGCAATTCGGCGGCCAGCTTGCGACGCAGTTCCTTCAACGCCGCCAACAGCGGTTGGTCAGCCGCCCCGACTTCCGCCACGGCCGCCGCCGCGCCGCGCCGCTTGCGCTCGGCAGGCTGCAAGGTCTCGCGCCGCAATTGTACATCGCGCTGCTTGCGCAGCACCGCCTTGCCTTCATCGGTGATCAGCCAGGCGCCATGGCCGGCGATATCCAGCTCGATCAGGCCGGCACCGTAAAGCTGGCGGAAGATCGAGCGCCAGGTATTGGCATCATGCTCCTTGCCCACGCCGAAAGTGGGCAAACGATCATGCTCATAGCGCAGGATGGCATCGGTGCTGTTGCCTAGCAAAATCTGCACCAGATGTTCGGTGCCGAAACGTTGTCCGGTGCGCAGCATGGCCGACATCGCCTTCTGTGCCTCGATGCTGCCATCGAAGGTGGCCACGCCATCCTGGCAGAGATCGCAATGGCCGCAGGGTTCGGAGGCCTCGCCGAAATAGGCCAGCAGAGTCTGTCGCCGGCAGCGCGGCGATTCGCACAGCGCCACCAGGGCATTGAAGCGCTGGCGCTCGATACGCTTGCGCTCCTCGGAGGTTTCGCCATCCTCGATCTGGATGCGGCGGAAGCGCATGTCGTCCAGGCCATAGAGCGTGAGGGTCTCCGCCGGCAGGCCATCGCGGCCGGCGCGGCCGATCTCCTGGTAATAGGCTTCCACATTGCGCGGCAGGTCGGCATGGCAGACATAGCGCACATCGGGCTTGTCGATACCCATGCCGAAAGCCACCGTGGCCACCATCACCACGCCATCCTCGCGCAGGAAGATATCCTGGTTGGCATCGCGCTGGCCCTGCTCCATGCCGGCATGATAGGGCAAGGCGCGATGGCCCATGCCCACAAGCGCCTCGGCCATTTCCTCGGTGCGGCGGCGCGACGAACAATAGACGATGCCGCTCAGGCCCTTGCGCGCCTGGATGAAATCGCCGATCTGCTTGCGCGCGGCGGCCTTGGGGCGCATCTGCAGATGCAGGTTCGGCCGGTCGAACGAGCGGATGAATTCGCGCGGGCCGGACTGGAACAGCTTCTGCACGATATCGGCGCGGGTGGGCGCATCGGCGGTGGCGGTAAGCGCGATGGTGGGCAGGTTGCCTAATTCTTCGCGGATGGCCCCCAGACCGAGATATTCCGGCCGGAAATCATGGCCCCATTGCGATACGCAATGCGCCTCGTCGATGGCCAGCAGGCCGGCATTGGCGCGCTTGAGAAAAGCCACCGTCTCGGGCCGCACCAGCCGTTCGGGCGCCACATAAAGCAGGCGCAGGTCGCCCGCCCGCAGGTCGCGGAAAATACGCTGGCGTTCGGCCTCGTCGGTGGCGGAATTCAGCGCGGCGGCATTCACGCCGAAGCCCTGCAATTGCCGCACCTGGTCTCGCATCAGCGCAATCAGCGGCGATACCACTACGGCCAGGCCGTTCATCAGAATGGCGGGCAATTGATAACAGAGCGATTTGCCCGAACCGGTGGGCATCACCGCCAGCACATCCTGGCGATCCAGCACGGCCTGCACGATTTCCGCCTGTCCGGGCCGGAAACTCTCGAAACCGAAAACTCTGTGCAGGGCCGCAAGCGCTGCGGCGGAATCGGAGGCCATCAGTCAGCTAACCATGCCGTGGGCGGCGCCGATTCGCCGTCCGCCATCCTGGATAGCAGGTTGCCGCCCGGCTTACGAGGCTTGGTGCATCGGCCTAGTGGCTGCCGCCCAGGAAGTAATTGGGCAAAAACAGCGAGAAAGCCGGCACATATGTCACCAGCAGCATGGCGGCGATCAAGGCGCCGTAAAACGGCCAGATCGTGCGCATCACCGTGCCGATGCTCACCCCGCCGATGGCGCAGCCGACGAATTGCGTGGTGCCCACCGGCGGCGTGTTCAGCCCCAGCGCGCAGTTGATCAGCATCACCATGCCGAACTGCACCGGGCTCATGCCGTATTGCATGCAGATCGGCAGGAAGATCGGCGTGCATATCAGGATGGTGGCGGCCATGTCGAGGAAGGTGCCCAGCACGAACAGGATCACATTCACCAGCAGGAAGATCATCCAGGGCGAGGACGTGATGCTGCTGAGCGCCTGGCCGGTAAGATCGGCCACCGAATACAGGCTGATCAGATAGCCGAAGGTGTTGGACACGCCGATCAGCAGCAGCACGATGCCGGTGGTTTTCACCGCCTTGGCCGCCGCCTTGATCAAGTGGTTCCAGGTGAGCGAGCGATACAGCAAGGTAGCCAGCAGGATGGCATAGATCACAGCCACGGCGGCGGATTCAGTGGCGGTGAACACGCCCGAGAGAATGCCCACGATGATGATCACCACCACGAACAGGCCAGGCACGGCAGCGGCGGCGGAACGCCACACCACATCCCAGCCCGGAAACACGCCGGCCGGATAACCGCGCCGCACCGCCACCAGATAGGCCGCCACCAGCATACAGATGGTGAGCAGCACAGCCGGAATCATGCCGGCCAGGATCAAGGCTGCGATGGATACTTTGCCGCCAGCCGCCAGCGAATAGATGATCATGTTGTGGCTGGTTGGCATAAGCGCGCCGACCAGCGAGGCATGGGTGGTTACGTTCACCGCGTAATCCGCGCCATAGCCCTCTTTCTTCATCATCGGGATCATCACCGCGCCCATGGCCGACACATCGGCCACCGGCGAACCCGACACGCCGCCAAACAGCGTGCAGGCCACGACGTTGGACATACCCAAGCCGCCGCGCACATGGCCGACGAGATTCTTGGCGAATTGCACGATGCGGTCGGCTACGCCGCCATACAGCATCAATTCGCCGGCAAAGATGAAAAACGGGATGGCGAGAAAGGAAAAGATATTCATCCCCGCCGTCATGCGCTGGAACACCACCGCCAGCGGCAAGCCCTCGTAGAGGATGGTGGCGATAGCGGACAGGCCGATGGCGAAAGCCACCGGCACGCCGAGCAGCAGCAGGCCGAAAAATGCCAGGGCCAGGATGGTCAATGCCATGACGGACGCACCTCTTTGCCCGCCAGCAGGGCCAATATGTGTTCGATGGAAAACAGCACGATCAGCACACCAGCGATGCTGAGCGGCACATGGTTGAGGCCTTCCGGCAGGCCCAGCGTGGGAATCTTGTAGCCCATCACCGATTCCGCCATGAGGCCGGCATGCCAGGCCATGAACACGCCGAAGCTGAGCACCAGCAGATGGATCAGGATTTCCACCCAGATCCGATGCCGCTCGGGCAGCAGCATCACCAGGATGGATTCAAGGCCGATATGGCCGGCATCGCGCACGCCTACGGCGGCGCCGAACATGGTTACATACAACACCAGCACAAGAGCCAGGCTTTCCGCCCAGGTGGGGGTGTCGTTCAACACATAGCGACCGAAAACCTGCAGCGCCACCACGGCAACGATGGTAAGCAGGCCAACCACGGCCACAATCATGCAAAACCGGGAGATCCAGGCATTGATCGGCGACAGCCAGCGCAGCATGGATACTCCCGGGTTCGCTTAAATGTGGACGGAACGCTTAGTTGGTTTCCTGAACGCGCTTGACCAAAGCCTGCAGCTTCGCGTCGCCGGCAAACTTCTGATAGACCGGCACCATCGCATCCTGGAACGACTTCTTGTCGAGATCGGAGATGATCTGCGAACCGCCGCCTTCCACGGTCTTGCGCGAGGCGGCTTCGCGGGCATCCCACACTTCGCGCATATGCGGCACGGAATCCTTCGCCGCCTTGCGGATCACCGCCTGCTCGTCGGCCGGCAGCGTGTCCCACACCTTCTTGGAGAAGACCAGCAATTCCGGCGCCATGGAATGTTCGGTCAGGCTGTACATCTTGGCCACTTCGTAATGGCGCGAGCTGTCGTAGGACGGCCAGTTATTCTCGGCGCCATCCACCACGCCGGTCTTCAGCGCGGTATACACCTCGGCATAGGGCAGCGGCGTGGCATTGGCGCCCAGCGCCTGCATCATCGCCACCCACATGTCGGATTGCTGCACGCGGATCTTCATGCCCTTCATGTCGGCCACCGACTTGATAGGCTTCTTGGTGGTGTAGAAGCTGCGCGAACCGCTGTCGTAAAAGGCCAGGCCGATGAAGCCCTGGCTTTCCAGCGATTTCAGGATGTCGTCGCCCACCGGGCCATCCAGCACGCGGCGCATATGCTCCTTCGACTTGAACACGAAGGGCAGCGCCGGAACGATGGTTTCCGGCACGATGTTGTTGAACGGCGAGATGTTGACGCGCACCATGTCGAGCGCACCGATCTTGGTCTGCTCGATGGTGTCCTTCTCGGAGCCGAGCACCGACTGGTTGAACACCTTGATGCTATGCTTGCCGCCGGTGCGCTCGCCGATCAGCTTGGCCATGTAATTCACCGCCACCACGGTGGGATAATCGGCCGGATGCACGTCTGCCGAACGGAATTCCTTGGCCATCGCCGCCTGCGGGGCGGCAAATCCGAAAACGGCGGCCAGACCGAGCGCGGCCGCAAGGGTGTGCTTGAGCTTCATCGTCTATTCCTCCCGGTGCGGCCCAGCCTATGCCGATGCCGTCATTTGTGACCCGCCGTTTAAGGCGTTGAGTCGTAGTGTCATCATACAACATCAGCGATGATTTCTGTCAATCTGGAAAATTGCAAGCCGATCAATATTCTCTAAAATTTATTATATATATTTAGTTTCATATACTTAATTTATAAGGCGGGGCTTGATACCGCAGTTTATCCACAGAAAATCGCTCAAGCATATGTCAGTTGTCATACAAGATGGGCTGTGCTAAACCTAACCGCAGAATAACCGGGAGAGAGACAGTGACGGCCCTCCGTCGACGCGAAACCCTGACCTCGCAATTGGTGAAAAGCCTCACCGACCGCATTTCCCGCGGCGAATTGCGACCTGGCGACAAGTTGCCCAGCGAGCAGGAGCTGATCGAGGCTTTCGGCGTGAGCCGCACCGTGGTGCGCGAGGCGATTTCGAGCTTGCGTGCATCCGGCCTGGTGGAAACCCAGCAGGGCGTCGGCGCGTTCGTGCAGCAGGCCGCCCTCGCCCAGCCTTTCCGCATTGACGAAACCGGCCTGAACGTACTGAAGGAAGTGATCAACGTGCTGGAGCTGCGCATCGGCCTGGAAGCCGAGGCCTGCGCCCTCGCCGCTCAGCGCCGGCAGCCCGAACACCTGGAAGCGATGCGTGTTGCCCTGGATGCCATGGAATCCGCCATCGACGCGGAAGACGACGCCGTGTCGCCCGATCTGGATTTCCACCGCACCATCGCCGAAGCCACCGGCAACAGCCATTTCACCCATCTGTTCAGCTATCTCGGGCAGTTGATGATTCCGCGCACCCGGGTGCAGACCTTCCGCTTCTTCGCCGATGATCGCGCCGATTACCTGCGCCGCGTGAACCGCGAGCATGAAGACATTTATCAGGCCATTGCGCGGCAGGATAGCGATGCCGCGCGCTCGGCCATGCGCCTGCATCTCAGCAACAGCCGCGAAAGGCTGCGCCGCGCCATGGATCGCGGCAATTCTTAAACGGGGGGAAGTATGGATCCGCAAGCTTTGAAGGCGGCGATTTCGCATGGCCTGCTGTCATTTCCGGTCACTGATTTCGATGCGGCGGGCGAGTTCGAGCCCAAGGGCTATCGCCGGCGGCTGGAATGGCTGATGCCCTATGGTGCCACGGCCCTGTTCTCGGCCGGCGGCACCGGCGAATTCTTCTCGCTGGCGCCCGATGAATATGGCGCGGTGGTACGCACGGCTGTGGAAACCTGCAAGGGCAAGGTGCCGATCATCGCAGGTTGCGGCTACGGCACGCGCCAGGCCATTGCCTATGCCCGCGAGGCCGAGCAGATCGGCGCGGCCGGTTTGCTGGTGATGCCGCATTATCTGGTGGAAGCCGACCAGGAAGGCATATCGCGCCATGTGGCCGCGATCTGCAACAGCGTGAAGATCGGCGTGATCGTGTATAATCGCGGCATCTGCCGCCTGGGGCCCGATGCGCTGGAAAAGCTGGCCGCACTCTGCCCCAACCTGATCGGCTTCAAGGATGGCATCGGCGATCTGGAATTGATGGTGGCGGTGCGCCGCCGCATGGGCGACCGCTTCGCCTATCTGGGCGGCCTGCCCACGGCGGAATTCTTCGCCGCGCCCTACAAGGCCATGGGCGTGCCGGTCTATTCCTCGGCGGTGTTCAATTTCATTCCCAAAACCGCCATGCAATTCTATGCCGCCATCCGCGACAACGACGAAGCCACCGCCACCCGCATCCTGGATGATTTCTTTATGCCCTATGCCGCGATCCGCAACCGGCGGCCGGGCTATGCGGTCAGCATCATCAAGGCCGGCGCACGTCTGGTGGGGTATGATGCCGGGCCGGTGCGCACGCCGCTGGTGGATTGCAGCCCCGAAGAACATAAAATGCTGCAGGCCCTGATCGACAAACTAGGGCCGCAATAGGGAGTGACGAAGATGCGACGTGTATTGCTCACCGGCGCCTCGGGCGGTGTCGGCACCCGTCTGCGCAAGCTGCTGAAGCCACTCTATCCCGAACTGATCCTGAGCGACTTGAAACCGCCGGCGGACCTGCGGCCCGATGAAACATTCATCGCCGCCGATCTCGCCGATGCCGATGCGGTTTCGCGGGCCTGCGCGGGCCCGGATGGCAAGGGCATCGATGGCATCGTGCATCTGGGCGGCTATTCCATCGAAGGGCCGTGGGATACCATCCTGCAGGCCAATATCATCGGCTGCTACAATCTGTTCGAGGCCGCGCGCAGGCAGGGCGTGAAGCGCGTGGTGTTCGCCTCCTCCAATCATGTGGTCGGCTTTCATCGCCGCGATGCCAAGATCGGCAACGAAACCGTGCCATTGCCCGATACGCGCTATGGCGTGAGCAAGCTGTTCGGCGAGGGCCTGGGGGCGCTCTATGCCCATAAGCATGGCCTGGGCGTGCTCAGCATCCGCATCGGCAATGTGGGCGAGGAGCCGCTGGATCAGCGCCGCATGTCGATCTGGCTCGAGCCGAACGATCTGGTATCGCTGATCCGCATCGGGCTGGAACGGCCCGGCCTGGTTTATGAAGTGGTCTATGGCATGTCTGACAATGCTTCGGCCTGGTGGGATAACCGCCGCGCGCTGGAGCTTGGTTACAAGCCGCAAGCCCGCTCGGCCGATCATCTGGCCGCTGCGATGGCCGGCCAGGCAAAATTGCCGCCCGATCCGTTGGGCGATCTGTATCAGGGCGGACCGTTCTGCAGCCAGGAATACGACGCCGATAAAAGGGCGCGCTGACCATGCGGATTACGGCATTCGAGAGTCTGCGCCTCGATCTGCCTTTCGACGACCTCTATACCGGGCCGCGCCACAAGCCGCGCGGCTGGACGCAGTTCGATCATGTTCTGCTGCGCCTGACCGACGATGCCGGCCATGAAGGCTGGGGCGAAGCTTTCGCCTTCGCCTGCCCCGCCGCCACCGAAGCCGTGCTGCGCGATATGGTGCGGCCGCGCGTACTGAACCGTGAAATAAGCGATATCGCCGCCTTCATGCAGTGGCTGCAATTGGAGCTGCATATCCAAGGCCGCTATGGCATCACGCAATTCGCGCTGTCTGGTCTGGATATCGCGCTGTGGGATCTGGCCGGCCAGCGCGCGGGCCAAAGCATCAGCCGATTGCTCGGGGGGCACGGGCAAAACGGTCGTTGGCGCGAGAGCATCCCCGCCTATGCCAGCCTGGTGCGCTATGGCGCACCGGGGCCGGTTGCTGCCATGGCCGCGCAGGCGGCGGCGGAAGGCTATCAATGCGTGAAGCTGCATGAAATCACCTACGAACCCATCGCGGCAGCGCGGACGGCACTGGGCCCCGATATCAAACTGATCACCGATGTGAATTGCGCTTGGAGCCGCGAAGAGGCCGAAGCGATGCTGCCGCGCATGAAGGCGCTGGATTTATATTGGGTGGAAGAGCCGATCTTTCCGCCGGAAGATTATGAAACCCATGCAGCGCTGGCCGAGCGCCATGGCGTTGCGCTGGCAGCCGGCGAAAACGCCTGTACGGCAAAGGAATTCGAACGCCTGTCGGCTAACCTCGCCTTCCCACAGCCCAGCGTGGTGAAGCTGGGCGGCATCTGCGAGTTCATAAAGACCGTGCGGCATGCGGCAAGCCTGGGCCGCAGCGTGATGCCGCATTCGCCCTATTTCGGCCCCGGCTATTGGGCCACGCTGCAACTGGCCGCCCATTGCGAGGCAGTGGCGCAATTCGAATTCCTCTATGTGAAGCCGGAGCGCTGGATCGGGCTGGACATGCCGCTGCCGCAAAATGGCAGCATCCGCATTCCCGATGCACCGGGCCTCGGCTTCCGCCCCGATCCCGAAACCCTGTCGCGTTTCCGCGTTTCATAGCGAGGCACAGCATGTATACCCGCATCCTGACCGGGCCGAAGCCCAAGCTGCAGGCCCCCGCCGGCATGTGCGACACGCATATCCATTTCTATGCCGAGGGCTGGACCGCCGTACCCGGCACGCCGCAGCCGCCGGCCGCCACCGTGGCCGATTATCGGCAGGTGATGGATTGGCTGGGCATCCAGCGCGTTGTGGTGGTGCAGCCCAATGCCTATGGCTTCGACAATACCGTAACCTTGAATGCGGTGGCCGAACTGGGCGACTGCGCGCGTGCCATCGTTGTGGTGCCGCCGGATATCTCGGATGCGGATTTGCAGGCATTGCATGCCAAGGGCGTGCGCGGCGTGCGCATCATGGCGCTGCTGGGCGGCACGCTGGGCATGGACAAGCTGGAAGCCACGGCGCATCGCATCGCGCCGATGGGTTGGCATGTGATCGTGCAACTGGATGGCCGCGAATTGCCGCAGTATGAATCCATTCTGCGCAACCTGCCCTGCAAGGTGGTGATCGATCATATCGGCAAATTCCAACAGCCGGTGCCGCCGGAACATGAAAGCTTCCGCTGCCTGCTGCGGCTGGTGGATAGCGGGCGCATCTGGGTGAAGCTGGCGGCGATCTACGAAACCTCGCAATCCGGCGCACCGGATTATGCCGATATCGGCCAACTGGCGAAAATCCTGGCGCATCACGCGCCCGAGCGCATGCTGTGGGCCAGCAACTTTCCTCATGCCCAAGCGCATCGCTTCGGCTATCCCGACGAGGCGGCCTTGCTGGACCTGCTTTTGGATTGGGCGCCGGATGCTGCGGCAATCGAAAAAATCCTCAGCCACAATCCGGCCGCGCTATACGGCTTCTGACCCTTCATGCCATGCTTGCCGCTTTCCAACCGGGAGGAGGCAACATGGCCGAAGATCAGATCAACAGCTTGTTCGAGCGCGGCCTTAAGGTCCGCCGCGAGGTGCTGGGCAAGGAATATGTGGACCAGTCGCTGGCCAAGGCCAACGATTTCACCATGGCCTTCCAGCGCGTGACCAGCGAATGGTGCTGGGGCTATGTGTGGGACCGGCCCGGCCTGGAACGCAAGACCCGCAGCATGCTCAACCTCGCCATGCTCACCGCCCTGGGGAAGATTCCTGAGGTGAAACTGCACGTGCGCGGCGCCATCAATAACGGGGTGAGCGTGGACGAGATCAAGGAAATCCTGCTGCAGGCCACGATCTATAGCGGCATCCCCGCCGGCCTGGACGCCTTCAAGGCCGCCAACGAGGTGCTGGTGGAATTGGGCCTGCTGCCACAGCCGAGCAATTAACTGACAGCCGGGGGCGGCCTGACCCTGGGGTCGCCGCCCCTTGCCGGCTGTTTTACTCATGAATCCAACGCTACAGCTTTGCCGCCTTTTGCCGGTCATCGGCTGGTTCCAGACGTGTTTCACGTGAAACAAATAGGAACAAATAGGTGTAAATGACCTTATTTCACATATAAATATGATGATTTTAAAAATATTTGTTCATTCTGATTGTAAAATAAAATTGAAACCATATTATCACCGTGAAATAAAAATCAGACAGTCAGCGCAACCGTTCATTCCCAATAGGGAGAGCACGCCATGAGCATCGCCATTCGCGGCATCACCAAGAGCTTCGGCACCACGCCCGTATTGCGCGGCATCGACCTCGATATCGCCGATGGCGAATTGGTGGCCCTGCTGGGTGCTTCGGGCTCGGGCAAAACCACCCTGCTGCGCATCCTGGCCGGCCTGGATTGGCCCGATCAGGGCGATGTGCAGGTGGATGGCACCGACTGGCTGGCGCTGGAAACCCAGAAGCGCCATGTCGGTTTCGTGTTTCAGCATTACGCGCTGTTCCAGCATATGCGGGTGCGCGACAATGTGGCTTTCGGCCTGAATGTGCGTCCGCGCGGCCAGCGCCCTGCCGCCGATGAAATCCGCGCCCAGGTGGATGAACTGCTCAACCTGGTGCAGATCGGCAACCTCGGCGACCGCTTCCCCTCGCAGCTTTCCGGCGGCCAGCGGCAACGTGTGGCCCTGGCGCGTGCGTTGGCGATCAAGCCCAAGCTGCTGCTGCTGGACGAACCCTTCGGCGCGCTGGATGCCCGCATTCGCAAGGATCTGCGTCGCTGGCTGCGCGAGTTGCATGAGCAATTGGGCATGACCACCATCTTCGTCACCCATGACCAGGAAGAAGCCTTTGAACTGGCCGACCGCGTGGTGGTGATGGGCCAGGGCCGCATCGAACAGATCGGCACGCCCGACGAAATCTACGACGCCCCAGCCAGCCCTTTCGTGGCGCGCTTCCTGGGCAATGTGAATGAAATCACCGCCGAAATCGCCGATGGCCATATCAGTGTGAGCGGCGCGGAAACCGACGGGCTGCAACGCCTGGCAGCCGGCGACGGCGCCATCCAGCTTTTCGTGCGTCCGCATGAAATTCTGCTGGAAGCCGCCAGCGATGCGCCGGCCCGCATCCGTGCCATTGCATCCAACGGCCCGGTGCTGCGCTTCGATGTGGATCTGCCTTCCTATGCCAAACCGCTGGAAGTGATTATCCCGCGCGAGGCGCCGCTGGCCCGCAGCTTGCGCCGCGGCGATGCCGTGCGCGTGCATATCCAGCATGGCCGGGTGTTCCATCCCGCCTTGCATGCCGCCAACCAGCAAGATCAACAACTGCAGGCCCCGGCTCTGCACAGCAGCCTTTAACAACACCCTCAAGGAATAACAGTGCCATGAAACGCTTCCTCGCCTATACGCTTGCCCTCGGCCTGTTTGCGGGCCCGGCCGCCGCCCAGGATAAACCGGTGGAGCTGCTGAATGTCTCTTACGACATCGCACGCGAGCTGTTTGCCCAGATCAACCCCGCCTTCATCGCGGACTGGAAGGCCAAGACCGGCCAGACCGTGGATGTTAAGCAGAGCCATGCCGGCACTTCGCGCCAAGCCCGCGCCATTCTTGAAGGCCTGCAAGCCGATGTGGTGACCTTCAATCAGGTGCTGGATGTGCAGATTCTGCATGATCGCGGCAATCTGGTGGCAGCCGATTGGCAGAAGCGCCTGCCCAATAATGCCTCGCCCTATTATTCGCTGCCGGCCTTCCTGGTCCGTAAGGGCAACCCGAAGAAGGTGAAAGACTGGTCTGATCTGGTGCGCGCCGACGTGCAATCGATATTCCCCAATCCGAAAACCTCGGGCAACGCGCGCTACACCTATCTGGCCGCCTATGGCTTTGCCCTGGAGCAGAACAAAGGCGACCAGGAAAAGGCCAAGGCCTTCGTGAAGACTTTGCTGGGCAATGTGCCGGTGTTCGACACCGGGGGCCGTGGTTCCACCACCACCTTCGTGGAGCGCGAGATCGGCGATGTGCTGATCACCTTCGAGGCCGAAACCAACGGCATCAAGCGCGAATACGGCGACAAGGGCTTTGAACTGGTGACGCCGTCGGTAAGCCTGTTGGCGGAATTCCCGGTCAGCGTGGTGGACAAGGTTGCCGAGCGCAAAGGCACCCAGGCTGTGGCCAAGGGGTATCTCGATTACCTCTACAGCGAAGCCGGCCAGGAGATTCTGGCCAAGCATTTCAACCGCGTGCACCATCCGAAGGTGAAGGAAAAATACAAGGCGCAATTCCCGGACTTGCGGCTGATCACGGTGGAGCAGGTTTTCGGCGGCTGGGAAAAGGCCAACAAGGACCATTTCGCCGAGGGCGGCATCCTCGATCAAGTTTTTGTAAAACGGTAATCTAGAAAAACATCATGTCTCACAGTGTTAAGCATGACGGGTCCATCGTGGCCCGTCATGTGCTTCCGGGCTTCGGGCTCACCATGGGCGCGACCCTGCTATATCTTGCCGTGCTGATCCTGCTGCCGCTGGCCGCCCTGCTGCTGAAATCGGCGGAAGTGGGGCCGGAGCGGTTCTGGCAGATCGTCACCTCTCCGCGCGCGCTTGCTTCCTTTCAGATCACCCTGGGCGCCGCAGCCCTCGCCACCGCATTCAATGCGCTCTATGGCCTGCTGATGGCCTGGATCCTGGTGCGCTACGATTTTCCCGGTCGCCGCATCGTGGATGCATTGATCGACATTCCCTTCGCGCTGCCCACCGCCGTGGCCGGCATCGCGCTCACTGCGCTCTATGCCAAGAATGGCTGGTTCGGCGCCGTGCTGGAACCTGCCGGCATCAAAGTGGTTTACACCATAATCGGCGTGGCGATTGCCATGGCCTTCACCAGCGCGCCTTTCGTGATCCGCACCGTGCAGCCGGTGCTTGAGGATATCCAACCCGATGTGGAGGAATCCGCACGCACGCTCGGCGCCTATCCTTTCACGGTGTTTCGCAAGGTGGTCTTTCCCGCCATCCTGCCCGCCTATCTCACCGGCAATGCATTGGGCTTTGCCCGCTGCTTGGGTGAGTTCGGCGCTATCATCTTCATCGCCGGCAATCTGCCGATGAAAACCGAAATCACCGCCCTGCTGATCTTCATCCGTCTGGAGGAATTCGATTATCCGGCCTCTGCGTCGCTGGCCGTGGTGGTTCTGGCCGCCGCCTTTGTCACCCTGCTGCTGACCAATCTGCTGCAGGCCTGGCATCTGCGCTATAACGGCAGGGCATAAGGCCATGGCGCATCGTATCCCGGCCGCCGGCGCAATGCCCAAACTGCTGATCGGCCTCGGCCTGCTGCTGACACTGGGCTTCATCGCAACGCCGATTTTCGTGATCTTCGAGCAGGCCTTCTCCAAGGGCCTGGCCTTCTATCTGGCCAGCGTGCAAGACCCAGACACCATCCATGCCGTGCTGCTCACCCTGGCCACCACGGTGGTGGTGGTGCCGATCAATATCGTGTTCGGCATCGCCGCCGCCTGGGCCATTGCCAAATTCCAGTTCAGCGGCAAGAAACTGCTGCTCACCCTGCTGGAACTCCCCTTCTCGATTTCGCCGATCGTGGCCGGCGTGATCTACCTGCTGCTATACGGCAGCCAGGGCCTGTTTGGCGGCTGGCTGGAAAGCTATGGCATTCGTCTGATGTTCAGCTGGCCTGCCATCGTGCTGGTCACCCTGTTCGTCACCAGCCCGTTCGTGGCGCGCGAATTGATTCCGCTGATGCAGGTGCAAGGCAACGATCCCGAGGAAGCTGCCGCCACCCTGGGCGCCAGCGGCTGGCAGATTTTCCGCCGCGTAACCCTGCCCGCGATCCGCTGGGCGTTGCTGTATGGCGCAGTGCTCTGCACGGCGCGGGCGATCGGCGAATTCGGCGCGGTTTCGGTGGTATCAGGCAACATACGCGGCGAGACCAACACGCTGCCGCTGCAAGTGGAGTTGCTCTATCACGATTACAATGCCGTGGGCGCCTTTGCCGCTGCCAGCCTGCTCACCGTTATTGCCGTGATCACCTTACTGCTGAAAGCCGTGCTGGAGCGTTACCAGCGCTAAAGCGCGGCCATCAATCCGCCGCCACCGCCGCGCGTGGCTCGCGCACCAGCAGGGCATCGCAGGCCAGGTCAGACAGGATATCCTTGGCCGTACTGCCGAGCAGGATATCCAGCACGGCGCTGCGGCCATGGCTGCCCAGGATCACCAGCTCCACACCGCGATCAAGCACATGGCTGGCAATCAATTCGGCCGGCTGGCCCGGTTCGATCAACAGATTGAGGCCGCGCTGCTGTGCGTCGCTCAAACCGCTGCGATCCAGGAAGGCGGCAGCCTCGGCCTGCAAGACGGCGCGCTGGGCGGCGATATCCGCGGCTGTGGTATCGGCCAGGCCGCGCGGCGGCGGCTCGAAAGCATGGAACAGCGTAAGCCGCCGATCCGGAAACCAGGCCAACGCCAGGCGCAAGGCATGGGCCGAGGATTCGGAAAAATCGCTGGCAACCAGGATATCGCCATAAGGCCCGGTGGGCCGCTGCTTGACGATCAGTACAGGCGTGCGTGCGCCGCGCAGCAGGCTGTCTACGCTGTTGCCCAGGCCGAAACGACCAAGCAATTCATCCCGCGCGATGCCGGTAACGATCAGGCCGCTCTGCTCTGTCCGCGCGGTTTGCAGCACGATCTTTTCCGGCCGCCCCACCTGCACAACAACGCCGATATCGGGCAACTGATGTTGCAAATCACGGCGGATCTGCGCGTCCACCAGATCATGCGCAACGGCGGTATCTTCGCCATCCAGCATGTCCGGCGCCGCCTCGATGGCATGCACCGCCACCAACCGCGCCTGCCACTCGCCGGCCAGCGCGGCAGCACGATCCAACGCACGGTCGCAGCGGGCGCTCAGATCGGTAGCCAGAAGAATACTGCTGGGTTTTCCGTTCAGCCATGCCGGATCGTTCATGCTGCGTCTCCCTTGCCTCAACCTTGCTGTAGATCGAACAGCTCGAACCGGCGCACGATTGCCTTTTCCACTTCCAATACCAGCATCAGCGCCAGGCCGGCAGCCACGATCATCAAGCCATCCCAAAGCATAACAGGCTTGGCGCCGAACCATTCATGCATGATCGGCAGATAGGTGAAAGCGAATTGCGCCAGCACCACGCCGACCAGGGCCAGTAGCACCGCCGGCGTGCCAAGCGCGCCGCGCCAGGTGAAGGATGTCATGCGCAGATAGCGCACATTGAACAGATAGAAGATTTCCAGCACCACGATGGTGTTCACCACCATGGTGCGGGCGGTATCCAGATCGCGGCCCTGGCCCAATGCATAGAAGAAGATGCCAAGCGCACTGATGGCAAACAGGAAAGAGACCAGGAATATCCGCCAGACCATGAAACGCGACAGCAGCGGCGCCTGCGGCGGGCGCGGCGCGCGCTGCATGACGCCGGGCTCCGGCGGCTCGAAGGCCAATACAAGGCCGAGCGTGATAGTGGTGATCAGATTGATCCACAGGATCTGCGCCGCCGTCATCGGCATGGCGAAGCCGAACAGGATCGCGGCAATCACTGTGAAAACCTCGCCGCCATTGGTGGGGATGGTCCAGGCGATTACCTTGCGGATATTGTCGTAAACCGTGCGGCCTTCATGCACGGCTGAAACGATGGAAACGAAGTTTTCATCCAGCAGCACCATCTCGGAGGCTTCCTTGGCCGCCTCGGTGCCCTTGCGGCCCATGGCCACGCCTACATCGGCCTGCTTCAAGGCCGGCGCATCGTTCACGCCATCGCCGGTCATCGCAACGATAGCGCCGGTGGATTGCAGGGCGCGCACGATGCGCAGCTTGTGTTCCGGGTTGGTGCGGGCGAACACATCGGCGCCAAGCGCAATCTGCACCAGTTCGGCATCGGATTTGGCATCCAGCTCGGCGCCGCTTACCACCGCTGTGCTGTTCAGGCCGAGCTGACGCGCGATGGCTGCCGCCGTGGCGGCGTGGTCTCCGGTGATCATTTTCACGCCGATGCCGGCCGAGCGGCATTCGGCGATGGCATGGATCACCTCATCACGCGGCGGATCGATGAAGCCGATGATGCCGAGAAAGATCACGCCGGCATCGATATCGTCGGACGATAATGGCACAGCCGTGGCGGGCTGCGGCTTCATGGCAAAGCCCAGCACGCGCTGGCCCTCGGAAGCAGCCCGGGCAATCTGTGCGTCCCAATAGGCGGCATCCAGCGGCTCTGGCCGCTCGCCGGCGCCCATCTGCTGCGCAGACATGGCCAGCAACCGTTCCGGCGCACCCTTCACGAAAATCGCCTGGTGTTTATCGGGCGAGCAATGCCGCGTGGCCATGAAGCGGTATTGTGCATCGAAGGGAATTTCATCGTCGCGCGGCCACTCGGCGCGCAGATGCTGCGGCGCCAGGCCGGCTTTCATGGCCAGGGCCACCAACGCGCCCTCCATCGGATCGCCATCCACGATCCAATGTCCGCTCTCTGTCTGGCGTAGATGAGCATCGTTGCAAAGCAGGCCGCAGCGGATCAGCGGCGCCACTGCTTCCAGCGCCGCCACATCATCATCGTCGTCGGCAGTAAGCTCGCCTTTGGGTTCGTAACCCGAGCCGCTCACCTCCACGCCATGGCCTGCGGCGACCAGGCGGCGTGCGGTCATTTCGTTGCGGGTGAGCGTGCCGGTCTTATCCGAACAGATCACCGATGTGGCGCCCAGGGTTTCCACGGCCGGCAGACGACGGATCACCGCGTTGCGCCGGGCCATGCGCTGCACGCCGATGGCCAGCGTGATGGTGATGACCGCCGGCAAGCCTTCCGGCACCACGCCCACCGCCATTGCCACAACGGCGATCAAGGCATCCACCGGATCGTAGCTGCGCAACAGCGTGGCGAACAGATAAAGCAAAACCGCCGCACCGATGGCGATCCAGGTGAAGCGTTTACCGAAACTGTCGATCTGCCGCAGCAAGGGCGTGCCAAGCAGATCCACGCTTTCGATCAACCTGCTGATACGGCCGATCTCGGTATGTGCACCCGTGGCCACCACGATGCCGGTGCCCTGGCCGGCGGCCACCAATGTGCCGGAAAACGCCAGGCAGGTGCGGTCGCCCAATGGTGCATCGGCGGCCACCGCCGCTTCATGTTTTTCCGCCACCACGGATTCACCGGTCAACATCGCCTCGTCGATCAGCAGACCGCGCGCGCGGATCAGCCGCAGATCGGCAGGCACACGGTCGCCGGCTTCGACGATGACCAGATCGCCGGGCACCAGATCGGCCACCGGCAGCGCGACACGCTTGCCGTCGCGCCACAGATTGGCCTGGGGTGAAATCAACGCCCGAATAGCGGCCAACGCCTGCTCGGCCTTGCCTTCCTGCACGAAGCCTACGATGGCATTGACCAGCACCACGGCCACGATCACTGCCGCATCGATGCGATGCCCCAGGAACATCGCGCCCACGGCGGCGCAAAGCAGGAAATAGATCAGCGTGTTATTAAACTGCGCCAGAAAGCGCATGACAGGATGCGCGCGTGGCGCCTCGGGCAGGCTGTTGGGGCCATAAGCAGACAAGCGCCTGGCCGCTTCCTTTGCGCTCAGGCCATGCGGCGAGGTTTCGAGCCCCGCATAAAGCGCCTCAAGGGTTTCCGCATGCCAGGTTTTCGTTTCCGCGCCGCCACCAGCGGGCCGGCTCTCCATGCCTTGCTCGTTCATCACGGCAAAGCTAATGGCTCAACCTCCGGCATTCAACCTTTCATATCAGGCAAATCCCGGAGGTTTGATATGAATCAAGCAGCCCTCAAATATCCAGATTGGCCACTGTCAGCGCATTGGATTGGATGAAATCGCGGCGCGGCTCCACCACATCGCCCATCAGGGTTTCGAAGATGTTATCCGCGTCTTCGGCGTGATCCACCTTCACCTGCAGCAAGCTGCGTTGCTCGGGATCGAGCGTGGTTTCCCAAAGCTGATCGGGATTCATCTCGCCCAGGCCCTTGTAGCGTTGCAGCGTAAGGCCACGCCGGCCGATGGCCATCACGGCGTCCAGCAGATCGACCGGGCCGCGTACATCCTGCGCTTCGTCCTTGCGCTTCAGCTTGCCGGGCGCGAGATAGACCAACCGGAGTTCTTCCGACAATTCATTCAGCTTGCGTGCCTCGGCAGAGCGGAAAAGCTGCGCATCCAGCACATAGCTGGCGGAATAGCCGCGCAGGCTGCGCTTGGCCACCAGCGAACCATCGCCCGGCGCCACGCATTCCCAGCCGCGCTCGAGCGGCGGCGCCAGATCGTTCAACCGCTGCGCCAGCGCTGCGGCGGCCGGCACCGAACTATCGGCATGATCCAGCATATCCGGTCGCAGCAGGCCAAGGATCGCCGCTTGCTCCACCACGCCGGCATTGTAACGCTTGCCGATCGAGGTAAGCAGCCCGCGCGCCTGGCGGGCATTATCCACCAGCCGGCGCAGATCGGCGCCCGCCACCTGGCCGCCATCATGCAGATGCAACACGGCCGCCTCGATGCCTTCGTTGATCAGATAATTCTCCAGCGCCGGCTCATCCTTGAGGTAACGCTCGGCCTGGCCGCGTTTCACCTTGTAGAGCGGCGGCTGGGCGATATAGAGATGGCCGGCCTCGATCAGCGGCCGCATCTGCCGATAGAAGAAGGTGAGCAGCAGGGTGCGGATATGCGCGCCATCCACGTCGGCGTCGGTCATGATGATGATCTTGTGATAACGCAGCTTGGCCAGCGAAAAATCCTCATGGCCGATACCGGTGCCAAGTGCCGTGATCAGCGTGCCGATTTCGGCCGAGGACAGCATCTTGTCGAACCGCGCACGCTCCACATTCAAAATCTTGCCGCGCAAAGGCAACACGGCCTGATTGGCGCGATGGCGCCCCTGCTTGGCCGAACCGCCGGCGCTGTCGCCCTCGACCAGGAAGAGTTCGGATTTCGCCGGATCGCGCTCCTGGCAATCGGCCAGCTTGCCGGGCAGCGAGGAAATATCCAGCGCGCCCTTGCGACGGGTGAGTTCGCGCGCCTTGCGCGCCGCTTCGCGCGCGGCAGCCGCTTCCACCACCTTGCCGATGATGGTGCGGGCATCCTGCGGATGCTCCTCGAACCAGGAGGCAAGCTGTTCATTGACGAGATTTTCCACCGCCGGACGCACTTCGGAGGAAACCAGCTTGTCCTTGGTCTGCGAGGAGAATTTCGGATCCGGCACCTTCACGCTGAGCACGCAGGTGAGGCCCTCGCGGCTATCCTCGCCCGACAGCGCCACCTTCTCCTTCTTCAGGATGCCGCTTTCCTCCGCGTATTTATTGATGCAGCGGGTGAGCGCGCCGCGAAAACCTGCCAGATGGGTGCCGCCATCGCGCTGCGGAATATTGTTGGTGAAGCAGAGTACGGCTTCGTGATAGCCGTCGTTCCACTGCAATGCGATCTCGATGCCGATGCCGTCGCGCTCGCCACGGATCACCATCGGCGGCTTGTGCAACGGCGTCTTGTTGCGGTCGAGATAGCCGACAAAGGCTTCCACGCCGCCCTCATAAAACAGCTCCACGCTTTTCGGCTCCACGCCGCGCAGATCTTCCAACACAACGCGCACGCCGGAATTCAGGAAGGCCAGCTCACGCAGACGGCGCTCCAGGGTGGCGAAATCGAATTCGGTCTTGGTAAAAGTGGCCGTGGATGGCAGGAAGGTGACTTCCGTGCCGCGCTTGCCATCGGCCGCCCCCACCACGGCCAGCGGCGCCTCGGCATCGCCATGGCGGAAGCGCATGTAATGCGCCTTGCCCTCGCGCCAGACGCGCAGGTCGAGCCACTCGGACAGCGCGTTCACCACCGACACGCCAACGCCATGCAGGCCGCCGGAAACCTTGTAGGAATTCTGGTCGAATTTACCGCCGGCATGCAGCTGCGTCATGATCACTTCGGCGGCCGAAACGCCTTCCTCGGGATGGATATCCACCGGGATGCCGCGCCCATTGTCGCTCACCGTGCAGGAGCCATCGGGGTTGAGCACCACGCGCACGATATCGCAATAGCCGGCCAGCGCTTCGTCGATGGCGTTATCCACCACCTCGTAGACCATGTGATGCAGGCCCGAGCCATCGTCGGTATCGCCGATATACATGCCCGGGCGCTTGCGCACCGCATCCAGCCCCTTCAACACCTTGATGGCGGAGGAATCGTAGCCTTCGCCATTGGCGGCTGCATTGGCGGCGGCATTGGCTTTGCTGTCTTCACTCATGGTCTTCGTTCAACCTCACACAAGTGCCGGGCGCGGCGAAACGGCGCCATCGGCAACGGAAAAGAATTCGGCCCGGGCACCCAGGCCATGAAACAATTCGGGGTCGGTGCCGGTAAGCCAGGCCTGCCCCCCGAGATCGAGGATTTCGGCGTAGAGCGCGGCGCGGCGCGTAGCATCGAGATGCGCGGATACCTCATCCAGCAGCAGCAACGGCGCAGCACCCTTGCGTTCGCGGATCAGCCGCGCATTGGCGAGCGTGATGGCGATCAACAGCGCCTTCTGCTCGCCGGTGGAACAGCCCTCGGCGGCACGATCCCGATCCCGATGCCAGACCGACAGGTCCGAACGATGCGGGCCTTCGGTGGCAGCCCCCGCCTCGCGATCGATACCCCGGCGCTCGGCCAGCAGGTCGCGGAATTTTTCTTCCGCCGCCAGGGCCGGCATATCCTCCAGCCAGGTTTCCAACAGGCCGCGAGCCGCAAGCCGCGCACGCGGAAACACACTGGCGGCATTCTCAAGTTCCATACCGGCCTCGATCCGCACCAGCGCGGCGCGGCGGGCAGCGGCAATCGCCAGGCCGTGTTCGGCCATGCGGGCCTCCAGCGCGCCCAGCCAGGCCGGATCGGCGCCATAGCCATTCTTCAGCAGGCGATTGCGTTCGCGCATCGCCTTTTCATAGGCCGTCACCTGCCGCGCATGCCCGCTTTCAAGGCCATAGACCAGGCGATCCATGAAGCGGCGGCGGGTGGACAGGCCATCGACGAACAACCGATCCATCTGCGGCGTGAGCCAGACCAGATCGAGATATTCGGCCAGCAGATTGGCCGAGGCGGCAGGCTCGCCATTGATGCGCAGGGCGCGGCGTTCGCCGCCCTCTTCGCCGTCGGCGGTTTCGGCCAAGCCGGTGCCGATGGCAATCGGGCCATGCAGGGTCTGTACTTCGGCATGCACAACCCAACTTTGGGCCTTGGGTATGCCCTCGCCGCCCTCGCAACAAGGCTCTGAAAGCCTGGCGCGCCGCATGCCGCGGCCGGGCGAGAGGAACGAGATCGCTTCCAATATGTTGGTCTTGCCGGCGCCATTGGGGCCGGTGAGCACCACCGGCCGGCCGGAT
>NZ_JAHBYG010000024.1 GCF_019636075.1 Ferrovibrio sp.
CAACGAGGCCAAGACCGGCCAGTTCGAGCGCACCTTGATCGTGGTGGATAAGGGCGCTTACGTTTCCTACCTCGAAGGCTGCACCGCGCCGATGCGCGATGAGAACCAGCTGCATGCCGCCGTGGTGGAACTTGTTGCGCTGGAGGATGCGGAAATCCGCTATGCCACAGTGCAGAACTGGTATCCCGGCGACAAGGATGGCAAGGGCGGCATCTATAATTTCGTCACCAAGCGCGGCGCCTGTCGCGGTGCGCGCTCGAAGATTTCCTGGACCCAGGTGGAAACCGGCTCGGCCATCACCTGGAAATATCCCAGCGTGATTTTGCAGGGCGACCACAGCGTGGGCGAATTCTATTCGGTGGCGGTGGTCAACAATGCGCAGCAGGCCGATACCGGCACCAAGATGATCCATCTCGGCGCCAACACCAAATCCACCATCGTTTCCAAGGGCATTTCCGCCGGCCGGGCGCAGAATACCTATCGCGGCCTGGTGCGCATGAGCAGCAAGGCGGCCAATGCGCGCAATTATTCGCAATGCGACAGCCTGCTGATCGGCGAACGCTGCGGCGGCCATACCGTGCCGTATATCGAGGTGAAGAACCGCAGCGCCAAGGTGGAGCATGAAGCCACCACCTCGCGGATTTCCGACGACCAGCTTTTTTATTGCCGCCAGCGCGGCCTGTCGCAGGAAGATGCGGTGTCCACCATCGTGAACGGTTTCTGCAAGGAAGTGCTGCAGAAGCTGCCGATGGAATTCGCCGTCGAGGCGCAGAAATTGTTGGGCGTCAGCCTTGAAGGATCGGTGGGCTAAATGAGTACCATTCTGGAAATCCGCAATCTGCATGCCACGGTGGATGGCAAGGCCATCCTTAACGGCATCGATCTCACCATCCGGCCCGGCGAGGTGCATGCCATCATGGGGCCGAATGGCTCGGGCAAGTCCACGCTGTCTTATGTTCTCTCCGGCCGCGACGGCTATGAGGTGACGGATGGCGATATCCTGCTGGATGGCCAGAGCCTGCTCGGCCTGCCGGCGGAGGATCGCGCGCGCGAAGGCCTGTTCCTGGCCTTCCAGTATCCGGTTGAGATTCCCGGCGTGGCCAATGCGGTGTTTCTGCGTTCGGCGGTGAATGCCGTGCGCCGGCATCGCGGTCAGCCCGAACTGGATGCGATGAGCTTTCTGAAAACCGCCAAGGCGCGCATGAAGCAGTTGCAGATGGATGAGAAATTCCTGCAACGCCCAGTGAATGTCGGCTTTTCGGGCGGCGAGAAGAAGCGCAACGAGGTGTTCCAGATGCTGATGCTGGAACCCCGCATGATGATCCTGGATGAAACCGACAGCGGCCTGGATATCGATGCACTGAAGATCGTGGCCGAAGGCGTGAACGCCCTGCGCGGGCCCGAGCGTTCGGCGCTGGTGATCACGCATTACCAGCGTTTGCTGGATTACATCGTGCCGGATTTCGTGCATGTGCTGGCCAAAGGCCGCATCGTGAAATCCGGCGGCAAGGAACTGGCGCTTGAGCTGGAAGCCAAGGGCTATGGCGATATTCTGGGCGAGGCGGCATGAGCGGCTTTGCCGAAAAGCTGGGCGCGCTCGCCGGCGGCCTGCCGCAGGATGCAGCTACGCCGCTGCGCCAGGCCGGGCTTGCGGCCTTTCGGCGCCATGGCCTGCCGCATAAGCGGCTGGAGGATTGGAAATTCACCGGCCTTGGCGATCTCGATCGTAACGATTGGCGGCTGGCCGCCAATGATGCCACACCGTTCGGCACGTTGCCCCCAGATGCGAGCCTGAAGCCATTGGCCGAGGCCGTTGCCGGCGAACCCGGCCTGCTGGATCTGCTGATGCCGGAAACCACGGCATCGGCGGCTATGGCGGCGCTGAATGCCGGTTTGCTGCGCAACGCCTGGCTGCTGGATATCGCGCCGGGCGCACAGCTGAGCCAGCCGATCACGCTGGCGCATCGCGGCGTAGCCGGCCAGCTTGAGAATATCACGCTGTTCATGCGGCTCGGGCAGGGCGCCCAGGCCAGCTTGCTGGAAAGCCATCAGGGAGCGGGCTGGTATAACGGCGTGCTGCGGCTGCGGCTGGCGCAGAATGCGGTGCTGGAACATGCCCGGCTGCAAACCGGCGGCAAGGATGCCTATCACACCGCCTTGCTGGATGTGCACCTGGCCCAAGGCGCGCGCTATCGCCATGCCTCGCTGCTTGCCGGCGCCGGCTTGGCGCGCCATGAAATGCAGGTCTGCCTGGCGGGCGAGGCGGCGGAAGCCGATATTTCCGGCCTGGCCTTGCCGCGCGGCGATGGCCATCTCGATCATTCGCTGCGGCTGGAACATGCCGCTGCCCATTGCCGTTCGGCGCAGCTTTTCAAGAATGCGGTGGACGAGGCCGGCCATGCGGTTTTCCAGGGCCGCATACGCGTGGCGCCCGGCGCCCAGCGCACCGATGCCCAACAGCTTTGCCGCACCCTGCTGCTCTCCGATGAAGCCCAGGTGGATACCAAGCCAGAGCTTGAGATTCTGGCCGATGATGTAAGCTGCAGCCATGGCGCCACGGTGGGCGACCTGGATGCGGGCATGCTGTTTTACATGCAGGCGCGCGGCATTCCCGCCGAAACCGCGCGCCGCCTGCTGCTGCAAGGCTTTGCCGAGGAAATCACCCAGGCATTGGAAGACGACGCGCTGCGGGCGCCGTTTGCCGATGCCGTTGCGCATGGCCTGGGGTCTGCCGCATGAATGCCGCTTTCGATATCGCCCGTATCCGCGCCGACTTCCCGATCCTGAACGAGACGGTTTACGGCAAGCCGCTGGTGTTTCTGGATAGCGGCGCCAGCGCGCAGAAGCCGCGCCAGGTGCTGGAGGCGATGACCAAGGCGTATGAAAAGCATTACGCCAATGTGCATCGCGGCATCTATCGCCTGAGCCAGGATGCCACCGATGCCTTCGAGGCGGCGCGCGAAACCGTGCGGCGTTTCATCAACGCGGCCGAAACCCGCGAGGTGATCTTCACCCGCAATTCCACCGAGGCGATCAACCTGGTGGCCAATTCCTACGGCTGGGGCATGCTCAAGCCGGGCGACGAGGTGCTGATCACCCATCTGGAGCATCACGCCAATATCGTGCCCTGGCAATTGCTGCGCGACCGCCACGGCATCGTGCTGAAAGTGGCGCCGATCGACGATGACGGCCAGTTGATCTGGGACGAATTCGACAAGCTGCTCACCGACCGGGTGAAGCTGGTCGGCATGGCGCATGTGTCCAACACGCTGGGCACGGTGCTGCCGGTGGCCGAGGCGATCAAGCTGGCCCATGCGCGCGGCGCCAAGGTGCTGATCGATGGCAGCCAGGCCGTGCAGCATATGCCGGTGGACATGCAGGCGCTGGATGCGGATTTCTATGTCTTCACCGGGCATAAGCTGTATGGCCCCACCGGCATCGGCGTGCTGTATGGCAAGGCGGCCTTGCTGGAGGCCATGCCGCCCTGGCAGGGCGGCGGCGACATGATCCTGTCGGTCACTTTCGAGAAAAGCGAATGGGCCGACCTGCCGCATAAATTCGAGGCCGGCACACCGGCTTTCGTGGAGGCCGTCGGTCTGGCCGCCGCGATTGACTATGTGCAATCGGTGGGCCTGGATGCCATCGCGGCGCACGAGCATGACCTGACCGAATACGCCACAAGGCGGCTGAGTGCGATCAACAGCTTGCGTATCGTCGGCACCGCGCCGGGCAAGGCCGGGGTGATCTCTTTTGTGCTGGGGGGTATTCACCCGCACGATATCGGCACCATATTGGACCGCGAAGGCATCGCCGTGCGGGTTGGCCAGCATTGCGCCCATCCGGTGATGGAGCGGTATAACGTGCCCGCCACGGTGCGGGCCAGTTTCGGCATGTACAACACCCGGGCAGAGGTGGATGCGCTTTGCGACGGGTTGCGGCGGGTGATGGAGATTTTCGGCTGATGGACGCGCAGCAGCAGGCGACGACAAGTGTCAGCCCCGACGAGATGCGGGAGAAGGTGGTCGACCAGATTCGCACGGTGTTCGACCCGGAAATCCCGGTCAACATCTTTGAGCTGGGGCTGATTTATAACGTGGATGTCACCGCCGGCATGGATGTGCTGGTGGAGATGACGCTCACCTCGCCCAATTGCCCGGCGGCGCAATCCATGCCGGCGGAAGTGGAGCAGAAGGTGCGGTCCATCGACGGCATCGGCGAAGTGGTTGTGGAAGTGGTGTGGGATCCGCCATGGACGCAGGAGCATATGTCCGAGGCGGCCCGGCTCGAACTGGGCATCATGTGAGAATACGAGGCTGAAACCATGGCACGCGTATTACCCAAACCTGTCACCCTCACCGACGCAGCCGCCGACCGCGTGCGCGCCCTGATGGCCAAAAGCGACAAGCCCGTGGTGGGCTTGCGCATAGGTATCAAGTCGCGCGGCTGTTCGGGCATGGCCTACGATGTCAGCTATGCCGAAGAGAAGGGCAAGTTCGACGAGGTGATCGAGGATAAGGGCGTCACTGTGCTGATCGACCCGAAGGCGCAGATGTTCCTGTTCGGCACCGAGATCGACTGGGTGGAAGACAAGCTGCAAGCCGGCTTCGTGTTCCGCAATCCCAACGAAAAAGGCCGCTGCGGCTGCGGCGAAAGCTTCCACGTATAGTCATTCAGGCGGGGAGTGTTTCGGATCGGCGATGGTAGTTGGGCAGCTTTGAATAATCAAGAAGCCGTTAAATTCAGTCCTCTACTCCCCATCTTTTCCGCAATCGTATGAATTCGGCGTAAGCTTCTGCAAAGCGCGAAATTTTTGCGGAAAGAAATAGACCGCTAGGTTTTGTAAGTAAAATTTCTCCCTGATGTATTTGCTTCCATGCCGTCTGTTCTTGGCGCAGAACGATCGTGCAATAAGACTCTGAACATTGATCGAACTGCAATGCCTCATTGGTATCTATTCGATAAAGTTGGTTTGATATCGGCTTGATATCAGGCGAAAGCAACAAAGTTGTATCGTCTTTTCCGCGTCCAACCAGAACCAAAAGACGACCTAAACTTCTGTGCATACTTTCGTGATATAGATTTGTAGCCATAAAGCATTGCGATTTATCTGTGATCTTGTCGCGTGTGCAGATAATTTCCCAATTACTAATTACAGCGCTTTCAGGGCCGTATTCATTCTTTCCAGCAGGCGCCTGGCGAGCGATTGTTTCTGCTTGGGTTCTTTCGGCATCGCTCCGCCTGAATTCTGCGGCTGCCTTTTGGCGTTCAATTTCTTCGTCAGCAAGAAGTTTCTTTGCGGTTTCTAGGTCATAGCCTAAGCACAGCAGGGAATGAGGATAGAGCTTACAATTGCGCGATAGCCTCGTATCCTGTGTGTAGGCATCCTGGCCCCCGCCGAGAATGGCAATGATAGCTGCTATTGCCAGTAGCGTGATCTTTGGCTTCATGGATTGCTCTCTCCAAGCGCTGAGATCGTTGTAATGGAGCATAAAGTTGTATGCAGGTTATAGGCGAGACCAATAATGCGCGGCATCTAAAATAGAAATATATGTTATACTTATACTCTTAATGGTGTATAATTCACAAACAGTCGAGTCGCTTTCTGTTATCTCGCGCGAAGGCCCTTATAGGGGTGTTGCGCTCGCTCTGGGGAGAGCTGAATGACCAATTATTATGTGAACAAGAATGCTCAAGCGAATGGGGACCACGAAGTCCATACTGATAGCTGCACATATTTACCCGCCGCGCATAACAGGCTTTATTTAGGAGACTTTGTGACCTGTCACGGCGCAGTTGTTCAAGCAAGATTGACATATCCCCAATCGAACGGCTGCAAGTGGTGCAGCCCCGCCTGCCATACGAGCTGATGTTGATTTCAGCGGCCTGCATGGACCGCCGGGACAAGCTTGGCGGTGGTTGGGAGCAGTCTCGCCTTGCCTTGCCTACAATGTATCAGCCTGCCGGCTTATGCGGATGCTGGCGGCGCTTGTAGATCATGTAGCGGTCGAAATCCATGAACAGGTCGTAATCCTCGAAGCGCTTGGCGAAGAGCGGATTGCGCATGAAATATTCCAGATAGTCGAATGTATCGCCCTGGCAGCGCGGGATGCCGGCCACCTTGTCCACGATCAGGAGCGACGGCTTCTTCTTGTAGAAATCCTCCGCCACCGAGCGGAACACGAAAGCCTCGGCGCGGGTCATCGCTTCGGGCGGATTATACAGCGGCGCGAATTCGTCGCAGCCGGCATAGGCGCCCTGCAGCACCCACATGCTTTCAAAGCGCATGGTCATGCGCATATCGGCATAATTCAGCAGCGGGAAATGCGGATAGATGCCGGGCGAGAGCACCAGCACGCGGCCGTTATAGGCCTCCTGCTTCAGGATATGCAGCAGGGTGGGCATTTCGGAGGCGGCATATTCCTGCTGCTTGAAGAACGGCCGGGCATGCAGGCTTTCCTGGTAGAACACCAGCACCATCAACACGGCGGCAAACAGGCGCGGCGCGCTTTTGGGATTCTGGCCGGCGATGGTGTCTTGCTGCCGGCCGCGGATATGGCGCGGCCAGATCTGATGATCCATCACATGGGCGATGATCACGCCGGCCAGCAGCAGGGTGAAAACCTGCGCCGGCAACACCTGGTAGGGCCAGCCCTTGCCCTGGGCATAGGCCGAGATCAGGCCGCCGATGCCGGCCAGCCAGATCACCCGCGCCAGATCCGAGCGCAGCACGAACCAGGCCAGGATGCCCAAGAAGGGCAGCGCGAAAGTGGGCGGGCCTACATGCTGGTTCAGCGCCAGATCGATCCAGCTCCAGTTGCTCACCTCGCTGTAGAACTCGGCAGCGATCGGCAGCGCGATGCTGAAATATTCCGGCGTCACGAACACGGCGAACAGCGCATGCGCCACGCCGATGGCCAGCATCGCCCAGGGGGCGGGATCGTTCAGGGCGCTGCGCAGGCTTTCCCGCCGCGCGGTGCGCACCAGCACATAGCATTCCACCAGCGCCGGAATGCCGATGAAATACGGTTTCATCGCAAAGCCCAGCCCGGCGGCCAGGCCCGATAGCAGCCGCAGCCGGAAGCTCAGCACTTCGCCCTGGGCACGGCCCGAGGCGATCAGCAGATACGGCATGGCCAGCACCAGCATGATGTGTTCGCGCTGGCCGAAGGCATTGTTGGGATACACGATCAGCAGAAACAGCAGCAGCAGCGGCAGCAGCGCATCCGATGTGGCGTGATCGGGATCCAGGCTGCCCGACAATACGCGGCGGCAGGCGATGAAGCTGGCGGCGATGCCCAGGCCCAGGCAGGCCACCAGCATGGTGGCGCCCTGCAGGCCGGTCAGCTTCGACAGCAGCTCGGGCAGCAGATGCAGCACGAAGACCAGCGGGGTGTTCATGTCGATGGCATCGACATAGAGCTTGCCGCCGCCCAGCCACACCTTGGCGATATAGAGCAGCACCGCCGTATCGTGGTTGATCGGCGGGAAGAAGTAGCCGACGATCCACAGGCAGCACAGCGCGATCAGAAAACCATGCAGCAGGCGCGGCCAATCCAGCCCGCTCGCCCATTTCAAGGGCGGCGATATCTGCTCCTGGGCTTGTTGCCGGTGCTGCGGTGCGGCAGCAGACGGCTTTTCGGCGGCGTGGCTTTCGGTCATAACGGTTCCGTCGCCGGTTTCCGGGGGCGCCGGTTTTCCGGGCCGGGCGGTTCCCGGGCCGGAGTTTCAGGCGGTGCGGCGAGTTTGGCGCGCATTGGTAAAGCATTCACTACGGCGAGAATCAAGGGAATCCGGCGCCATGGAGCGCGATGAATATTATCGGATGGCGGAATTGGAGGCGGCGATGTGGTGGTATCGCGCCCTTCATGCCCATTTGGCGGCCGATCTGGCGGGATTGCGGCTGCCGGCCGGCGCCCGGCTGCTGGATGCCGGCTGCGGCACTGGCGGCCTGCTGCGCTACCTGAACGACGCATTGCCCGGCCTGGCGCCCGAAGGCGTGGAATTCGATCCCGAGGCCGCCGCCCTGGCGCGGCAGAAATCCGGCCGCCCGGTGGTGGTGGGTTCGGTGAATGCCCTGCCTTATGCCCCGGCCAGTTTCGATGCCATCGTTTCGGCCGATGTGCTTTGCCATGCCGGGGTGCAGCCCGGTCAGGCCTGGGCGGAATGGTTGCGCTGCCTGAAGCCGGGCGGCTGGCTGCTGCTCAATCTGCCGGCCTATGGCTGGATGGCTTCGGCCCATGACCGCCACGTGCATAACGCCCGGCGCTACACGGCCTCGGGGGCCAAGGCTGAAGCGCTTGCGGCCGGTTTCGCGCCGGTGCGCGCCGGCTATTGGAACAGCCTGCTGTTTCCTCTAATGCTGCTGCACCGGCTTACATCCGGCACCAAGCAGAGCAGCGATGTGCAGGCCTATCCGCCCTGGCTGGATGCGTCGCTGTTCGCGGTTACCGCGCTGGAACGCCGGCTGCATGGTATGAATATCCGGCTGCCGTTCGGCGGCTCGGTCTGGTTACTGGCGCAGAAGCCATCTTGAGGCAGCAATGAATCCACAACCAGCCTTCAACCTCTCCATCGTGGTGCCGGTCTATAACGGCGCCAGCAGCGTGCCCACCCTGGTGGAGGCGCTGGCCGGCCTGGACGTGCCGCCCATCGTCGATGCCGATGGAGTGCAGGGCGGCGGCCTGGAGATCGTGCTGGTCAACGATTGCAGCCCCGACAATTCCCTCGATGTCTGCCGCGCGCTCTGCGCCGCCAACAGCGTGGCGCTGACGGTGGTGAACCTGTCGCGGAATTACGGCGAGCATAACGCGGTGATGGCGGGCCTGAGCCATGCCCGCGGCGCCTATATCATCACCATGGACGACGATCTGCAGAACCCGCCCGAGGAAGTGTTGCGGCTGTGGCACCATGCCGCCGCCAACCAGTATGACGTGGTCTACACTTACTATGCCGAGAAGCAGCACGAGGCCTGGCGCAATCTCGGCAGCCGCTTCACCAACTGGTGCGCGGATTACCTGCTCGACAAGCCCAAGGGCCTGTATCTCTCCAGTTTCCGCTGCATCAGCGCCTTCGTGGCGCGCGAGGTGACGCGCCATAACGGGCCGTTCCCTTATGTGGATGGCCTGATCATGCAGATCACCCAGAAGATCGGCCGCCTGCAGGTCAGCCATCTGGCGCGCGCCGAGGGCCGCAGCAACTACACCTTGCCGCGCCTGCTGCGCCTGTTCCTGTCGATGTTCCTGAATTTCTCGGTGATCCCGCTGCGGGTCGGCACGCTGATCGGCGTGGCCATGGCCGGCCTGGGCGTGCTCGGCTTTCTCGTGGTGCTGATCGAGGCAATGATCTCCAGCGCCACGCCTGCGGGCTGGGCCTCGCTGATGTCGGCGGTGCTGCTGCTGGCCGGCGTGCAGTTGATCATGCTGGGCCTGGTGGGCGAATATCTCGGCCGCATGTTCATCACCATCAACGACCGGCCGCAATTTACCGTGCGCGATGTAACGCGCAATGAGAAAGCAAGCGTGCGCGATGTAACGCGCAATGCCAAGGCCGAACAACCCGGGAGCCAGGCATGATGGCGGGCATGACGCTGGTCTATGTGGTTCTGGCTGCCGGCATCCTGCTCGGTGTGGCTGGGCAGATGCTGCTGAAATCCGGCGCGGGTTCGGAAAGCCTGATCGGGCAATTCCTGGCGCCGCAATCCATCATCGGCCTGGCGCTCTATTTCGCCGCCGCCATCTGCTACATGTTCGCCCTGCGCAAACTGCCGGTTTCGGTGGCGTTTCCCGCCGTGTCGCTCAGCTATGTGGTGGTGGCGCTGGCGGCCTATTGGCTGTTCGACGAACCGTTGGGCGTGGCCAAGCTGCTCGGTATCGCATTGATCTGCGCCGGCGTGATCCTGGTGGTGCGCACGGCCTGACGTCTTCTCTATGCGTCATGCCCGTACTTGTTACGGGCATCCATTGTTGAACAGCTTTGCGGCGTCAGGCATGGACCCTCGCAACAAGTGCGAGGCTGACGATTGAAAGCCCTCTAGTGAATTTGGCCGCCTAAACACTGGCCCTTACGGCCGCGATCACCTGGTCCACCTGGGCGTCGGATAGCTGCGGAAACATCGGCAGGCTGATCACGCGCAAGGCGGCCGCCTCGGTGCGCTTCAGGCCACCCACACCCAGCGGCACGCGGCCCAGATAGGCCGGCTGCAGATGTACCGGCACCGGATAATGCACCAGCGTGCTCACGCCGCGCTCGCTCAGTTTGGTGCGCAGGGCCTCGCGGTTTTCGGTTTCGATCACGTATTGATGGTACACCGGCATGGCGCCGGGCCGGGTGCGCGGCAGGCTGATCGCCTTCACATCGGCCAGGCCGGCATCGTAACGCGCGGCGATGGCGCGGCGGCGGTCGGTATCGACCTGCAACCGCGTCAGCTTCACCCGCAGGATGGCGGCTTGCAGCGGATCGAGCCGGCTGTTCATGCCGCTGATGGCGCTCACATAGCGCTCGCGCCAGCCATATTCGCGCAACTCGCGCAGCCGGGCATCCAATGCGGCATCGTCGGTGGTGATGATGCCGCCATCGCCGATGGCGCCGAGATTCTTGGTGGGATACAGGCTGTAGGCGGAAAGCTTGCCCCAATGGCCGATGCCGATGCCGTTCAGCCTGGCGCCATGCGCCTGCGAGCCGTCTTCCAGGATGGCGAGGCCATGCTTTTCGGCGATGGCGGCAATCGCCGGCATGTCGGCGGCCTGGCCGTAGAGATGCACCGGGATGATGGCTTTCGGCCTGGCGGCAGTTGCGGGCCAGGCGTTCAGCGTGGCTTCCAGTTGCGCCGGATCCAGGCCATAGCTGGCATCCACATCCAGCAGCAAAGCCTGTGCGCCGGTGAGTTCGATGGCGGCCACGGTGGCGACGGCGGTGTGCGAGACGGTGATGACGCAATCGCCGGGGCCGATATCCAGCGCACGCAGCGCCAGGATCAATGCATCGGTGCCGCTGGCCACGGCAATGCCATGGCGGGCATCGGCGAAGGCGGCGAATTCGCGCTCGAAGGCTGCCACTTCCTCGCCCAGGATATAGCGCCCGCCATCCAGCACACGCTGGATCGCGGCATCGATTTCGGCGCGCTGCGCCAGATAGCCGGCCTTCGGATCGGTCTGCGGAATCATCGTGTGTTTGCCTTACAGATAGAACGCCGTATTGGCGTGATAGAATTCAAGCGTGCGCAGCAGGCCGTCTTCCAGGCTGAAACGTGGCTGCCAGCCGCTGGCAGTGCGGAAGGCGCTGTCGTCGCAATAATAATCGCCGATGTCGATCTTCTTGCGTTCGGCGGGAAATTCCTTGCGCAGGAAACGGCCAGACCCGGCCAGCTTCACCAGCAGGTCGGCCAGGTCGTCCAGAGTGATCGAGGGATGCCCGCCGATATTGTAGACCTTGCCGATGGTGGCTTCGGCCTGGGCGCAATGCAGCGCCGCTTCCACCAGATCTTCCACATAGCTGAAATCGCGCCGCTGGGTGCCGCCCCATACTTCGAAGGTGCCATTCTCGATCACATGGCGGATCCAGATGCCGAGGAAGGTCTGCTTGGCATCGCGGATACGCATGCGCGGACCATACACGTTGGTCAGCCGCAGCGCGGTGATCGGCATGCCATACACCTTGGCATACAGCGTGTGATACTGCTCGGCGGCCAGCTTGTGGATGCCGTTTATGTCGGGCGGGTTGAGCGGATGGTTTTCATCCACCGGCAGATAGCGCGGCGCGCCGTAGAATTGCCGGGTGCTGGAAAACACCATGCGGGCTGTCGGGTTCACGCGCCGCACCAGTTCGATGAAGCGCAGATTGGCCACCTGGTTCAGCGCCATGTCTTCCAGCGGCTGCTGCATCGAATCCATATGCGAGGTCTGCCCCGCGAAGTTGAAAATCACCTTCGCGGCGGCCACGGCTTGCTGGATGGCATTGTCGGCGCCGATATCGGCCTCGATCAGCGCGATCGGCCGCGATGGCTGCGAGAGGTTGTAGGGATTGGCGCCATAGCCCGCCAGCATGCGGTCCACCACCGTTACCTCGGCGCCCAGATCGGCCAGCCGCCGCGCCAGGTTGGATCCGATGAAGCCCGCGCCGCCGGTGACCAACACCGGCAGGCCACGCCAGAATGCAGAATCGTAAGCCATGTTGACTGCCACCGACACTCTCTCAAGCCTGGCTGTGCGGCCAGGCGCATTGCGTATACCCCGGCTGGGGTAACTGCCTTACAACAGGGGCTGATTATGGCGCTATTAGGGCATTAAATGCCAGGGCTGGGGCCGAATGGCCATGCCCGCTCTTGAATAGAACCGCCGGGCACGGCAAAGTGCCGCCGATGCTTTGCCCCTGGAAGATATCCCGCCGAACCATCGCAACGATGGGCCTGGCCGCCATCGGCATGTTCGGCCTTTCCGGCTGTGCCAGCCAGGGGCTGACCGATCCCTATTTCATCACGGTGGCCAATCAGACCGTGGACAAGCAGACCCAGCAGGCGCTGTTCTCGATCTGCTACAACAAGGTGCTGCATACGCCGGAATCCCTCACCGCCCTGGTGCGCCAGCATTGCGCCAATCCGCAATTGCGCTACAACGGCAGCGACCTGGAGCGCTGCTCGCTCTCGGCGCCGGCCCGGGCCACCTATGCCTGCACCGCGATCAGCCGCACGGCGGCCGAGGCAAAGCCCAACCTGCCGGAATCAGACAACTTCTCTGGCGCAATCATCTTTTGAAGCTACAGCCCAGAGCATAGGCCGTGCATATCGAAATCCGCAAAACGCTTCTGGCCTGTCCTGTCGCCCTCACGATGGCGGGCGCCTGCCTGATGGTGCCGCTTTCGGCGCCTGGCCTGGCGCCGCTGGCCGGGCTGGGCGGATTGGCCGCCTGGATATTGCTGGCCCGTGCCGGCCTGTTGCGCCAGGCCATGCTGCTGCCGGCCAGCCTGATCCTGTTCGGCATTCTGCTGCTGGCTTTTGCCAGCGCGCTCTGGGCGGTGGATCCCAAGGGCAGCCTGGAGGCCATACGCGGCATCAGCGCGGTGGGGATTGCCGTGATTGGCCTGCTGGCTGCGGCCAGCCTGGCACCGGTTGGCGGTTTCGCTCCGGTGGCCGACCCGGAAGAGGCGGCCTTGCTGCCCAGGGTGATAATCTGGTGCTACTTGCTGCTGGCAGGTTTTCTGCTTGTCGAATATGGCAGCCACGGCGCCATCCGTCGCAGCCTGGAGGGGCTGTTGCGGGCCAGCCCCGAGCTATGGACGGCCGGCATGCTGAATCGCGCCAACGTGGCCGCCTGCCTGCTGGTCTGGCCGGCCGCTTTCGCTGCCCGCGCCAGCGGCCTGCCGCGGATTGCCTTCGGCATCCTGGTGGCCGTGGTGGCGCTCGGCTATGTCAGCGATCAGGTGACGGCGCTGCCGGCTATCCTGTGGGGCCTGCTGATGGCGCTGGCGGTTTATGCGCTGGGCCGCATCGCCGTGCATTTCCTGGCCGGCAGCGCGGTGTTGGGCACGCTGATATTTCCCTGGCTGCCGGGCTGGCTGTTCACCGCCGAGGGGGTGACAAGCTGGATGCCGGAATTGCGCTTCTCGATGTTTCACCGGCTGCACATTTGGGAATTCGCCGCCGCCCGCATCGCCGAGAAGCCCTGGCTGGGCTGGGGCCTGGATGGTTCGCGTGCGCTGCCTGGCGGCGAAACCGTATTCTACGGCAAGGCCACCTATATGCCGAACCATCCGCATAACGGTGTGCTGCATATCTGGCTCGAACTGGGCGTGCCGGGCGCGCTGCTGTTACTGGCTTTGCAAGTGCTGATCTGGCGCGCGCTGCTCAATCCGGCGCTGGACCGCACGGCACGGGCCGCTGCCTGCGGCCTTTATGCCACCGGCCTGGTGCATTTCGGCATCGCCTTCGGCATCTGGCAGAATTGGTGGGTGGGCCTGCTGGGCCTGTCCGCCGCCGCCATGATCCTGATGGCGCGCGGCGTATCCGCCGGCAAAACCCTTTAAAAAACCGCCAGCGCCTTAATGAATATTCCGGCCGCTTTCGCGGTCGTAGAGATGCACCTGCGCCATGTCGGCCACCAGGCTGGGGCGGCTGTTGTCGTGGAAGCCGGCGGTGCTGGGCAGGCGCACCACCACATCGGTGCCAGCGATCTTGCCATGCAGCAGGGTGTCGGCGCCCAGCTCCTCGGCCACATCCACCGCCAGGGTGAATTGTGCGCCCTGGCCCGGCTGCGCCACATGCATATTCTCGGGCCGGATTCCCAGGATATAGGCACCGGCCGGCGTGCCGCGCAGCCGCTCGGGCAAGGCAAGGCTGGTACCGTCATCCAGCACGGCCTGGCCGGCTTCCACTTTGCAGGGCACGAAATTCATCGGCGGGCTGCCGATGAAGCCGCCCACATAGGTGGTGGCGGGATTGGAATACACTTCCGCCGGGCTGCCGATCTGTTCGGCGCGGCCCTGGTTCATCACGATCAGGCGGTCGGCCAGGGTCATGGCTTCCACCTGATCGTGGGTCACGTAGATCGAGGTGACGCCCAGCTGTTGATGCAGGCGTTTGATCTCCAGCCGCATCTGCACGCGCAGCTTGGCATCGAGATTCGACAGCGGCTCGTCGAACAGGAACACGCTGGGTTCGCGCACGATGGCGCGACCCATCGCCACGCGCTGGCGCTGGCCGCCGGAAAGCTCGCGCGGGCGGCGTTGCAGATAGGGCTGCAATTGCAGGATATCGGCGGCGCGGTCCACGCGCTTCTGGATATCTGCCTTGCTCATGCCGCGGATGCGCAGGCCATAAGAGATATTCTCGAACACGCTCATATGCGGGTAGAGCGCATAATTCTGGAACACCATGGCGATGTCGCGGTCGCGCGGCTCGATATCGTTCACCACGCGGTCGCCGATGCCGATGCTGCCCTCGGTGATGGCTTCCAGGCCGGCGATCATGCGCAGCAGGGTGGATTTGCCGCAGCCCGATGGGCCGACGATGACAATGAATTCGCCATCCTTGATCTCGATATCCACGCCATGGATAACGCGGATTGAGCCGTAATTCTTCTTCACGCCTTGCAGCGAAACCTTAGCCATGGCGGATTACTTCTCCGTTTCCACGAGACCCTTGACGAACCAACGCTGCATCAGCAGCACCACGGCCACCGGCGGCAACAGCGCCAGCACCGCCATGCCCATGATCACCGGCCATTCATAGAAGGCATCAGGTGCGCGGATCAGGCGGCCGATGGCCAGCACGATGGTTTGATACTGGTAGTCGGATGCGATCAGCAGCGGCCACAGATACTGGTTCCAGCCATAGATGAACTGGATCACGAACATCGCGGCGATGCTGGTGCGGCTCAGCGGCACCAGCACATCCCAGAAAAACCGCATCGGGCCGGCGCCGTCGATACGCGCGGCTTCCACCAGTTCGTCGGGCACGGTCATGAAGAATTGCCGGAACAGGAAGGTGGCGGTGGCCGATGCGATCAGCGGCAGCACCAGGCCGGTATAGGTATCCAGCAGGCCCAGATCGGCCACGATCTTGTAGGTGGGGATGATGCGCACTTCCACCGGCAGCATCAGGGTGATGAAGATCATCCAGAAAAAGAAATTGCGCAGCGGAAAACGGAAATACACGATGGCGAAGGCGGATAGCAGCGAGATCACGATTTTGCCCACCGCGATCGATATCGCCATGATCATGCTGTTGCCCAGCAGCACAATGGCCGGCGTGGCGCCGCTCACGCCCACCATCTGCGGTCCGTCGAACAAAGCCTTGGCGGTGTTGGTCAGCAACTCGGCGCCCGGCAGCAGCGGCATCGGCGCCTGCGACAGACCCTCGATGGTATGCGAGGCGGCGATCACCGCCAGGTAGATCGGGAAGGCGACGATGAATATCGCCGCCAGCAGGATGAGGTGGCCGATCATGTCGGCTATGGGGCGGCGCTCGATCATCAGTAATGCACTTTGCGCTCGATATAGCGGAACTGAACCACCGTAAGGCCGATCACGATGGCCATCAGGATCACCGATTGCGCGGCAGAGCCGCCCAGATCCTGCGCCTCGAAGCCATCGTACCAGACCTTGTAGACCAGGATTTCGGTGGATTTGGCGGGGCCGCCGCGGGTGAGCGAATGCACCACGCCGAAGGTTTCGAAGAAGGCATAGACCACATTCACCACGATGAGGAAGAACAGCGTGGGCGACAGCAGCGGAAACACGATGGTCCAGAACCGGCGGAACGGTCCGGCGCCGTCGATGGCGGCAGCCTCGATCAGCGATTTCGGAATCGCCTGCAGGCCGGCCAGGAAGAACAGGAAATTATAGCTGATCTGTTTCCAGGTGGCGGCCACCACGATCACGAACATCGCCTGGTTGCCGTTGAGATGGAAATTCCAGTTCACGCCCATCTGGCCGAGCAGCCAGGCGAATACGCCGGGCCCGGGCAGGAACACGAAGCCCCACAGCGCGCCGGCCACGGCAGGCGCCACGGCATAGGGCCAGATCAGCAGGGTTTTATAGACCATGGTGCCGCGGATCAGGCGGTCGGCGGTCACGGCGAGCAGCAGCGAAATGCTCAGGCCCAGCACCGCGACCAGCGTGCTGAACAAAGCCGTCACCTTGAAGGAATTGGCGTAGTATTCGTCCTCGAACAGAAGCTGGAAATTCTCCAGCCCGACGAAATAGCTGGTGGTGCCGAAGGCATCCTCGCGCAGCACCGACTGCACGACGGCCTGGCTGGCTGGCCAGAAGAAAAAGACCAGCGTGATCGCTATCTGCGGGGCGACCAGCAGATAGGGCAGGAAGCGGTTTTGAAAGACGACGCGTTTTTCCATGGCGGACAAAGAAAAGCCCGCGCCTCATAAAGTCAAGGCGCGGGCTTCCTCATTCGGTGCGGATTAAACGGTTACGAGCGCTTGGCGTCGCGCTCGAACTGGCGGAGCAGGCGGTTGCCACGCTCCACGGCGGTGTCGAGCGCTTCCTTGGGCGACTTCTTGCCCGACCAGACGGCTTCCATTTCCTCATCCATCACGTCGCGGATCTGCACGAAATTCCCCAGGCGCAGGCCCTTGGAATTGGCGGTCGGGGGCTTGATCGCCATCTGCTGCACCGAGGTGTCGGTGCCCGGGTTGGCGGCGTAGAAGCCCTGCGCCTTGGTGGTTTCGTAGGCCATCGAGGTGATCGGCAGATAGCCGGTCACCTTATGCCACCACACCTGGTTCTCGGTCGAGCTCAGGTAATCGAAGAACTGGGCCACGCCCTTGTATTCCTCGGCCTTGTGCTTGGCCAACACCCACAGCGAAGCGCCGCCGATGATCGAGTTCTGCGGCGCGCCCTGCACGTCGCTGTAATAGGGCAGCATGGCGATGCCCCACTTGAACTTGGCGCCACGGGCAAAGGTGGCATAGCCGGCCGAACTTTCCATGTGGATGGCGCATTCGCCCGAGACGAACTTGGCGTTCGGCTCGTTCTTGCGGCCGCCATACACCATCAGGCCTTCCTTCATCCAGCCGGCCAGGTTGGAGATATGGCGCACATGCAGCGGGCTGTTGAACATCAGCTCGGTGTCGAAGCCATCGAAGCCGTTGGACTTGCTGGCGAACGGCACGTTATGCAGCGTGGAGAAATTCTCCAGCTGAATCCAGGTCTGCCAGTTGCTCTGGAACGGGCAGGTGGAGCCGGAAGCCTTCAGCTTGCGCAGCACCGGCTCGAATTCCTGCCAGGTACGCGGCGGCTTGTTCGGATCAAGGCCGGCCTTCTCGAAGGCGTCCTTGTTGTAATACATCACCGGCGTGGAGGAATTGAACGGATAGGACAGCATCTTGCCGTCCGACGTGCTGTAATAGCCGGTGACGGCGGAGATATAGCTGCCCGGATCGAACTTGAAGCCGTTCTGGGCCATCAATTCGTAAACCGGCTTGATGGCGGCGCGCGAGGCCATCATGGTGCCGGTGCCGACTTCGAAAACCTGCACGATATGCGGGCCCTTGCCGGCGCGATAGGCGGCCATGGCGGCGGTCAGCGTTTCCGGATAGCTGCCCTTGTTGACGGCAACCACCTTGTATTTGTCCTGGCCCTTGTTGAAGCCATCGGCAATCTCGTTCACGCGCTCGTTCAGCGCGCCGGTCATCGCATGCCACCATTGCAGCTCGATGCGGTTCTGGGCCTGGGCCAGGGCGGACGAGGCGGAGCCTGCCACAAGGGCGCCACCCACCAGCAAGGCCATTGCCAGCTTGCTGACGGCCGGGCGAGCGGAAATCCGTTCGGTTTTCATCGTATTGTCTCCAATGCTATTTTCCCACCCCGGGTCGGGGAAGCCCGACCTTATATTTTGCGTACCGCGTCAGTTCCGCGTCCGCTTGATGACAGTTATATGACAGGGCCAGCCGGTGACCAAGGGTTATTCGCATACAATCGAACTCACCGCAGACGGTATCCGGCTGGATGGCGAGACCTATCCTTTTATGTTGCGGCGCGATGCCCGCGCCCGGCGCATGCTGTTGCGGGTAATGCCCTCTGATGGTGCCGTGGTGCTGGTGCTGCCGCGCAATGCGTCGCGCCGGGCGGGCGAGGTTTTTCTGGCTGAACAGGCGGGCTGGATCGCCGCGCGTCAGGCCGAAAGGCAGGCGTTGCGGGTGGGTTTGCCGGCCTGGGCCGATGGCGGCAGCCTGCCTTACCTAGGGGAAAGACTGCCGATTCGGCATCGACCAGAGGCGCGCGGTCGCGGCGCGGTCTGGCTTGAGGATGGGGCCGTGCATGTTTCGGGCGAGGCGGCGCATCTGCAGCGCCGGCTGCGCGACTGGCTGATTCGCCAGGCCCGCCAGCGCGTGGCGGATGAGGTGCAGGATGCCACGCTGCGGGCCGGCGTGCGCGCGGCGCGGATCAGTCTGCGCGATACCACCAGCCGCTGGGGCAGTTGCTCCTCCACCGGCACGTTGTCGTTTTCCTGGCGGCTGATCATGGCTCCGCCACCGGTGCTGCGCTATCTGGTGGCCCATGAAGTGGCGCATCTGCGCCACATGGATCATGGCGCGGGCTTCTGGGGCCTGGTGGCCAGCCTGCTGGGCGGCGAAGCGGACATGCGGGCCGCCAAGGCTTGGCTGCGCCGCCATGGTGCCGCCCTGCATCTGGAAGGCTGACGGCGCATGGCCAAACTGCATCGCGATTCCGGCGCCCTGGTGGTGCTGCTGGGCTGCATCATCGCCATCGGTCCGCTCAGCACCGATATGTATCTGGCTTCGCTGCCATCTCTCACGACGGTGTTCGATACCGATGCTGCCCGCGTGCAGCTCACCCTGTCGGCCTTCATGGTCGGCTTCGCCCTTACGCAGTTGATCTATGGCCCGTTATCGGATCGGCTGGGGCGCAAGCCGGTGCTGCTCGGCGGCGTGGCGATCTACACCCTGGCCAGCCTGGCCTGCCTGCTGGCGTTCAATATCGAAATGCTGATCGTCGCCCGCTTCATACAGGCGCTGGGCGCTTGTTCCGGGGTGGTGATCGGCCGTGCCATCGTGCGCGATTTGCATGAGCGTGAGCGCGCCGCCCAGGTGATGGCGATGATTGCCATGGTGATGGCGATAACGCCGGCATTGGCGCCGGTGGCCGGCGGCTATCTGCAGCAGTATTTCGGCTGGCAGGCGAATTTCGTCGCCATGGCTTGCTGCGGCTTGATGTTGTGGCTGCTGGTGGCGCTGTTGCTGGCCGAAAGCAACATGCGGCGCGATCCCGCCGCCACGCGCCCCGGACCGATGCTGCGCAATTTCGCCAGCCTGCTGCGCAATCGCGCCTATTGCGGCTATGCGCTCTGCGTGGCGGCCGGCTATGGCGGATTGTTCTCTTTCATCTCCGGCTCGTCCTTCGTGCTGATCCAGGTTTATGGCCTCTCTGAAACCGCCTATGGCTACAGCTTCGGCGCCATCGCGTTTACCTATGCCAGCGGTGCGATGATCGCCAGCCGCATGGCGCCGCGCCTGGGCATGCAGCGCGTGATCGCCATCGGCAGCACGATCTGCCTTGTGGCGGGCCTGTCGATGGCGGCGCTGGTATGGGGCGCGCCTGCCTTCACCGGCGGCAATGGCCATTGGCTGCTGGTGGAAGCGCCGATGCTGCTCTACATGGTGGGTTTCGCCATGGTGTTGCCGATCGCCCAGGCCGGCGCGCTGCAACCGTTTCCGCATATCGCCGGTTCGGCCGCAGCCCTGATGGGTTTTTTGCAGATGAGCGCGGCGGCGGTGATCGGCATCATCGTGGGGCATGCCTTGGATGGCACTGCCTTGCCGCTGGCGCTGGCGGTGGCGTTTTGCTCGCTGGTCATCCTGGCGGGCTATCTCACGGTCAGGCGCGCGGCCGCCAGGCCGTAGGGGTCGAACCTTAATCGGTGCCCAAGCGCTGGCGCAGCCAATCATGCAGGGCGCCCAGAAGATCCTGCGGCAGCGGCCCGGCCAGGCCCGGATCCTCGGTATTGGCCGGCCGTTTGAAATTGTGGCTCAGCCCGGCAAAGCGCAATGCGGTATGCTGTTCGGGCTTGGGGCGCGCGGCCAACGCCTTTGCCATGGCATCCAGGTCGCGGCCGGGGGAAACCTGATTGTCTGCCTCACCCTGCAACAACAGCACCGGGCCGCGATATTCGCGCGCCAGCCTGGTGGGATCGAGCGGCAGCAGGGCCTGCAGGAAGGGCCCGGCATAACTGGGATACAGCGCGGCCAGGCTGCGCGGCGTATCGGCCGGCACCTTGCCCTCGGCCAGGATGGCGGCGCTCACCCGCTTGTTGGCGGCCATCACCGCGCGCGTCTGGGCCGGCGTGGCCTTCTGTTCGGCCAGCACGCGTTCAAGCTGTTCGGTCACCACGGCTTCCAATGGCCGGCCCGGCGTGGCGGCCAGCACCAGCACGGCTGGTTCCGCGCCCGTGGCACGCAACAGGCTGCTGGCGGCCAGTGCGATCACGCCGCCTTCGGAATGGCCCAGAATGCCGCTGCGCTTGCCGTCGATGCCGGGATGTTCGGCCAGGAAGCGGAAGGCCGAGGCGGCATCGCCAACGAAATTCTCCCAACGGAAGAAACTGTCGAACTCAGCCGGATTGTCGGGCAGGGTGGCATTGTTGGCATGCATGCCGCGTTTGTCGTAGCGCAGGGTGGCGATGCCCTGGCTGGCCAGATATTCGGCGATCTGGCGCAGCAGGTCGGTGCGCAGATAGGGCGGCTGGTTGCCGTCGCGGTCGGTGGGGCCGCTGCCCTGGATCAGCAGCAGCGCGGGCCAGCCGGCGGCCGGCTGGTTGCGCCCGGCCGGCAGCACCAGGCTCAGCGCCAGCGGTGCGCCGCCGGCGCCCTGGGCGACGCCGTGATTCACGGTGAAGGCATCCTCGGCGGCAGCGGGCATGGGGTGCAGCAGCAGGGCAAGCAGCAGGCCAGGCAGCAGGCCAGGCAGCAGGCCAAGCAGCAGGCCAGGCAGCAGGAATGGAAACAGCAGATAACGTGACATGACGGGACCGATCCTATTGCTTTGCCGGCTTATTGTCTTGTGCCCTATTGTCTGGTGGGTTGCGGGCCGACCTGCCAGATCATGCGCGAGTCCCCGATCGCTCCCTCGCCCTGGGCGCCAGGCTGGCTGCCCGGCATCGGGGATTCCACGCGCGCCCGGCTATCGGCCCGGCTATCGGCTGCCGGCGAACCCTGTGCGGAGGGTTGAAGCTGTGCCGGGCCCGCGCTTTGCGGCCGGCCGAATTGCCGCAGGATGCGATCCCATAGCGAGGGTTCGTTGGTGCTGCCGGAATTGTTATTGGGCGGGGCGGCAACGGCAGGTCCGGCCTGGGCATCGCTGCCGAGCAGGCCGGATAGCAGCCTTTGCAGCCCGCCGCGCGCGGTGGGCAGGTCGCGCGGTTCGCTGCCGCGCAGGGCATCATTCATGAAACCGCGCCAGATCTGTGCCGGCAGGCCGCCGCCGGATACCTTGTTCATCGGCGAATTGTCGTCGTTGCCGACCCACACGCCGGCGATCAGATCGGGCGTGTAACCGATGAACCAGGCATCGCGGTAATCCGATGTGGTGCCGGTCTTGCCCGCCACCTGGCGGTTGGGCAGGCGGGCGGCACGGCCGGTGCCGGTATCCACCACGCCGCGCAGCAGATCGTTCAGCATGCCCAGCGGCTGCTCGTCGATCATATGCGCCATCACGCTTTCATTGCCGCGCCGGAACAGCACATTGCCATTGCCATCGGCTACTTCGCGCACGCCATAGGCCATCACGGTATAGCCGCCATTGGCAAACGCCACATAGGCATTCGACAATTCCAGCAACCCGGTCTCGAACGCGCCCAGCGCCAATGAGGGATGCGGCTTCAGGTCGCTGACGATGCCCAGCCGGCGCGCGGTGTCGATCACGCGCTGGCGGCCCACCTGTTCGGAGAGCCGCACCGCCACGGCATTGGACGAACGCGCGGCTGCCTCGGCGAAGCTGATATCGCCCTGGTATTTGCCGTCGAAATTGCGCGGCGACCATTTGCCGTCGATGGTGATCGGCGTATCGGAGAACATGTCGCCGGGTTCGATGCCGGTTTCCACCGCGGTGAGAAACACGATCGGCTTGAAGGCGCTGCCCGGCTGGCGGCGGGCCTGGGTGGCGCGGTTGAACGGGCTGTCGATATAGTCGCGGCCGCCCACCATGGCGCGCACCGCGCCATCGGGCGACAGCGCCACCAGGGCGGCCTGTTCGGCATTCTGCTTCTCGCCCTCGCGGCCCATCACGGCGCTCACGCTGCGTTCGGCGGCCTGCTGCAGGCGCGCATCCAGGCTGGTCAGCACCACCAGGTCGCCATGCTGGCGGCCGACAAGCTGATAGACTTCCTCCAGCACCCAATCGGCGAAATAGCGCGCATTCGGCATCGGCGAACGCGAGGCGGCCAGTTGCGCCGGGCGCTTCAGGGCGGCATCCAGCGCGCTATCGTCGATCAACCCGGCATCGGCCATGTTGCGCAATACCTGGGATGCGCGCTGTTGCGCCGATTTGATATTGCCAGTGGGGGCCAGCCGCGACGGGGCCTTCAGCAGACCCACCAGCATGGCGGATTCGGTCAGGCTCAGCTGCGTGGCCGGCTTGTCGAAATAGCGTTGCGCGGCGGCTTCGACGCCATAGGCACCGGCGCCGAAATAGACCCGGTTGAGATACATTTCCAGGATCTGGTCCTTGGTGAAATTGCGTTCCAGCCACAGCGCCAGCAGCACTTCCTGTGCCTTGCGCTTGAGCGTGCGGCCGGAATCCAGGAACACATTCTTGGCCAGTTGCTGCGTCAGGGTAGAGCCACCCTGCACCACGCGGCCGGCGCGCATGTTCACCCACATGGCGCGGGCCAGGCCGATCGGATCGAGGCCGAAATGATCGTAGAAGCGCCGGTCCTCGGTGCCGATCAGGGCTTGCGGCAGATGCTTGGGCAGTTCCGAGAGAGTGCGGTGTTCGCCATAGAGATCGCCATAGGTGGCCAGCACGGTGCCATCGGCGGCCTTCAGCGTCACCGAATTGCGCCGTTCGATTACATAGAGTTCCTTGAAGTCGGGCAGGTCGTAGGCGAAATAGGCAAACAGGCCGCCCAGCGCCACCACGGCCCAGATGCCCGCCACCAGGGCCAGCCGCAGCAGGCCGCCGGCCAGGCCGCGTTTGGGCCGGGCGCCGCCGGATTTGCGGCCGCGCCTGCCATTGCCGGTTTTCGCCTGGTTTTTCTGGCTGGAGTTTTTCTGGCCGGGATTTTTCTGGCCTGGGGGTTTCGGTTTGCTGGGATTGGGCATCGAATCCGGTAGGTTAAGAAGCAACGCGGTTGGCGCCTATGTGGCGCCGGAATGTGACGGCTTTAGGGCGGCCATTCTGCCAGCAGGAGGTTGACGGGGGGTGAAAGGAATGTATGTTATATAATAACATATTCTGGAAATCTCATGGCGTCTCACGATCATCATCATTCCGGGCATCATGACCATCATGCCCATGCCGCGTTCCCGGCAGGATCCCTGGCGGTGCGGGTTCTGGCTGCCGGTGCCGGGCAGCGCATTCTGATGGTGTTGCCGGCCATTGCGGTGCTGTGGGCCGCCGTGGCCTGGGCGCTGCTGAGCGATCATTGAGCCATGGCCGATATCCACCTGCATAACGTGACCGTGGCCTATCAGCGCCACCCGGCCCTGCATCATATCGAAGGCTGCTTCGCCGCTGGCTCGCTTACCGCCGTGGTGGGGCCCAATGGCGCGGGCAAGTCTACCTTGCTGAAGGCGATTGCCGGCCGGTTGCCGCTGGCCGATGGCCATATCGAGCTGGCCGGCCTGAAGCCGCGCGACATCGCCTTCCTGCCGCAGCAGGCCAGCCTGGACCGCGATTTTCCGCTCAGCGTGCTGGAACTTGCGATGCTGGGCCATGCCCGGCATGCCGGCGTGTTCGGCAGCTTCGGCAAGCGCGGCCTGGCGGCGGCGGAAGCCGCGCTGGCGGCGGTGGGCCTGGAAGGCTTCGAGCGCCGGCGTATCAACACGCTCTCGGGCGGCCAGTTGCAGCGCGCGCTGTTTGCCCGTGTGCTGGTGCAGGATGCCCGGGTGATCCTGCTGGACGAACCCTTCAATGCGCTGGATGCCCGCACGGTGGCCGATCTGCTGGCTTTGCTGCATCGCTGGCATGGCGAAGCGCGCACGGTGATTGCGGTGCTGCATGATTTCGATCTGGTGCGGCGCGGCTTTCCGCAGGCGCTGTATCTGGCCCGCCAGCCGGTTGCCTGGGGCAGCACCGAAAGCGTGCTCACGCCGGAAAACCAGCTACGCGCCCGCCATATGGCGGAATCCTGGGATGAAGACGCAGCGCTTTGCCGCATTCCCGATCAAGCCGCGTGACCGGCGTATCATGCTGTACGATTTCCTGATTCAGCCATTCGGCGAATTCGCCTTCATGAAACGCTCGCTGGTGGCCTGCCTGGCGCTGGCACTGGGATCGGCGCCGATCGGCGCAATCCTGATGCTGCGCCGCATGAGCCTGTTCGGCGAGGCGATGAGCCATGCCATCCTGCCCGGCGCCGCCGTTGGTTTTCTGGTGGCGGGATTTTCGCTGCCGGCGATTTCGGTGGGCGGCATCATCGCCGGCCTGGTGGTGGCCTGGGCGGCCGGTGCTGCCACGCGGGCCACCGATCAGCGCGAGGATGCGTCCTTCGCCGCGTTCTACCTGATCGCGCTGGCGCTGGGCGTTACGCTGATTTCCACGCGCGGTTCCAGCGTGGATGTGATGCATATCCTGTTCGGCAGCGTGTTGGCGGTGGATGAAGCGGCCCTGCTGCTGTTGGCCAGCGTGGCCACGCTCAGCCTGTTGATACTCGCTGCCGTATACCGGCCGCTGCTGATGGATGCCTTCGAACCGGATTTCCAGTTCGGCGGCGCGATCCATCATTTCATCTTCCTTGGCCTGGTGGTGGTGAATCTGGTGGCCGCTTTCCAGGCCATGGGCAGCCTGATGGCCGTGGGCCTGATGATGTTGCCGGCGCTGGCGGCGCGCTATTGGGCGCATTCGTTGCCCGGCATCATGCTGATGGCCACCGGCATCGGCGCCTTGGCCGGCTATGGCGGCCTGCTGCTTTCCTTCCATGCCAACCTGCCTTCGGGCCCTGCCATCGTGCTGGTGGCCGGCGGCGGCTTTCTGGTGTCGCTGTTGTTCGGTCGCGCTCGCGGCCTGGTGCAATTGCTGCGCCGTCAACCCCATCTGGAGGCATGATCGTCATGCGCAAATGCCTGCTCGCCCTGCTGTTGACCGCCATGGTGGCGATGCCTGCCGCGGCGCAAGACAAGCGCAAGGCCATCGCCAGTTTTTCCATCCTGGCCGATATCGTGCGCCAGGTCGGCGGCGAGCATGTGGAGGTGGCCACCCTGGTGCCGGCGGGCGGCGATGGCCATGTCTATCAGCCCAGCCCGGCCGATGCCCGTGCCGTGGCCGGCGCCGATATCCTGATCAGCAATGGCCTGAATTTCGAGACCTGGCTGGACCGCCTGGTGCAGGCTTCGGGCTTCAAGGGCACGCGGATCGTGGCCAGCGAAGGCATCCCGCCGCGCCGGTTGAAGGATGACGGCCACAAGCATGATCATGATCATAAGCCGGGCCAGAAACACGATCACGGCGCGGCGGATATCGATCCGCATGTCTGGCACGACCTGACGCGCATGCGCCGCTACGTGGCCAATATCGCCGAAGGGCTGGCCAAGGCCGATCCGCAGCATGCCGAGGAGTATCGCAAGCGCGCCGCCGCCTATACCGCCCAGTTGGATGCACTGGATATCTGGGCCAAGGCCGCCTTCGATGCGATCCCGCGCGCCCAGCGCAAGGCGATTACCCAGCATGATGCCTTCGGCTATCTGGCCGACCGCTACCAGATCGAATTCCTGGCGCCGCAGGGCATGAACACGGAAACCGAGGCTTCGGCGGAAAACGTGGCCAGGCTGGTGCGGCAGATCAAGCGCGAGCGGGTGCAGGCGCTGTTCTTCGAAAACATCATCAATCCCCGCCTGATCGAGCAGATCGCCAAGGAAGCCAAGGTGAAGGTGGGCGGAAGGCTGTATTCCGACTCCCTCAGCGTGCCGGGCAGCGAAGCCGGTTCGGAGGCCGACAGCTTCCTGAAGCTGTTCCGTGTCAACGTGGAGCGGCTTGCAGACGCCATGCGCCGCGAGAGCTGAGCCCCGGCGCCGCGAGCTGATTGCTGTAAATACCGCGCCGCGCTAACCTCATGCTGGTTGATGGCTGGGGGAACAAGGCTTGCTTGCGGATAACGGAGCGGAAACGGCCCGGGGGGGATCGTTGCGGCCGGCCTTGCGCATCGGCCAGCTTATCTTCGGCGGCTTTTCCGCCCTGGTGGGTGTGATCCTGCTTTCCAACGGCATCGGGCTGGTTACCCTGCGCGATATCGAGCGCCAGGCCGATATCTTCACCCGCCAGGCCGTAACCGCAGGCCTGGCCGCCGATATGGAACGCGGCGTGACCGATCTGCGGCTGGCGGTTTATGGCTATCTCGACAGCGGCGATGGCAACCAACGGGCCGAAGTTGTGGCGCGCGCCGAGGCCTTGCGCCGGCAAGTGGCTGAGGCGCGGGATTTCGCGGTGATCGATGGGGCGCTGGCCACCTATGCCCAGCTATTCGACGCGCTCACCCGATTGCAGACAGACCGCGATGTGGCGCGGCAGGATTGGCTCAGCCGGGTTGAAGTGGCGCTTGGCGCGCTGGAAATCGTGGCCGGGCGCAGTTTCGAGGCGCGGGATTTCAGCGGCAGCGCGCGGGCCGCGATGCTGCGCCAGAGCCTGCTGCAAAGTCAGGCCCAGGCCTTGCAGATATTGCTCACCGGCAGCCGCGCCAATCTGGTGGCCTTGCGCAATGCGCTGAGCCGGCTGCGCGACGACCTGCTGGATCTGGAATCCGGCTTGCGCGACGAGGCGGATCGGCTGACCGTGCAGCGGCTGTTGGCGGCCTATGGCGATCTGGAAAGCGGCTATGCCGATCTGATCGATCTGGAGGATGCCATCCTGCGCGAGGCCGCCACGCTGGATGCCCATGGCCGAGGCATCGGTGCCTCGGCAGCCGAGTTGCGCGGTATCGCCAATGCCGCCGAACGCCGGCTGGGCCAAGCCTTGCGCGCCGATCTGCGCCAGGGTGCGGCGCTGAATCTGGTGGTGGGTGGGCTTTGTCTGTTGCTGGGCCTGGGCTGTGCGCTGGTGGTGGTGCGGCGCACGGTGAGGCCGCTTGCGCAGATCACCGAGGCGATGCGGCGGCTGGCCGGCGGCGCGTTGGATACCACGCTGCCTTATCTGCGCGAGGGCAACGAGATCGGCCAGATGGCGCGCGCTACCGATGTGTTCAAGGCGGCGATGCTGGCGGCCAAGGCGGCGCAGGCCGAGGCCGAGCGGGCGCTGAAGGAATTGCGCCTCACCGAGCAGGAATTGCAGGAAAGCCGGCGGCTGCTGCAAACCGTGCTGGACGAAGTGCCGATCGCCATTCATGTGAAGGATGGCGCGCGGCGTTTCACGCTGCTGAACCGCCATTACATCGAAGTGGTGGGCCGGCCGGCGGCGGAATTGCTGGGGGCCGATGAGAGCGAAGCCGCCGGACGCCATGCGCCGGATGGCCTGGCGGCGATGGAGGATCGCGTGCTGAAAGCCGGCCGCGCCACCGGCTTTCTGGAGGTGCAATTCCCCGATGCTTCGGGCCGCGAACGCACCTGGCTGCTGAATAAGGCGCCGATGCGCGGCCGCGATGGTGCGGTGGAACAGATACTGACGGTGATGTTCGATATCTCCGACCAGAAGCGGGCGCAGCGCGAGATCGAGAAGGCGCGTCGCCTGCTGCAAACCGTGCTGGACGAATTGCCCATCGCGGTGAGCCTGAAGGACGAGCATCTGCGCTTCGTGATGGTGAACCGCCTGTTCGCCGAATTCGCCGAGGCGCCGCCCAGCCGCCTGCTCGGCCGCCGCATGGAGGAATTGACCGGCGAGGCGATTTCGGATCGCACCAATCAGCAGGACCAGCAATTGCTGCAGCGTGGCACCGCCACCGGCTTCGTGGATATCGAGCGGCTGCGGCCGGCCACCGGTGAGCGGCAATATCTGCTCTACAACAAAGTGCCGATCCGCGGCGAGGATGGCCGGATCAGCCAGATACTCACCGTGACGCTGGATATCACCCGGCAGAAACGCGCCGAACGCGCCACCGAGGAAAGCCGCCGCTTGCTGCGCCAGGTGTTGGATGGCTTGCCGATCATCGTGAGCGTGAAAGACCGCGATCTGCGCTATCGCCTGGTGAACCGCCATTTCAGCCGTGTGCACAACATGCCTGTCGAGGCCGCGCTTGGCCGCACGGCGGAAGAATTGTTTCAGGCGGTGCCCAGCAAGTTGGCGCTGGAGCGCGATCAAGCCGTGCTGCGCAACGGCGAGGCCAGCGGTTTTCATGAAATGACCTTCCCGGATGCGGAAGGCAATCTCGGGGTCTGGCAGCAAAACAAATTGCCGCTGCATGGTCCGGAGGGCGAGGTGGAGGCGATCCTCTCGCTGGCTTATGACGTGACCGCGCAGAAACAGGCGGAAAAGCTGATCGAGCAGAGCCGCCGCACATTGCAGACTGTGCTGGATGCCCTGCCGGTGGCGATCCATCTGAAGGATATGGAGCGCCGCTATCTGTTGGTGAACCGCTATTTCGCCGAAGTGGTGGTGGGCGGTGTGCCGGAAGAGATGCTGGGCAAGCGCGCCGATGCGGTGTTCGGTCAGCGCCATCGCGGCTTTCTGCACGATTACGAGGAGCAGGTGCTGGCAACCGGCCGCGAAACCGGTTTCGTGGAGGTGCAGCATCCCGATGCCAGCGGCACGCCGCGCGCCTGGCTGTATAACAAGCTGCCGATCAAGGACCGGGATGACAGCATCCGCCAGGTGCTGACCGTGGCGCTGGATATCACCCATCTGAAGGAAGTGGAGGCCGAGCTGGTGGCGGCGCGCGACCAGGCCGAACAGGCGGCACGCGCCAAGGCGGAATTCCTGGCGGTGATGAGCCATGAAATCCGCACGCCGATGAACGGCGTGCTGGGCATGACGCGGCTGCTGCTGCGCACCGCGCTTTCGCGGGAACAGCGCGACCAGGTGGAGACCATTCTGGAATCCGGCCGTGCGCTGCTGGGCATTCTCGACAACATCCTGGATTTCTCCAAGCTGGAAGCCGGGCGGGTGGAAATCGAGCAGATCGACTTTTCCTTGCCTGAGTTGGTGGATTCCGTGCTGTCGATGCTGGCGCCGCGCGCAGCCGAAAAGCCCGGCCTGCTGCTGCGCGCCGAGATCGACGGCAGGTTGGCGGCGTGGCATCGCGGCGATCCCACCAGGCTGCGTCAGGTTTTGCTGAACCTGGTGGGCAATGCGCTGAAATTCACCGAACGCGGCGCCGTGCAGGTGGAAGCGGCGCTGCTGGATGAGGCTGCTGCCATGCAGCGCCTGCGGGTGAGCGTGCGCGATACCGGCATCGGCATTTCGCACGAACAGCAGGCGCGTCTGTTCGATGCTTTCGCGCAGGCGGATTCCTCGATCACCCGGCGCTATGGCGGCACCGGCCTGGGCCTGAGCATCTGCAAACGGCTGATCGATGGCATGGGCGGCCGCATCGGCGTGGATAGCGAGGCAGGCCAGGGCGCTTGTTTCTGGTTCGAACTCGATCTGCCGTTGGGCGGCAGCCCACGCATGGCGGCAGGCGACGCGGCTGTGGATGCGGCCGGTCTGCTGCCGCCGCTGCGCCTGCTGCTGGTGGAAGACAATGCCGTGAACCAGCGGGTGGCGGCCGGCCTGCTGCGCCAGGATGGCCATGGCGTAACGATTGCCAGCGATGGCTTCGAGGCGCTGGCGCTGGCTGGGCGGGAGAATTTCGATGCCATCCTGATGGACATGCAGATGCCCGGGATGGATGGGCTGGAGGCCACGCGGCGCATCCGTGCCCTGGGCGGCCGGCTGGCCAGCCTGCCGATCATCGCCATGACCGCGAATATCCAGCCCGAGGATGTGGCCGCCTGCCGCGCCGCCGGCATGGATGATCATGTGGGCAAGCCATTCGATCCGGCCCAGCTATACCTTTGTCTGCACCGGCATCTGCAGGCCGAAGGGATTGGCGCGTTGCCGGCTGGCGGGGATCGAAACCCGGCGGACGAGCGGCCCGGCAGCCCGGCCGATCCGGCGGATGATTTTAACTGGCCGCGATTGGAGCGGCTGGAAGCCCGGTTGGGGCGCGATGAGATGGCGGTGATGCTGTTCGGCTTCCTATCCGATTTCAGCGGCCAGCTGGCCGGCTTGCTGCAGGCGGGGCAGCCGTCCGATTTCAAGCCGCTGGGCAGCTTTGCCCATACCGTGAAGGGCAGTGCCGGCACGGTGGGGCTGATGGCGGTGGCGCGGGCCGCGTCGCAGCTTGATGCCGCCTGCCGCGCCAACGATGGCCAGGCCGCCGCACGGCAAGCGGCGGCACTCGCCGCAGCGATGGCCACAGGGGAGCAGGCGCTCAGGCAGCGCTATGGCGGCCTTCACCTGAAAGATTAGGATCAACAGGAAAGGAAACGGCTGCCGCTGCGTCGATGCAGACGCATGTCCCGGGAGGAGAGGGGACGGACGGCAGCCGGTGTGAAACCTTCAACCGGCCGGGATTGCCTGCAGCGATCCCGGCCGGGTGTAGAGCTTAGAGCGCGTCGTCGTCGGACTCGCCGGTACGGATGCGCAGGGCCTTTTCCAGGTCCAGCACGAAAATCTTACCATCGCCGATCTGGCCGGTCTTGGCGGCGGCCTGGATGGCTTCCACCACGCGATCGGCCAGAGCCGATTTCACCGCCACTTCGATCTTCACCTTGGGCAGGAAGCTCACAGCATATTCGGCGCCGCGATAAATTTCGGTATGGCCCTTCTGACGGCCGAAACCCTTGACCTCGGTGACCGTGAGGCCCTCGACCCCCAAATTCGTGAGTGCTTCGCGCACCTCGTCGAGCTTGAACGGCTTGATCACCGCAATGACCAGTTTCATGTGTCGCACTCCTCAACGTTTTTATCGCAACGTTTTGACGCCGGGCTGCCCGCGGATTTGCGGGCGCCGATCCGCGGGTTCTGGCGCTTCGCCCAGCTACTCCTTCAAGAACCGTGCCGCTAGCGGATTCCGAGCATGCAGCCCGCTGCAGGCCGAGTCGAAACGGACTTTAGCCCGATTGGCCGGCGCCGGGAACCGATAACCGTCCGGCTCCTGCCTGCCAATCGGGCTATTTGCCTAATAAATAGACGCATGCATTTCCGTCGGCGCAAATGCCCAGGATCAGATGCCGGATATCACGCCCCTGGTATCAGGCTCCCCCTGGTATCAAGCCCCTGATACCAGGCGGTTGCAGGCCGAGGTGACCGCTTTCAGCGAGGCGGCCACGATATTGCGGTCGCGGCCGACACCGAACAGGGTGGTGCCATCGGGGCGTTTCAGCTCCACGAAAGCGGCGGCCTCGGTGGAGCTGCCCTTGCCGATGGCATGTTCGCGGTAATCGATCAGGTTCAGCACCACCCCGGCATGGCGGGCGAGCGCGTCGATATAGGCATCGATCGGCCCGGTGCCGCTGCCTTCCAGCTTCACCGTCTGGCCGCCCACCTCCACTTCGGCGGTCAGCAGCCGGCGCTCGCTGGCATGGGGATCGGGCAGGGTGCGATGGCCCTTGAAGCGATAGGCCGCCTCGGGCTGGCTGAGATATTCGCTCTCGAAGGTATTCCAGATCAGATCGGGCGAGATTTCCTTGCCGGTGCCATCGGCGATGCGCTGGATCACCTGGCTGAACTCGATCTGCAGCCGGCGCGGCAATTCGATGCCGTAATCCTCTTCCAGCACATAGGCCACGCCGCCCTTGCCCGACTGGCTGTTGATGCGGATCACCGGCTCGTAGGCACGGCCCACATCGGCCGGGTCGATGGGCAGATAGGGCACTTCCCAAACGCCGTCGTTACGGGCCTTCTGCGCGGCGATGCCTTTCTTGATGGCATCCTGGTGCGAGCCGGAGAATGCCGTGAAGGCCAGTTCGCCCACATAGGGATGGCGCGGATGCACCGGCAACTGGTTGCAATATTCCGCCACCTTGGCCACAGCGGTGATATCCGAGAAATCCAGCGCCGGATCCACGCCCTGAGTGAACAGGTTCATCGCCAGGGTTACCACATCCACATTGCCGGTGCGCTCGCCATTGCCGAACAGCGTGCCTTCCACGCGGTCGGCGCCGGCCATCACGCCCAGTTCGGCGGCTGCCACGCCGGTGCCGCGATCGTTATGCGGATGCAGGCTGAGGATGATGCTGTCGCGGTTCTTCACCTTGCGCAGGAAATACTCGATCTGATCGGCGTAGATGTTGGGCGTGCTCATCTCCACCGTGGCGGGCAGGTTGAAGATCAGCTTGTTTTGCGGGGTGGGCTGGATCGCATCCATCACCGCCTCGCAAATCTCGATGGAATAATCGATTTCCGTGCCGGTGAAGCTTTCCGGCGAATACTGGAACACCCATTCGGTTTCCGGTGCGGCCGCCGCCATCTGCTTGATCAGTTTGGCGGCATCCACGGCGATCTTGGTGATGCCGGCCTGATCCAGACCGAACACCACCCGGCGCTGCAGGGTGGAGGTGGAATTGTAGAAATGCACGATGGCGCGGCGGGCGCCCTTCAAGGCCTCGAAGGTGCGGGCGATCAGTTCGGGCCGGCATTGCACCAGCACCTGGATGGTGACATCGCCGGGGATGCGGTTTTCCTCGATGATCTGGCGCACGAAGGCAAAATCCGTATCCGAGGCGGCGGGAAAGCCCACTTCGATCTCCTTGAAGCCGAGCTTCACCAGGGTATCGAACATGCGCAGTTTGCGCTCGGGGCCCATCGGCTCGATCAGCGCCTGGTTGCCATCGCGCAGATCCACGCTGCACCAGATCGGCGCCTTGGTGATGGTGCGGCTGGGCCAGGTGCGATCGGGGATGTTGATCGGCTGGAAGGGGCGGTATTTGTGAAACGGCATCGGGCTCTGCATGGCAGGCTCCCTCTATTCGAAAGCGTCGGATCGGGTTTGAAAGGGCGCGAAAAAACGGCCGCCGAGGGGCCCCGGTGGGCTCAGCGACCGCCGATAAGTCGCGGGGCGAACGAAACGATCCCGGCCGCAAGACGGCTGAAACCCGGGCGGCTGAAACCCAGGCGGCTGAAACCCAGGCGGCAAAAAACAGGGCGGCTGAAAACATGAGACGACATGGCTATGTCCGGAAACTAAAACTGACGTGAGGCAATTCAGGCCCCTGAGCGGGGCAAGCGACTACGAGCCCGACCCTGCTTACAGGATCGGGTAGCTAAGGAGCAGGGTAAGTCGCGCCGAGAACGTCATGGCGATAAGTCTGCCCGAAGGTGAATGTGGCGTCAAGTCGACCGTTGCCGGGTTTCCGCGCAAAAGGTAATGTCGCGCCCATCAATCGCATGGCTATTCGGCCAATCTGTGGGAGGGTTCACGGGTATGAACAAGGTTTATCCAGACGCCAAGGCGGCGTTGGACGGCATCGTGCGAGACGGCATGATGGTGATGTGCGGCGGTTTCGGCCTGGTCGGCCTGCCGGAAAAACTGATCGACGCCCTGCTGGAAACCGGCGTGAAGGATCTCACCTGCGTGTCGAATAATGCCGGTGTGGATGGCGCCGGGCTTGGCAAGCTGCTGGAGACCCGCCAGATCAAGAAGATGATCGCTTCCTATGTGGGCGAGAACAAGATTTTCGCCAAGCAATACCTGGCCGGCGAACTGGAACTGGAATTCAACCCGCAGGGCACCATGGCCGAGCGCATCCGCGCCGGCGGCGCCGGCATTCCCGCCTTCTTCACCAAGACCGGTGTGGGCACGCTGATCGCCGAGGGCAAGGAAGAGCGCGTGTTCAACGGCGAGCGCTATATCATGGAGACCGGCCTGGTGGCCGATATCTCGCTGGTGAAGGCCTGGAAGGGCGATACGGCGGGCAACCTCGTCTATCGCAAGACCGCGCGCAACTTCAATCCGGCCATGGCCACAGCGGGCAAGATCACCATTGCCGAGGTGGAAGAACTGGTGGAGCCCGGGCAGATCGATCCCGATCACATCCACACGCCAGGCATCTACGTGCAGCGCATCATCAAAGGCGCGCCGTATAACAAGATCATCGAGAACCGCACCGTGCGGAAGCGCGGCTGAGGCGGGAAGGAGACATACACATGGCTTGGACCCGCGATGAAATGGCCGCCCGCGCTGCGAAGGAGCTCAAGGACGGCTTCTACGTCAATCTCGGCATCGGCATCCCCACCCTGGTTTCCAACTTCATCCCGCCGGGCGTGGATGTGGTGCTGCAATCGGAAAACGGCATGCTCGGCATGGGCCCGTTTCCCTATGAGGACGAGATCGATCCCGATCTGATCAATGCCGGCAAGCAGACCATCACCGAACTGCCTTATTCCAGCTATTTCGGCTCGGATCAGTCGTTTGCGATGATCCGCGGCGGCCATATCGATCTGTCGATCCTCGGCGCCATGCAGGTGGCCGAGAATGGCGATCTGGCCAACTGGATGATTCCGGGCAAGATGGTGAAGGGCATGGGCGGCGCCATGGACCTGGTGGCCGGCGTGAAGCGCGTTGTGGTGGTGATGGAACATGCCGCCAAGGATGGCGAGAAGAAGCTGCTCAAACGCTGCACCCTGCCGCTCACCGGCGCCGGTGTGGTGGATATGGTGGTGACCGATCTGGCGGTGTTCTCGATCGACCGCAAGGGCGGCGGCATGGTGTTGCTGGAACGCGCCCCGGGCGTTTCGCTGGAGGAAATCGCCTCCAAGACCGAAGCGGCCTACACGGTGGCTGCCAGCGCGAAATAAGCCCTCAGGGCTTTTATCCGCGCCTGAACAACAGGCCCCGGTGATTGTCGCCGGGGCCTTTTTTCGGCTTGAGCCGCTTTTTCGACTTGGGCGGGACGGAATTGCAGACGTATGATGGCGGCATGAAACCCGAGGATGCATATGCCGACAGCTTGCTGCAAATACACCGCGAGCTGGGTGCTTTCATGGCAGAAGTGCAGGATGCGCTAAATGATGGCGATCCGCGCTGCACGCCATCATGGGCGAAATCCTGGGAGCGCGTGCGCAGCGAATTCGAGGTGCGCATCGCCGAACTGGAAGCCGCAAGGCTGATCGCGCGTAACGATCTCTGATGGATCAGAACGATCTCTGATGGATCAGAACTGGTCTTTTTCGCTGTCGCCTTCCTGGTCATGGCGTTCCGGTAGCGCGTGATCCGGCACCAGCACCCAATCCTGCGCCATCTGCAAGCCTTTTTCCGCCGCTTCCTGCGCCAGCCAGCCGGCAAGCGCGGCCGCCACGGCGGGCGCTGCCGCCTTGGCGATGAAAGGCGCGCCGATGGCGCCCAGCGCAATCGTTGAGGCGCTGGCGGCCAGCGTGGAGGCCGCGCCGCTGCCGGCGCCGCAGAAGGTTTCGCGGCCGGTGCCGGCAATCGCCTCGCGCCAGGTGATTTCGCCACGCGCCTTGCGATGCAGATGCAGGGTGGCGGCAATCGCAGCCGAACTCAGCGCACCGCTGAACATGCCGCCACGCGTGACCCTGGCAAAAGCTTCCTTGCCCATTGCCTGGCCTGCCGCGCCGCCATGCTGCATGGCAACGCTGCCCAGCGCCACCACAACATCGCTGCCCATGCGCAACAGCCGCAAGGTGCTGCGCTGTTCAAGCCGTGCCTGCACGCGCGATGCGATGTCGGAGCCGCGCCGCAGGCCATGCTGCATGGTCTTGCGCAAATTTTCCGGACGCAGATTTTCAGGGTCGAAAGGCATGCGGAACTTCATGCCGCATAGATGATGTGCCGCCCATCGCAATTCAAGCCAGCCAATACCTGCCGCACAATTTTCGGCCGGGCAATTCGCCTGGGCCGGGTGATGCCACGCTATGGCCGCAAACAATCCCCGAGCGAGCCTCATTCCCACCATTTTTGGCCGCGCTCAATACATCCATCGGCGAATATCCGGGTTTTTTGCGCCGTACAGCAACATCTCAAGTAATAATCAACAAGGAGAGTCATCATGCAAAGCCAGGCCATAACCCAAATGCCTTCCAATTCCGCCGGCAAGCTTGCTGGCAAGCGCGCCAATCGCCGCCATGCGGTGATGGCGATGCTGGCGATTGCCGCGCTGCCGCTGGCGGCCTGCGCGGGCGGCCCGCGTGAATCGGTCAACGGCAGCATCACCTACAAGGATCCGATCGCCTTGCCGGCGGATTCCATGCTGGTGGTGCGCCTGCTGGATGCCACCCGCGGCAATATGGCCGCCTATACGGTGGTTGAGCAGCGTATCCTCTCGCCGCGCCTGCCCACCACTTTCGACCTGCGTTACCGCTTCGGCGATATCAATCCGCAGGGCGCCTATTATGTGCAGGCGCAGGTGGAGCATGCCGGTCGCGTGCTGCTGATCAATGACCGCGATTATGCGGTGATCACCCGCACGCTGCCCTCGAGCGGCATTCAGGTGAACCTGGTGCCTACGCCGGGTACGGTGCTGTTGCCGGCAACCAGCAACACGGTGGCGCCGGCCACCACCACCACGGTGATCCAGACCGCGCCGGTTCCGGCCCAGGCCAGTTCGATGCCGGCGCCGGTGACCGTGATCGTGCCGGGCGGCAACACGGTGATCACTCCGGCCAGGTAAGACCTGCCTGATTATATCGGGCGGAAAATGAAAGAAGCGCGCCTGATGCCGGGATGATCGGCGTCAGGCGCCTTTTTCGTACCAGGCCTTGCTGGCATTCACGATTTTCACCACAGACAGCATCACCGGCACCTCGATCAGCACGCCCACCACGGTGGCCAGTGCGGCGCCGGAATTGAGCCCGAAAATGCTGATAGCGGCGGCCACCGCGAGTTCGAAGAAATTGCTCGCGCCGATCAAAGCCGATGGTCCGGCCACGCAATGGGCCACGCCCAGCCGCCGGTTCAACCAATAGGCCAGGCCGGAATTGAAATAGACCTGGATCAGGATCGGCACCGCAAGCAATGCGATAACCAGCGGATGCGCCACGATCTGTTCGCCCTGGAAGGCAAACAGCAAGACCAGGGTCGCCAGCAAAGCCAGCAGCGAGATCGGCCCCAGCGCTTTCAGCGTCCGATCGAGCGCGGCTTGCCCCTTTTGCAGCAATCCGCGCCGCCAGACCTGGGCGATGGCCACCGGCGCCACGATGTAAAGCGCCACAGACAACAGCAGAGTTTGCCAGGGCACGCTGATCGCCGAGATGCCCAGCAGCAGGCCTACGATGGGGGCGAAGGCCAGCACCATGATGGCATCGTTGAGCGCCACCTGGCTGAGCGTGAAATGCGGTTCGCCTTTCACCAGATTGCTCCACACGAATACCATGGCGGTGCAGGGCGCGGCGGCCAGCAGGATCAGGCCGGCAATGTAGGAATCGATCTGCCCGGCCGGCAGATAGGGGCGGAACAGCCAGCCGATGAACAGCCAGCCAAGCAGCGCCATGGAAAACGGCTTCACCGCCCAGTTCACGAATATTGTTACGCCCACGCCGCGCCAATGCTGGGCAACCTGGCCCATGGCGGCAAAATCTATCTTCAGCAGCATGGGTATGATCATCAGCCAGATCAGCAATGCCACCGGCAGATTCACCTGGGCGATCTCGGCCGCTGCGATGGCCTGGAATATGGCGGGAAAGGCATGCCCCAGAATGATGCCGGCGATGATGCAAAGGGCGACCCAAAGGGTGAGGTAACGTTCGAACAGCGTCATGGCTTGATACGCTTCACTGGCGGCCGATTTCGGCCAGGCGGTTGCGCAGGCTCATGGCATCCAGCGATTGCAGCGGCAAGCTGGCGAAAATGCGGATGCGGTTGCGCAATGCCCGCAGCGTTTCGGCAAAGGCCAGGCGGCGCATGGTTTCCTCGCCTTCAACGGCAGCGGGATCGGGCAGGCCCCAATGCGCGGTCATCGGATGGCCGGGCCAGATCGGGCAGGGTTCGTTGGCGGCGTTGTCGCAGACCGTGAATATGAAATCCATCTGTGGCGCACCGGGCGCGGAGAATTCTTCCCAGGATTTCGAGCGCAGGCCATCCAGCGGCAGGCCTTCGCGGCGCAGCAGGTCCAGCGCCAGCGGATGCACCTCGCCCTTGGGAAAGCTGCCGGCGCTGTAGCCGCGAAAGCGTGCCGGATTCTCGGCATTCATCAGCGCTTCGGCCAGGATGCTGCGCGCCGAATTGCCGGTGCACAGGAACAGGATGTTAAACGGTTTTGCGCCGGGGCTTGCAGACGACATCGGGCTTTCTCTTGCTTTGCGGGATACAGAGTTCGGGATTGCCGCCGCAGCAGCGGTCGGTCAGGAAGCCGATCAGGCCGTTCATCGCCGCCACATCCACCGCATAGATCAACGAACGGCTGGCGCGCCGCTGGTTGATCAGCCCGGCGCCGCGCAATTGCGCCAGATGAAACGACAGCGTAGCGGGCGGAACCCCCAGCGCCTCGGCAATCGCACCCGCCGGCATGCCTGCCGGGCCTTGCTCCACCAGCAGACGATAGATCGCCAGACGGGTTTCCTGGGCCAGGGCGGCAAAGGCGGTAACGGCGGCTGCATCTTTAATTTCCATATTTCCAAATATATCAAAATATATCGCCATGTCCAGTGCCGGGAAAGCCCTCCAGGCAGGCCGGCCTCGCCACAACGTGAGGTCGCCGGCCGGCACTTTGCCTTATGCTGAGGAGCGCAAAGTTATGGAGGCTGTGTCATGCGCCAGTTTGTATCCTCACGCCGTCGGTTGTTTGGCCTTGCCGTTGTTGCCCTGGCTGCGGCTCTCGTATCCGCCACATCCTGGGCGCATCATGGCTGGGGCTCTTACGACAGCAACACGGTGCTTACGCTGGATGGCGTGGTGACCGCGCTCAATCCGGATAATCCGCATGGCGAATTGTCGCTCAAGACGGCAGACAAAACCTGGATCGTCACGCTTTCGCCGCCCTCGCGCATGGCCAATCGCGGCAAGCCGATTGTCGATATCAAGCTGGGCGACCGCGTGGTGGCGGTGGGCTATCCCAGCCGCAGCAAACCCGATGAGATGCGCGCCGAACGCATCACCCATAATGGCGTGACCGTGGAACTGCGCTGATCATGCAGGCTTCGGTTTTGCACGACTGGCTGCTGGCGCTGGAGAATTCCGGTCTCGGGCAAACCATGCGGCAATCGCTGGTGCTGTATCCGGTGGTGGAGGTGCTGCATATCCTTGGCTTCATCCTGCTGTTTGCCGGGATAGCGCTGTTCGATCTGCGGCTGCTGGGCCTGGCGCGCGGGCTACCGCTGGCCCAGCTTGCACGCATTTGTCTGCCGATGGCCGGTGGCGGATTGCTGCTGGCAATCTCCATGGGCCTGCTGTTGTTTTCCACCGAAGCCAGCCACCTGGCCGCCAATCCGGCCTTTCAGATCAAGCTGCTGCTGATCCTGCTGGGGTTGCTGAATGTCGCAGCGTTTCATTGGGGTTGGCGCGGATCGCAGGGCCAGTGGCGTGAACCCACCCTGCCGGCCCGGGCCGGCGCGGCGGCGTCGCTTGCCATATGGACAGGCGTGGTGATTTTCGGGCGGCTTATTGCCTACGTATAAAACGCTCCTATGTTGGTGAAGCCTGCCTTCCACAGGCGAGGCTTCTCCAAGCAAGGATCACGTTACATGACCGATTTATTCTCTCCGATAAACCTTGGGCCCTATCAGCTGAGTAACCGCATCGCCATGGCGCCGCTGACACGCAATCGCGCCGGCCCGGGCAATGTGCCCGGCGATCTGGCGGCGGAATATTATGCCCAGCGTGCCGATGCCGGCCTGATCATCGCCGAGGCCACGCAGATCCTGCCGGAAGGCCAGGGCTATCAGGATACGCCCGGCATCCATTCGCCCGAACAGATTGCCGGCTGGCGCAAGGTGACCGATGCCGTACACGCCAAAGGCGGCCGCATCTTCCTGCAATTGTGGCATGTCGGCCGGGTGAGCCATACCTCGCTGCAGCCCGGCGGCAAGGCGCCGGTGGCGCCTTCGGCGATTGCCGCCAAGACCAAGACCTTCGTGAACAACACCTTCGCTGAAACCTCCGAGCCGCGCGCCCTGGAGCAGGCGGAGATTCCGGCCATCGTGGCGGCTTATGGCCAGGCGGCGAAGAATGCCATCGCGGCCGGCTTCGACGGCGTGGAGCTGCATGCCGCCAATGGCTATCTGCTGGATCAGTTCCTGCGCGACAGCAGCAACAAGCGCACGGATATCTATGGCGGCAGCATCGAAAACCGCGCCCGCTTCACGCTGGAAGCCGCCCGCGCGGTGATTGCCGCCATCGGTGCGGAGCGCACCGGCATCCGCATCTCGCCGGTCACGCCGGCCAATGATGTGTCGGACAGCAATCCGCAGGCGCTGTTCGAATATCTGGTGCAACAGCTCAATGCGCTCAATCTGGTTTATATCCATGTGATCGAGGGTTCCACCGGCGGGCCGCGCGATTTCGGCGGCGATTTCGATTATGCCGCCTTGCGCAAGCATTATAGCGGCGTGTGGATCGTGAATAACGGCTACGATCCTGCCTTGGCGCGCCAGGTGGTGAGCAGCCGTGCCGCCGATCTGGTGGCGTTCGGCCGGCCGTTCATTTCCAACCCCGATCTGGTGGAGCGCCTGCGCGTCGGCGCGCCGCTCAACGAGGTGGATCGTGCCACGCTCTATGGCGGCGGTGCCAAGGGCTATACCGATTACCCGCGGCTGGATCAGGCGGCGGAATAGGCTGTGTGCGGCTAACCAGTGGCTTGTTTGGCCACTGGTAGCCAGTCGCCTTGTGCGGAGCGGCAATACAGCGTGCCATCGCTGGCGGTTTGTGCGCCGGCCTGCACATCGGTGCGCACCTGACGGCAGATCGCGTTGGCGGGCAATTTATTCGCCGAAACCGCTTCACGGGCTTCCGGCAGCGCGCTGGCTGGCTGTGAGGGTGCCATGTTGATGGTGCCGCTGGCTGCCGTTTCCGGCGAGCGCCAGCTTATGCTGTCGTTTCTGTCGGTGGGGGCGCTGGCAAGGGCCTGGCGCGTGGAGCGGTCGATATCCTCGCGTTCGCGTTTAGACAGCATCATCACGAACTGGCAGCCCAGCATGCCGCCGGCACCGGCGCCCAGCGCCGCGCCCACCACGCGGCCATCGCCCTTGCCGCCCAGCTTGGCACCGATCAATCCGCCCAGCACCGCGCCGCCGATGCCGCCGATCGCGCATTTGGTCTCGTCGCTCATCTGGCCATGCTGGCAGGCGGCCAGAAACATCAGGGCGGCCATCGCAACCGCGGGTGCGCGCAGATCCATGATTGCTCTCCTCATTTTTCCGCCAGCCGGGCTTTCACCTGCAGCACGGCCTCGCTGCCATCGGGCATCTTGTCGCCGCGATGGCCCAGCGTGCCGCTCAGGCCGTTGCGGTCGCCTTTGAGATCGAAGCTCTCGCCCTCGGTGCTGAACAGAAACATCGCGCCGACCTTGGCTTCCAGCCGGCATTGGCCGGCCGGATTGCACAGGAAGCTGCCATGCAGCGGGGCGCTGAACTGGCCGCGCAGGAAGGCATAGCTGTCATGCAGCACGCCGTCGCGGTCTGCGAATAGCAGGATGCGACCATCCAGATTGCGCTTGTTCACTGCGGTTTCGATCTCGTAGATGGCCATGCTGTCTGGGCGTTTGGCCGGGATGGCGAGATCGGCACCGAGGAAACCGGGATTGCCGTTGGCGGTCTGGATGAAAGCACGCCAAAAACGGATGGCGTTTTCCGGCAGGGCGCCGGGTTGGCGCAAGGATGAGCCGATGCCGAAGGCATGCAGGCTGGCGCGGCCGAAATCGATGCCCAGCTTGGGGGCGATGGCCTCGGCCTGTTGGCGCCATTGCGCCGCATCCTGCTGTTTGAACACCGATGTGTATTCCGAAACTTCCAACAGGTCTGCGTACAGGATCACCCGGGCGTGGATCGGATTGCGCCCGAAACGTCCGCCATCGCTGGCCAATGCCCGCAGATAGCTGCGTTCGGGCGGGCGTGCCGGGTCGATCAAGATGCTTTCGCGCGCCGCATCGGTGAAGATCTGGCCCATGGCGGCCTGCAATTGCTGGCGGAACACCGCCTGCATGTCGGGCAGGTTCTTCACCGGATTGCTGGTGAACCAACTGCTCATGCCGCCTTGGCCGCGCTCGATCTGCTGGCGTTCCTCGGCGGTGAAATCCGGCCAGCAGCCGCGCCACAATTCCTTCGAGCGGCCTTGCGCCGGCGAAAGTCGCACCAGCGTAACCGTCTCATGCGGCAGCAGGGTGGAGCGCAGCCGCGCATCCAGGGTTTCGAACCAGCGCGCATCGCTTTTGCTCAGGATGGTTTCGTCCACATAGAGCACGGTCTGGCGCTCGGCCGGCTTGTCGCAGAAACCCTGGATGTTGAGCTTGCTGGCACCGAATTGCGCGAAAGCGGGCAGGGCGAATAGCGTGGCGGCGATAATGCCCGGGACGGCAAGGCGGACGGCAAGGCGGACGGCAAGGCGGATCATGCTGCCACCTCTTCGGCGGCACCGGCGTCTGCGGTTTTTTCGGCCGGCAAGCCGGCGGCCTGGCGCAATTCGGCGGCGGTGTAGCTGGCGCTCATGCCGCGATATATCGCCGGCGTAAGCGGTTCGCCTTCACCCAGCAGGCGCAGTTTGGGATTTTCGGCTTCGGCCAACACGCACACGGCATGGCGATAATCAGCTATCGCGCTGTTGATGCGCTGGGTCGCCTCGGTTACCAGGGCTGCCTCATGGGCATTGATCTGGCTGCGCATGTCGCGCAGGCGCCGGGTATCGGCGCTTTGCGCTTTGGCAACATTCTTCAGGCGTTCGATTTCATGGCGCAGCTTGTCTTCCTCCTCCTCGATGGCCTTCTCCACATGCTTCTTGTAGGCCTTTTCGTAGCGGGCCTTGGCGCGGCGGTGGCGCAGGGTGGCTTCCACGTAATCCGGGTTGTAGTCATGGGTCAGCCAGAACAGGATCACGCCGATGCCCCAGATCAGCAGATTGCCGATCAGGCTGAAGCCCACGCTCTGGCCGATATTGATGCTGGGGCCGGCGATCACGATGCCGGGCAATGCGCCGGTGCCGGATGTGGCGGCGATTGCCATCATCGCCCAGTGATAGCGTGAATAGCCCACCAGCGTGAGGGCGGCGATGAACAACGCGGAGACGATGCCGAGCGCACGCAGATTGGTGGCGCGCCGCGATTTGTCCACCCTGGCGGAAAACATGTATTCGCGCTGCTTGGTGGCCCGGCCATGCCATTCGGAAGCGAGCGCGATGATCACCATCACGGCGAAGGTGATGCCGGCGGCGATGGCCGGCACTTCGAAATAATTCAGGAAGGCTTCATAGTTTATGAAGATTTCCGCCAGGCTGACCGAGGCCAGGATCAGCCAATAAGCCCAGACCGGAAAGATGCGCGCCGGCTTCTGCCCGGCTTCTTCGTAATGCCGCTTGAAATTCTGCTGGGCATCGATGAGTTCGCTCTCGGCGGAATCGAATTCGGTCTTGTGCCGGGCGTTTTCCACGGCCTCGGATTTGAGGCGGGCGGTTTTCGCCTCGGCCTCGGCTTCCTGAATGGGCAATTTTTCCAATACGTCGATGGCGTGCTGGTATGGCTCGATGCGGGTGAGGAAGGCGTTGCGCAAGGGATGCCATTCCGCGAGTTTGCGCACCACCGGCTCGGCGCACCAACGCAGCATGCCGGGGGTAAGGCCATCGCGGCGCAGCACGATGGTTGCAAGCTTGGCCTCTTCGCGCGCGGCATTCTCGATGCGCGCGGCTTCTTCCGCCGCATCCATGCGCGGTAGGCTGAAGGCTTGCGCTGCGTTGAAGGCCTGCTCGATCTCTTCGGTAACCAAGGGCTTGGTTCCGCTTTGCGGCAATTCCGCAGACCTGGCCGCTTTGGCGGCAACACTGATTTTCATGATGTCTTCCCCCAATCAGACCGCGCGGGGCGCGGTCAATTCCTGTTCAGGCTGCGTGTGCGGTCGCGCAGGATCACGTCGTGCACGCGCGGTTGACGCAGCACGATTTCGCGCGTCTGCGTGACCGGCGCGGCCTGGGTGACGGTTTGCACGGTGTCGAGTTCCAGCACCGTCACGCGTGCCGCCACGGTGGTGGCGCCCTCGTTGGACGCGGCAAGGCTGCGCGGCTCGTGGCCGTTCAGCCAGTTGGCATTGATCTCGCGCAGCGCCACCACATGGAAATTCGCCTCGCGGTTGGCGGCGATGTAGAATTCCACCCGGCGATTCAAGGCGCGGCCATCGTCGTTGGCATTGTCGGCCACCGGCTGTTGCTCGCCCATCGGGATCGCCGACATCTGATTGCCGCGCACGCCCATCTCGGCCAGGCGATGCATCACGTTGATGGCGCGTCGGCGCGACAGTGCCTCGTTATAGGCATCGGTGCCGCGGCTATCGGTGTGGCCCACCACCATCAGATGCACATCGGGCGCTTCGCGCCGCATGCTTTCGGCAATCACCCGCAGCAATTCCAGCGATTGCGGGCGCGGCGTATCGATATTGAAATCGAAAAACGCACGGTCGCTGAAGGTGATGCGCACCACCGGGATCGGCCAGGCCACGCCGGGAATGCTGCCAGCCGGGGCCACGATGCCGGTTTCCACATCGGGCCGCTGCACGCCCTGCAGCGCGGCCAACCGGTTGAGCCGGGCGATGCGGTCCTCATGCTCCATCACGACGGTCTCCGCCGGCGACAGGATGCGGGGCGCAGATGGCATGGCGGGCGCATTATCAGGCGGACGGATCACCGCTGGCGGCAGGCTGGCGACTTGCGGGGCCGGCGCTGGCGGTGCTGCCGGGCTGCGGTCCGGCAGGCGATAGGAGGGCACGGGTCCGGCGGTTCCAGTGCTGCTCGCGGTCTGCCGCTGCGGCATGCAAGCCGTCAGCAATGCGGAAAAACCGATTAAAACCAGTGCGTTGCTGTTAGGCTTCATGATTGGGCCAGTGTGTACTATATAAAAAGGATATGTTCTTAAGTATATAGAACCAAATATGACGCATACTCGTCAATATAAATGCAGATATGCGTTTCACTCGTTTTAATATAGTCGATGGCAAGGGTAATGCGTCGGCATTCAAGGCCGTGGCAGCCGGCCAACCGGCCAAGCCTTATTTTTAAGGCTGATGCCTTACTTGCAGGGCGCTTCGCGGAAGGAATAAACCCGGTCGTCCACCGTGGCGATATCGGGCTTGCCGGTGTTGGCTGTGCCTTCCTTGGGCATGGCCAGCCATTCCGGAGCGATATGCACTTGATAGACGAAGCAGGAAGGATGGCCGTCGCGTTCGCGGGCCACCAGTTCGGCGCGCGCCACGAGGCTGCCATCGGCGCGGAAAACCCGGGTTTCGCCATTCTCCACCACAACATCCCAGGTTTCCTGGGTGTTGTCGTCGAAGCGCACGATGGCCTGGCCGGGGATGGGCTGGATTTCGGTGCGGCCGCCCAGCACATGGCCGTTGGCCAGCACCGTGCCTTCGGGCAGCAGTATGGCCGGGGCCGGTTTATCCTGGGCCGCCAGGTCATGGGCCAGGGGCAGGCCTGTCAGGCATAGGCCGATGCCAAGCAAAACCGAGAATCCGAGGAGGCGCATGGCCGCTCTATAGCATGGCCGGATGTTTGCCGCAGCCCCTGGCCGGATATCCCGGCAGAATCCTTGTGCGCTTTCACGGATTGTTAAGCCGAGGCGGCTAGGATGGCATCACAGTATGAGTTTCCTCCCTGTTGAAGCGCCTCAACGGCCGTCGGGGTCTACTCATTGCATTCGGCTTTTCGTTTACCGACGGCCGTCTTTTTCCCCCCGCAAATTGTCCATTGCTTGACGTATCGCTGCGCGGATGGACTAATCCGCGCAGGCCATAAGGCGCGCGATAGTATTGCGGTGGGAGGAAACCATGCCGGATCCGAGATTTCTGCGGTTCGACACACTGAGCCTGCATGCCGGCCAGCAGCCCGATCCCACCACGGGCGCGCGTGCGCTGCCGATCTACCAAACCACCAGCTATGTCTTCCGCGATGCCGATCATGCGGCGGCGTTGTTCAACCTGGAACGCGCCGGGCATATCTATTCGCGTATATCCAATCCCACCGTGGCGGTGCTGGAAGAGCGGCTGGCCGCGCTGGAAGGCGGTGTGGGTGCGGTCTGCACGGCCTCGGGCCAGGCGGCCCTGCATCTCGCCATCTGCACGCTGATGGGGCAGGGCGGACACATCGTTGCATCCCGCAACATCTATGGCGGCAGTTACAATATCCTGGTTCACACCCTGCCGCGCTTCGGCATCACCACCACCTTCGTCGATCCGCGCGATCTCGATGCCTGGCAGAAGGCGATCCGGCCGGAGACACGGCTGGTGTTTGGCGAAATCCTCGGCAATCCTGGGCTCGAAGTGCTGAACGTACCGGGCTTGGCTGCCATCGCCCATGAGGCTGGCCTGCCGCTGATGCTGGATTGCACATTCGCCACGCCGTATCTGTTCAAGGGCTTCGAGCATGGCGCGGATATCGTGATGCATTCGGCCACGAAATTCCTCGGCGGCCATGGTGTTGCGATCGGCGGCGCACTGATCGATGGCGGTCGTTTCGATTGGGAAGCCAGCGGCAAATTCCCCACCCTTACCGAGCCCTATGCCGGCTATCACGGCCTGGATTTCGCCGAGGAATTCGGCCCCAATGCCTTCATCATGCGGGCGCGTGCCGAAGGCCTGCGCGATTTCGGCGCCTGCATGAGCCCCACCAACGCCTTCCATATCCTGCAAGGCGTGGAAACCCTGCCTTTGCGTATGGCGCGCCATGTGGAGAATGCGCGCAAGGTGGTGGCGTTCTTGAAAGGCCATAAGGGCGTGGAGTGGGTGAGCTATCCCGAACTGCCCGAACATCCCGATCATGATCTGGCCAAGACCTTGCTGCCCAATGGCAGCGGCGCGGTATTCAGCTTCGGCGTGAAGGGTGGCCGTGCCGCCGGTCGCGCGCTGATCGAGGCATTGCAGGTGTTTTCGCATCTGGCCAATGTGGGCGATGCGAAATCGCTGGTGATCCACCCGGCCAGCACCACGCATCAGCAGATGAGCGCGGCAGAGCTGAAGGCAGCCGGCATCGGTGAGGAACTGGTGCGGCTTTCGGTGGGTCTGGAAGACGTGGCCGACCTGATCGACGATCTGAACCAGGCCCTGCGCGCCGCCGCCAAGGCCGCGCCGGCGCAGGCCGCCGAGTAGGAGCCGCAGGATGTGGATCGAGGTTGAAGGCAAGCGTATTTTCGCCGCCACCGGCGGCAAGGATTTCGACAAGGCGAAACCCGCCATCCTGTTCATCCACGGCAATGCTTGCGATCATACCAACTGGTCGCTGCAAACCCGCTGGTTCGCCTATCATGGCTGGTCGGTGCTGGCGGTGGATCTGCCGGGCAATGGCCGTTCGGAAGGCCCGATGCCGGAAAGCATCGAGGCGATGGCGGATTGGATTCCGAAACTGCTGGATGCCGTGGGCGTGGGCAAGGCCGCTTTGGTGGGCCATTCCATGGGCGCGCTGATCGGGCTGGAAACCGCCGCGCGGTATCCTGAGCGGGTGAAGGCGCTGTCGTTGCTGGGATTCGCCTATCCGATGGCGGTGAATCCCGATCTGCAGGCCCTGGCCGATGCCGGCGATTTCAAGGCCGTGGCGCTGATGAACGATTGGATGCTGGCGCGCAAAAGCCATATCGGCGGCAATCGCAATCCCGGTACCTGGCTTTTGGGCAGCAGCCTGCGGCTGAACGACAAGGCGCCGCGCGCCGCCCTGGCGCTGGGCTTCCGCTGCTGCAACGCCTATCGCAATGCGGAGGCCGCAGCGGCGAAGATCGTTTGCCCGGTGCAAATCCTGTCCGGCGCCCGCGATCTGATGACGCCGGCCCGCGCGGCGGCGCAATTCGGCAAACTGTTGCAGGCGCCGCGCATTGACGTGCTGGCCGATTGCGGCCATCTGATGATGCACGAGAAGCCCGACGAGACATTGGATGCTCTGCGGGCGTTTCTCGCTGCCGAAACCGTTGCTGCCTAAGCCTGGATCTTATGACCAATCAAACGCCCGCCAGCCAGCTTTACCTGATCACCCCGCCGGCTTTCGAGCCGAAGGCGTTTGCCGCAGAGTTGAAGGCGGCGCTGGATGCCGGCCCGGTGGCCTGCCTGCAATTGCGCCTGAAGGAGGGCGAGGGCGAGGCTTCCGAGAATGCCATCCGCCGCGCCGCGGAAGCGCTGATGCCGGTCTGCCATGAATACGATGTGGCCTTCATCGTGAACGACCGGCCAGACCTGGCCGTGAAGCTTGGCGCCGATGGCGTGCATGTAGGGCAGGAAGATGCCCCCTACGAAGAGGCCCGGCGCCTGTTGGGGCCGGATAGGATCGTGGGCGTGACGTGCCATGATTCCCGCCATCTGGCCATGGAGGCCGCCGAAGCCGGGGCCGATTACGTAGCCTTCGGCGCGTTTTTTCCCACCACCACCAAACAGCCGAAATTCCAGGCCGCGCCCGACCTGATCGAATGGTGGAGCGGGCTGATGGAAGTGCCCTGCGTGGCGATTGGCGGCATCACGGTGGAGAATTGCCCGGCGCTGATTGCCGCCGGAGCGGATTTCCTGGCGGTTTCCGGCGGTATATGGGCCCATCCCGCAGGTCCGGCGGCGGCGGTGAAAGGCTTTCACGGGGCGATTGCCAAGCATTGGCGCGGCTGATAGCTTCCGCCCCCTTCCGGCATACCCGCCCCCTCATTTCGGTCGAGCACGAAACCTATGGCCCTGCGATCCGCCCTGATCAATGCGATGACCAATTCGGCGCGCAAGGCTGCGCGTGGCCTGTTGCGTGATTTCAACGAGGTTGAGCATCTGCAGGTTTCCAAGAAAGGCCCGGCGGATTTCGTGTCGGCCGCCGATCGCCGCGCCGAAAAGACCCTGCATGCCGAATTGTCGAAGCTGCGGCCGGATTTCGGCTTCATCATGGAAGAGGGCGGCCGTATTGAGGCCAAGGATGGCCGGCATTACTGGGTGATCGACCCGCTGGACGGCACCACCAATTTCCTGCATGCCATCCCGCATTTTGCGATTTCCATCGGCGTGCTGCGCGATGATGAGTTGATTGCCGGCATCGTGCTGGATGTGGTGCGCGACGAGCTGTTTTGGGCCGAGAAGAATGCCGGCGCCTTCCATAACGACCGCCGCCTGCGCGTCTCCGTGCGCCGCAAGCTGCCCGAGGCCCTGGTGGCCACCGGGATTCCCTTCCATGGCCGCGAGGGCCATGATCGTTTCCGCCAGGAATTGGCCACCGTGATGCCCGAGGTGGCCGGCATCCGCCGCTTCGGCGCGGCGGCCCTGGACCTGGCCTATGTGGCCGCCGGCCGCTACGAGGGCTTCTGGGAGCGCGGGTTGTCGATCTGGGATATCGCCGCAGGCATCGTGCTGGTGCGCGAGGCGGGCGGCATCGTCACCGATCTGAAAGGTGGCGCCAGCATGCTGGAAAGCGGCGAAATACTGGCCGCCAACGACATGCTGCATGGCCCGCTGCTGAAGCTGGTGGGCCGCACCTAACCCCCTCAACATCGCCAATTGGTGGCCCATTCGCGGGTTGTATCAACCCCTTAGGTCCGCTATCGTTCGCGCCAAACCGCGAAACAGGGGACGCTAGGAATGGTGGCCACGATAAAGACGCGCCGTATTGCCGCGCTCAGCATGGCCTTCGGGATGGGAAGCTTGGCTGTAACCATGCTGGCCCAGGCCAGCCACGCCCAAACCTATGTGGGCGGCGGCAGTGTGATCGTGAATTTGCAGGCGCTGGACCAACTTGGCCCATCCTATGGCGCCGCCAGCCCCTATGGCCAATATCCCCAGGCCTATGGCCGCCCGCCGCTGCCCGGCGAGGCCAATGCGCCCAAGCCGCTTTTCGGCGATTCCGGGGCCAAGGACGAAACCATCAAGCTGCGCCCGCCGCGCGCCAGCCGTGCTGCCGGAACGCCTACCCGGGCGTCTACCGGTGCTGCCTCTGCCGCTGCCGTGCCTTCGAGCACGGCCCGTCCGACCGCTGCCGCTGCGCCTCAGGCCGCCCCGCGCGCCGAACGCAAGCCCGCCGATGCGCCCACGGGCGTTACCATCAATCTGCCGCCGCCATCTGCGGCGGGAAGCGCCACCGGGGTTTCCGGTCGCCCGCTGGCATTGCCCAGTGCGCAGCCCAGTGCGCAACCCTCGTTGCTGGCCCAACCCGGCAGTGTGCCCAGTTCGGCCCCGCAGACCTCTGTCACCACCAGCCCGGTTCCGGCTCCAGTTCCGGCCCCAGTTCCGGCCGTCACGACGCCGGCCCCGGTCGCGGCTCCGGCCGTCACGGCGGCTGCCCCGGCTGCTCAGGCCCCGGTTTCTCAGGCCCCGGCTGCCGGTAATCCGGCCAGTCAGCAAACCGCCTTGCTTACCCCGCCGACCTCGCCCGCCCCGGCCGCCCGCAGTGGCGGCGACCTGGTGCTGGCTTTCGAGAGCGGCAAGAGCGACCTGCCGTCCGGCAATGCCCAGCTTGAAGCCCTGGCCCGCCAGCTTTCTTCGAGTGAAGACCGCATCCAGATTCGTGCCTATGCCAGCGCCAGCGGCACCGACGCCGCCAGCGGCGCGCGCCGGCTGTCGCTCAGCCGTGCGCTGGCTGTGCGCAGCTATTTGATCGACCGCGGGGTCCGCTCCACCCGCATCGATGTTCGCGCGTTGGGGGTTCCCACCGATGGCGGTGCGCCTGATCGCGTGGAAATCGCCACCTTGGGCCGATAATGGCCCGGCAGCCGGCCCGGAAATCCGGATCGGCTGCGCCCTTGAATTGCCATATTCGAGCATTACCCCGGTTCGGATTGAGCATGGGAGATAGATCCGCATGACCAAACCAGGCCGTTTCCTGTTGCGCATGGTGTTGTTTCTGGCTGCCGTGATTGCGGTGGTCTATGTGCTGCATACCGGGCTCGAGCGTGCATTTCTGGCCAATCCGGCATTGAACGGCCTGATCTGCGCCGTGCTGTTGATCGGCATCCTGTTCAGCTTCCGCCAGGTGATCATGCTGGGCGCCGAGGCGCGTTGGCTGGAAGATTGGCGCAAGTCGCAGCAGGGCAGTTCGATCCAGGTGACCAAGCCCTCAACCCTGCTGGCGCCGCTGGCCAAGATGCTGGAAAACCGTGGCCCGCGCGGCCAGCTTTCCGCCGTGGCCACCCGTGCGCTGCTGGATTCCGTGGGTTCCAGGCTGGATGAAGCGCGCGACATCTCGCGCTATTTCATCGGCCTGATGGTGTTTCTCGGCCTGCTCGGCACTTTCTGGGGCTTGCTGGAAACCATCGGCTCGGTGGCCGAAACCATTCGCGGCCTGTCGCTGGGCGGCGAGGAAAATATCAATCTGCTGTTCGAGAAGCTGAAGGGCGGCCTTGAAGCACCGCTGGCCGGCATGGGCCTGGCGTTTTCATCTTCCATGCTGGGTCTGGCGGGTTCGCTGGTGCTGGGTTTCCTGGATTTGCAATCGGGCCAAGCGCAGAACCGCTTCTACAACGATCTGGAAGAATGGCTGGCCGGTTTCACCCGTGTGGGCGGCGGCGGCCCGATGGATGGCGATCAGTCGGTGCCGGCCTATGTGCAGGCATTGCTGGAACAGACGGCAGACAGTTTGGACAACCTGCAGCGCACCATGGCGCGCAGCGAAGAAAATCGCGGCAGTGCCAATACCGCGCTGTTGCAACTGAACGAAAAGCTGTCGCTGCTTACCGAGCAGATGCGCGCCGAGCAGGGCCTGCTGCTGAAGCTGACCGAGCATCAGATCGAGATGAAGCCGATCATGGCCAAACTGGCACAGGGCGCCGAGGCCGGCGCGCTGGATGCCGCCAGCCGGGGCCATCTGCGCAATATCGACGTACTGCTGGCGCGTCTGCTGGATGATGCCGCGCAAGGCCGCGCCAAGCTGGTGGACGACATGCGGGCCGAGATCAAGCTGCTCTCGCGCACCCTGGCTGCCATGGCCGACAATCAGCGGCGGAGCTGATCATGGCCACCCGCGCCTGGCGCCGTGGCGATACGCATAATGCCGGCCCCTGGCCGGGCTATGTGGATGTGCTTTCCACCTTGCTCATGGTCATCGTGTTCGTGCTGGCGGTGTTCATCCTGGCGCAGTTCTTCCTGGCCAACGCGATTTCCGGCAAGGATAAGGCGCTGGCCGAATTGCGCGGCGATCTGGCGCGGCTTACCGAGCAATTGTCGCTGGAGCGCCGCACCTCGGAAGACCTGCGTCTTGATCTCGGCCGCATGCAGGCAACGCTGGCCGCCAATCAGGCCGAGCGCGACCAGTTGGCGGCAGCTTTGGGCGATGCCCAGCATCGCGCCGATGAACTGGACAAGCAGTTCAAGGATCGTCAGCAGACCATTGTGGATCTGGAAGGCAAGCTGGTTTCCGAACGCGGCGCGCTGGAACAGGAACGCCGGGTTTCCGCCGAGGCACGCAGCCAGATCGACCTGCTGAACCGGCAGATTCTGGCTTTGCGCGAACAGTTGGGTCAGATCGAACGTATTCTGCGCGAAAGCGAGGAAAAGGAAAAAGCCAGCCAGGCCCAGGTGGCCGATCTCGGCAAGCGGCTGAATGCCGCGCTGGCCCGCAAGGTGGACGAACTCACCAATTACCGTTCGGAATTCTTCGGCCGTCTGCGTCAGGCGCTGGGCAATCGCACCGATATCCAGATCGTTGGCGACCGTTTCGTGTTTCAGTCGGAAGTGCTGTTCTCCAGCGGTTCGGCCGATCTCAACCCGCAGGGCCGCGAACAGATGGCCAAGCTGGCCGGCACGCTGATCGATATCTCCAAGCGCATTCCCACCGACCTGAAATGGATTCTGCGCGTGGACGGCCATACCGACAGGCTGCCGATCAATACGCCGCAATTCCCATCCAATTGGGAACTCTCGGCGGCCCGTGCGATCTCGGTGACCAAATTCCTGGTGGCGCAAGGCATTCCCGCCGACCGTCTGGCCGCCACCGGCTTCGGCGAATTCCAGCCGCTGGATGAACGCAACGATGAAATCGCCCTGCGCCGCAACCGCCGCATCGAGTTGAAACTGACCGAGCGGTAGTCATGCCTGCCGAGGCGCGGCCGTTGAACCATGGACCACCGGAACAAGTCCGGTGGTGACAATGGGGGAGGCGTCGCGAAACACTATAAATCGTCACCCTCGCATTTATTGCGAGGGTCCATGGCCGAAACGGCATGAAGGCCGGTCGCCGGTCCGGTTTACGCCCCGTCGTTCAGATGGCAGGCCGACATGCGGCCAGGCGCAATCTCGCGCAGGGCCGGCGCTTCCGCCTTGCAGCGCGCGAAGGCGAGCGGGCAGCGCGGATGGAAATGGCAACCGCTGGGCGGATTCAGCGGTGAGGGGATTTCGCCCTCGATCGGCGTGTAGTCGCGCCGCTTGGCCACCAGCTTGGGCGCTTCGGCCAGCAGGGCCTTGGTATAGGGATGGTTCGGCGCGCGGAACAGCTCTTCCGTCGGCGCGCTTTCCACCACCCGGCCGAGATACATGATCACCACACGATCCGACAGATGCTCGACCACGGCCAGGTTATGGCTGATGAACAGATAGGTAAGGCCCAGCGTTTCGCGCAATTCCATGAACAGGTTCAGCACCTGGGCCTGGATCGATACGTCGAGCGCCGCCACTGCTTCGTCGCAGACGATGAAGCCGGGTTTCACGGCGAGGGCGCGGGCGATGCCGATACGCTGGCGCTGGCCGCCGGAGAATTGATGCGGAAAGCGCTTCTTGTAGCGCGGATCAAGGCCGACGCGCAGCAGCATCTGTTCGACATAGTCGCTGTAATCGCTTCGTGCGATCAGCCCGTGCGCTAACGGCGCTTCGCCGATGATGTCTTCCACCCGCATGCGCGGATTGAGCGAGGCATAGGGATCCTGGAAAATCATCTGCACGGCGAGTTTGTAGGCTGAGCGGTCGCGATCGTTCATCGTGGCGATATCCTGGCCACGGAAACGGATGCTGCCCTCGCTCTGGTCCATGATGCCGGCAACGATGCGGCCCAGCGTGCTTTTGCCGCAGCCGCTTTCGCCCACCAGGCCGACCACTTCGCCCTCATGCACGGCGAGATCCACATGGTTCACCGCATGCACCGCGCGCTCTTTCAGGCCGGCGCCCAACAGGTTTGCCAGTTTGGAGGCGAGATCGAGTTTCCAAACGAAGCGTTTTGATATCGCGTTCAGTTCGATCATCGGTGGATTTTGCGAAGGGGCCGCGCTCATGCCACGCCTCCCTCGGCCAGATTTGCGGCAAGCTGGGCCGGGCGCGGATGGTGGCAGCGCGCCCAATGGGCCGGCGACAATTCGGCCATCTCGGGCATCGTATCGCAGGCGGCATCGGCGAAGCCGCAGCGATTTTTGAAACGGCAGCCCGGCGGCAGATTCAGCGGCGGCGGTGCCATGCCGGGAATCTGAAACAGCTTGTGGCCACGTGCCGTGCCGCCCGGCACCGAGCCGATCAGGCCGATGGTGTAGGGATGGCGTGGTTGTTCCAGCACTTCGGCCACCGAGCCGGTTTCCACGATGCGGCCGGCATACATCACCATCACGCGGTCGGCCAGGCCGGCCACCACCGAAAGATCATGGGTGATCCAGATCAGCGCCGTGCCGGTCTCGCGGCAGAGCTTGCGCATTTCATACAGGATCTGTCCCTGGATGGTCACGTCCAGCGCCGTGGTGGGTTCGTCGGCGATGATCAGGTCAGGCTTGTTGAGCAAGGCGATGGCAATCGCCACGCGCTGGCGCATGCCGCCGGAAAACTGATGCGGGTAGGATTTCAGCCGTTCCTCGGGGGCTGCGATGCCCACGGCGCGCAAGGTTTCGATGGCGCGGTCGCGGGCGGCGGATTCACTCACCTTGTTATGCGCCCGCACAGCCTCGATCATCTGGGTATCGACGCGCAATACCGGGTTCAGCGTCATCATCGGATCCTGGAAGATCATGGCGATGCGCGCGCCGCGCAATTGCCGCAGCCGTTGCGGCGCGGCCGCCACGATATCCTCGCCCTTGAACAGCACACTGCCGCCGGCCACATGGCCGGGCGGATCCAGCAGGCCCAGGATGGAAAACCCGGTGATGCTCTTGCCCGAGCCGCTTTCGCCCACCAGGCCGAGGATTTCGCCGGCATTGACTTCGAAGCTGACGCCATCCACGGCGCGGATGATGCCATCGCGGGTGGGGAAATGGGTTTGCAGGTTTTCGACGCGCAGGGTTGGGACGCTTGGGGCGGTTGTCATGGCATCAACGCTTCAGGCGGGGGTTGAGCACGTCGCGCAGGCGGTCGCCCACCAGATTGATCGCCACGATCACGATGGTAAGCGCAATGCCGGGGAACATGGAAATCCAGTACACACCGCTGAGCAGGTAATCGAAGCCATTGGCGATCAGCATGCCCAGCGACGGTTCGGTGACCGGTACGCCAAGGCCGAGAAAGCTGAGTGTGGCTTCCAGGGTGATCGAGCGCGCGATATCCACGGTGCCGATCACGATCAGCGACGGCATGCAATTGGGCAGCAGATGGCGCAACAGGATGCGCGGCCGCTTCAGCCCCAGGCAGCGTGCGGCCTCCACATATTCCTTGTTGCGCTCCACCAGGGCGGCGCCGCGCGCGGTGCGGGCGAAATAGGCCCATTGCACGGTTACCAGCGCGATGATCACTTTGTCCACGCCATTGCCCAGCACGGCCAGCAGGATCAGCGCCACCAGGATGGCGGGAAACGACAACTGGATATCCACGATGCGCATGATCACCGTATCGGTGCGGCCGCCGATATAGGCCGCCGCGATGCCGGCCACCGCGCCGATGGCCAGCGCCAGGCCTACCGCTACCACGCCGACGAACAGGCTGATGCGCAGGCCATAGAGCATGGCGCTCAGCATATCGCGGCCCTGGCCGTCAGAGCCGAGCAGGAAAACCATGTTGTCGCCCGACAGGCTGCCCGGCGGCATGCGGGAATCCATGATGTCCAGCGTTGCCAGATCGTAGGGATTCTGCGGCACGATCCAAGGCGCGAGCAGCGCGGCCAGCAGGCTGACAATGAACAGGCCGAGGCCGAACAGCGCCAGTTTGCTTTCGGCGAATTCGCGCCAGATGCGCAGCAGCGGGGTTTCGCTGACGGCGGCTGCGGCCGGTGCGGCGGTTTGCGTGGTTCCGGTCTGGCTCATTGCGCGCCACCCAGCCGCACGCGGGGATCCAGCACGGAATACAGGATATCCACCACCAGATTGATCGCCACCAGCATGAACACCACCACGATCAGGTAGGCCACGATCACCGGGCGATCCAGCTGGGTGATGGAATCGATCAGCAGCTTGCCCATGCCGGGCCAGGAGAAGATGGTTTCGGTGATCACCGCGAAAGCGATCAGCGCCCCCAGTTCCAGGCCGGTTACGGTGGCCACCGGCACCATGATGTTCTTCAGGATATGCACGCCGATCACCCGGCGTTCGGAAAGCCCCTTGGCGCGGGCGAATTTAACGTAATCCATCAGCATCACTTCACGCGCGGTGGCGCGCGCCAGGCGGATGATCAAGGCGCATTTCGACAGCGCCAGGGTGATTGCCGGCAGCAGGATGTGATGCCAGCCCTTGGCCGAGAAGATCGAGAGCTGCAGGCCGAATACCTCGGTGGTGGGGCCGCGACCGGAGGCCGGCATCCAGCCCAGCTGCACGGCGAAGATCATGATCAGCATCAGCCCGACCCAGAAATTGGGCAGGCTGAAACCCAGGATCGAACCGGCCATGATGGCCTGTGCGCCGGCGCTTTCATGGCGCAGGCCGGCATAGACGCCCAGCGGCACGCCGATGAAAAACGCCATCAGCGTGGCGGTGATGGCCAGTTCCAGGGTGGCGGGCATGCGCTCCAGGATCAGCCCCATGGCGGGCTGGCCGAACACGAAGGATTTGCCGAACTCGCCCACGAAGGCCGAGCCGATGAATGTCATGTATTGTTCCCAGAGCGGGCGGTCGAGGCCGAGGGCGCGGGCGATTTCCTCGCGGTCGATCTCGCTCGCCTCGGGGCTGGCGAGGATCGCCAACGGATCGCCGATCAGATAGATGCCGACAAAGACCAGCACCGACATGACAGCGACCACCAAAGCGGACTGCAATAGCCGCCGGATGATGAATACCAGCATTCCCCACACATTCCCTGTTGGTTTGTTGGGAGAACGCTAGACGGTTTCGCTCTTAGAGGGAAGCCCCGCAAATGCAAACCGCCGCCCGTGCATTTCTGCAGGGGCGGCGGCGCTAAAATATTGCGAGCGGTTCTTAGTCTTCGCGCGAGAACACGCTTTCCACGGTCGGCTCGTCGGAAACCGGCTCGGCTTCCTCCGCCTGCTGGAATGGGTTCTGCGTTTCCAGGATAGACGGCGGCGCCGGGGTGGGCTCCAGCGCCGGCAGGCCGGCGCGGGCGCGTTCGCGGGCGTCGCGCTTTTCCTTGTTCTCGCGGCGCTTGGCGGCCAGCAGCAGCACGCGGTCGAGTTCGCCCTGGCTGCAGATGCCCAGGCTTACCGGATCGCGCGGCTTGATGTTGGCGGCATTCCAATGGCTGCGGCTGCGCACCGATTCAATCGTGGCCTTGGTGGTGCCCAACAGCTTCTGCACCTGCGCATCGCCCACTTCGGGGTGATACTTCAGCAGCCAGGCGATGGCATCGGGACGATCCTGGCGCTTGGACAGCGGGGTGTAGCGCGCGCCCTTGCTCTTCTGGCGGGCCAGCGGCACGGTGGGCGGCAGCAGTTTCAGGTTGGCGGCCGGGTCGGTCTCGCAGCGGGCGATTTCGTCGGCGGTGAGCTGGCCATTGGCCACCGGGTCCAGGCCGACAATGCCCACGGCCACTTCGCCATCGGCAATGCCCTTCACTTCCAGGGGATGCAGGCCGCAGAAATGCGCCACCTGGTCGAAGGTCAGCTTGGTGTTGTCGATCAGCCACACGGCGGTGGCCTTGGGCATCAGGGGCAGTGCCATGACACGAAATCCTTCCGATGAAACGGTCTTGTCCGGCTCAAGCGGTTTTGCCCGGGCGTCCCCCTGCCGGGGGGCGCCCCGGCCAACCCAGCGGGGATGTCCGGAAAACGCCGCAATAATAGCCATTTGGCTGGCCGAGACAACCCCTCCGGCAATGGAATTGCCTGAGTCCGCCTTAAGGAATTGCCTGGGCCCGCCTTAAGGAATTGCCCGGGTCCGTCTTAAACCGTGAGCAGCACCTTGCCGATATGGCTGCCCTGGTCCAGCCGGGCATGGGCCTTGGCGGCCTCCTGCAGCGGATAGCGGGAATCGATGATCGCCTTTATCTCGCCGCGCGCTATGGCCGGCCAAACCTTGGCCTCCAGGGCGGCGGCAATCTCGCCCTTGAAGGCCACCGGCCGGGGCCGCAACGTGGAGCCGGTGAGGGTGAGGCGCTTGCGCATCAGCAGGCCCAGATCGGCCTCGCCCTTGGCGCCGCCCTGAATGGCGATCACCACCACCCGGCCGGCATCCGCCAGGCTCTTGATGTTGCCCGGCAGATATTTGCCGCCCACCATGTCCAGCACCACATCCACGCCGCGATTGTCGGTCAACGCGGCGATGGCAGCGGGAAAATCCTCGGTCTTGTAGTTGATGCCGCGCGCCGCGCCGATGCTCTCGCAATAGCGGCATTTCTCGTCGGTGCCGGCGGTGGCGTAGATTTTCGAAGCGCCGAGCAGCTTGGCCAATTGGATGGCGGCTACGCCGATGCCCGAGGCGCCGCCATGGATCAGGATGCTTTCGCCGGCCTTGAACTGGCCGCGATCGACGATGTTGCTCCACACCGTGAACCAGTTTTCCGGCAATGCCGCGGCCTCTTCCAGGCTCAATCCGTTTGGCACCGGCAGGCATTGCACGGCGGGCGCGGGGCAATATTCGGCATAGCCGCCGCCGGTCACCAGCGCGGTCACCCTGTCGCCCAGCGTCCAGCGCGTCACATCGGGGCCAAGCGCCACGATCTCGCCTGCCACTTCCAGGCCCGGAATGTCGGATGCGCCGGGCGGCGGCGGATAGCGACCCTCGCGCTGCACGATATCGGGGCGGTTGACGCCCGCCACCGCCACCTTGATCAGCACGTCGCCGGCGCCAAGCTGCGGCATCGGGCGGCGCGCGGGCTTCAGCACTTCCGGCCCGCCGGGCTGGCTGATTTCGATCACGGTCATATCTTGCGGCAACATCAGATTCCCTCCATGTCTGGGGCTGACTTAGCGCTTGCCGCCGCGCCAGGCAAGGTTAGGATCGGAGAATTGCGTAAGGAGGAACGCCATGGATTGGGACGAGCCATTGGCCAAGACGGTTGCGGCGCCGAAATACGATACGATGTCGGTGGCCGATCTTGAGGAGCGGATCGAGGCCTTGCAGGCCGAGATCGAGAAGATTCGCGCGGTGATCGAGGCCAAGCGCGCCGCGCGCGGCTCTGCCGCCAGTTTCTTCAAAAGCTGAGGCGCATTATTCCTTCGTATCCAACCCGGCCAGCGCGCGGGCGAAGCCTTCGGCGCTGAAGGGTTGCAGGTCGGCGGCGGTTTCGCCCACGCCGATGAAATGCACCGGCAGGCTGAATTTGTCGGCGATAGCCACCAACACGCCGCCGCGCGCGGTG
>NZ_JAHBYG010000025.1 GCF_019636075.1 Ferrovibrio sp.
TTCGATACCACCAGCCGCGATTCAAACCTCGCCCTGATCGATCATGTGGCCGAATATCTGGCCAGCCATGGCGTGGCATCGCAAAAGATTTACGATGCCACCGGCGGCAAGGCCAATCTCTATGCCACGATCGGCCCGCGCGAACGCGGCGGCATCATCCTTTCGGGCCATACCGACGTTGTGCCGGTGGATGGCCAGGATTGGTCCTCCGATCCCTTCCGCGTGGTGGAGCGTGCGGGCCGGCTTTATGGCCGCGGCACCTCGGATATGAAAAGCTTCATTGCCATTGCGCTGGCGCTGCTGCCCGAGATGCTGGCGCGCCCGCTGCGTGTGCCGTTGCATTTCGCGTTTTCCTATGATGAGGAAATCGGTTGCCTGGGCGTGCACGGCATTGTCGATTTCATCAAGACTGGCGGGCCGCGCCCGGCCTTGGCGATTGTGGGCGAACCCACCGAAATGCAGGTGGTGAACGCGCATAAAAGCGTCTGTGCCTGCAACACCTCGGTGCATGGCCTGGAAGCGCATTCCAGCGCCACCCATCAAGGCGTGAATGCCATTCAATATGCTGCCGAGATGATCGCCGAACTGAACCGCCTGCAACGCGTATATCAGCAGCCGGAAAATACCGAATCGCGCTTCGAGCCGCCCTATACCACCATCACCGTGGGCCAGATTCATGGCGGCACGGCGCGCAATATCCTGGCCAAGGAATGCCATTTCCAATGGGATGTGCGTGCGGTGCGGCCCGAACATGATCTTGAAGTGGTGGATGCCTTCAACCGCTTCGTGGCCCAGCAGATGCTGCCGGCGATGCAGCGCATTCATGCCGGCGCGGCGGTGAATACCGATATCGTGGCGCATGTGCCGCCCTTCCTGCCGCCGGCCGATAACAAGGCCGAGCAGCTTGCCCTGCGGCTTGCCGGGCAGAACAATACCTATGCCGTGTCTTACGGCACCGAGGCGGGTATTTTCGGCCTGGCGGATATTCCCACCGTGGTTTGCGGCCCTGGCAATATCCGCGAGGCGCATAAGCCCGACGAATATATCGAGCTGTCGCAGGTGGCGGCGGGCGAAGATTTCATGCGCCGGCTGATCGATTTCTGCGCCGGCGACGGCGCGCTGGATTTTCTCGCTGCCAGATAGCGGGCGCTAAATAAGCGCCGCCATGCCCTTCAGCGCGGCCCGGTAGTTGCGGGCGATTTCATCGGCGCGGATATGGCGGCCTTCGCTCACCATGCGGCGGCCGCGCACATAAACCTCGCGCACCGGGTTGTCGCCGCCGCCGAATATCCAGCCATCCAGCAAGGCATCCCCGCGTTTGCCGAACAGGCTGGGGGCATCATGGTCCAGCACCACGAAATCGGCGCGATAGCCTGGCGCCAGCAGGCCCATCTTCTGGCCCAGGGCCTGGGCGCCGCCTTTGCGCGCGGCATCGAACAGGCGCTGGCCGGTGGAACCGCCGGGTCCGCCCGCCAGCACGTTGCGTTGCCGCGTGGTCAGCCGCTGGCCGTATTCCAGCAGGCGCAATTCCTCGGCTGGATCGCTGCTGACATGGCTGTCCGATCCAATGCCGAAAGCGCCGCCGGCCGCCAGATATTCCGGCGCGGGAAACAAGCCATCGCCCAGATTGGCTTCCGTGGTGGGGCATAGGCCCGCCACTGCCGCGCTTGCGGCCAGGCGGCGTATTTCGTCGGCATCCATATGCGTGGCATGCACCAGGCACCAGGCCGCGTTCACCGGCATGGCATCCAGCAGCCATTGCACCGGGCGCTGGCCGCTCCAGGCGATGCATTCTTCTACTTCCGCTGTCTGCTCGGCGATATGGATATGGATCGGCGCGCCTTCGGGCAGCAGATCGGGCATTGCTTTCAGCATCTCCGGCGTCACCGCGCGCAGCGAATGCGGCGCCATGCCCAGTCGCCGGTCGGGCCGTTTGGCGAAGGCCGGGCCCAGCTTGTCCAGCATGGCGGCAAAGCCGTCCAGGTCGTGCAGGAAGCGGCTCTGGCGCGGCAGAGCGGCCCGGCCGCCGAAACCGCTATGGGCATACAGCACCGGCAGATGGGTCAGCGCGATGCCGGCAATCTCGGCGCCGGCCAGGATGCGCCAGCTCAGCTCGGCTCGATCATCATAGCGGCCGCCATCGGGCCGGTGATGCAGGTAATGGAATTCGCCCACAGCCGTATAGCCCCGGCAGAGCAATTCGGCATAAAGCTGCGCCGAAATGGCTTCCAGGTCTTCTGGCCGCACAGCCAGTGCGAAGCGATACATCGCCTCGCGCCAGGTCCAGAAACTGTCCTTCTCCGGCCCTGCGGTTTCGGCCATGCCGGCCATGGCGCGTTGAAAGGCATGGCTGTGCAGATTGGCCATGCCGGGCAGCACGGGGCCGGGCAGGCGCAGCATGCCGGTCTGATCCGCGGCATTGGCTTGCAAGCTGGCGATGATGCCTTCGGCATCCACTTCAACCAGCACATTTTCGGCCCAACCGGTTTCCAGGCGGGCCAGCGGCAACAAGAAGCGACGCATGACGAGTCCTACTGAAGATGTGTATATACGTTGGCAGAAACCGGAGCGGCAGGAAAGCGATGGCCGGCATGGCGAATGATTTCGATGCGATCTGGCTTGGGGCGGATTTCGCCACCATGGCGCCGCAGGCCGATGCCGCGCCTTTCGGCGTCATCAAGGATGGCGCATTGGCGGAAAAGCAGGGCCGCATCGCCTGGATCGGCCCGGCGAAGGATTTGCCGCGTCAGCATATCGGCGCCCATACGCAGATCCATGAAATCGGCGGCGGCTGGGTTACGCCCGGGCTGGTGGATTGCCACACCCATCTGGTTTATGCCGGCAGCCGCGCCCATGAATTCGAATTGCGTCTGCAGGGCGCAAGCTATGAAGAAATCTCTCGCGCAGGCGGCGGCATCCGCTCCACCGTTGCCGCCACCCGTGCCGCCAGCGAAGACATTCTGCTGGAGCAGAGCGGCAAGCGCCTGCGTGCCCTGATGGCCGAGGGCATCACCACGCTGGAAATCAAATCCGGCTATGGCCTCAATCTGGCCGATGAATTGAAATGCCTGCGCGTGGCCCGCCGCCTGGGCCAGAGCCATCCGGTGCAGATCCGCACCACTTTGCTGGCCGCCCATGCCGTGCCGCCGGAATTCGCCCAGGATGCCGATGGCTATATCGATCTGGTCTGCGACAGCATCATCCCGGCGGCTGCCCTGGCTGGCCTGGCCGATGCGGTGGACGCTTTCTGCGAAAACATCGCCTTCAGCCCGGCGCAGACCCGGCGGGTATTCGAGGCGGCCCGGCGCCATGGCCTGCCGGTAAAGCTGCATGCCGAGCAATTGAGCGATCAGGGCGGCGCGGCGCTGGCCGCCAGCTTCGGCGCGCTGTCTGCCGATCATCTGGAATATCTGAGCGAGGACGGGGTGGCCGCCATGGCCAAAAGCGGCACCGTGGCGGTGCTGCTGCCCGGCGCCTTCTATGCCTTGCGCGAAACCCGGCTGCCGCCCATCGCGGCGCTGCGCCAGCATGGCGTGCCGATGGCGATTTCCACCGATTGCAATCCCGGCACCTCGCCGGTCACGTCGATCCTGCTGATGCTGAACATGGCCTGCACGCTGTTCAGGCTCACCCCGGAAGAGGCCCTGGCCGGCGCCACGATCCATGCCGCCCGGGCACTGGGGCTGGCGGATAGCTGCGGCAGCCTGGCGGTTGGCAAACGCGCCGACCTGGCCTTCTGGGATATCGACCGGCCTGCCGCCCTGGCTTATGGCATCGGCTATAACCCATTGAAAAAGGTGCATTTTGCCACAATCTAATCCGTGGTAATCCATTTGAGTTATTGCCGGTTATCGCTGTCGTCCTGTATCCTGCGGTCAAAGATCGACCGGAAATTAGACGTCTGGGGAGAACTCCATGAGCGACTGGCTGATCATTCTGGGTGGCGGCATCGTGCTGTTCTGGGCCGGTGCCTGGCTGTTGCTGCATCTCGGCAATTTCGAGGTGCGGATCAGCCAATTGCGCCAAACCCTTGAGGCAAGGGTAAGTATGGCCGAGCGGCAGATGGATGGCGTGGTGAAAAGCCTCAACGAGGCCCAGCGCATCAACCATGGCTTCGATGGCCAGCTTGCCGAATTGCGCAAGGATCTGACCGAGACCCGCAAAGACCTCGAAGATGTGAAGAAAAGCATCAATGTGCTGGATGTGGCGCTGGCAGACCTCAAATTGAAGGTAAACATGCGCAACAGCCGCTTCGGTTAGGCTGTGGTTCTGGGGGGCGGTGTTTCGCTCCCCGAGGCTTCCCGGCAGGGGCGATCCGCCCTATGGTCCGCCGATGAAATCCACCCGCCCCCCTCAAAGGCCGCCGCACAAAGCCGGCGGACCCCGCAAATCCTCTGCTGCACACAAGTCCAGCGGCCCGCATAAATCATCCGGCGGTTTCCGCGATGCCGGCCGCAAGGCAGAGGCCGGCTCCCGCAGCGAGAAGCCGCGCAGCGACCGGCCGTATGGCGACAAGCCACGCAGTGACAAGCCGCGCAGTGATAGGCCGCGCACAGATAAGCCGCGCAGTGATAGGCCACGTGATGGCAAGCCCTATGTGGGTAAGCCCTCGCGTTCGGATCGTCCCCAGCATTCGGAGCGTCCCCAGCATTCGGAGCGCCCCCAGCATTCGGAGCGCCCACGGCATTCGGATCGTCCTCGGCACAGCGATGGCGCCCCCCGTGCCGAAAGGCCGGCCCGGTCTGATCGCCCGCAGTATTCCGAGCGTCCGCATCGCCCTGATCGTCCCCAGCGCCCGGATCGTTCCCAGCGTGATGATAGGCCGCAGCGCGACGAACGCCCGTATCGTGCCGAGCGTTCCGAGCGGCCAGAGCGTCCGCATCGTTCAGAGCGTCCGCAACGCGATACCCGGCCCCAGCGCTCTGATCGGCCCCAGCGTTCTGATCGGCCCCAGCGTGACGAGAACCGCCAGCGCCCGGAACGGCCGTACCACCCGGAACGACCGCAGCGCCCGGAAGGCCGCGACGACAGGCCGCAACGCGGTCCTCGGCCGCAGAATCACACTCAGCAGCGGCACGAACAGCCGCGCCCGCAGATCGAGCGCAAGCCCGGTTCGAACCGCATTGTGTTGCGCGGCGCCATTGCCTTGCTGCGTGCCATGGAATCCAAGGCCGAGCCTGCCGACCGCACATTGTTTGGTTGGATGAAGGCCAATCATCGCCGCTTCGATGCACGCGAGCGGTCGGCTCTGGTGCAGATGGCGATGGATGCATTGCGCCAGCGTGCCCGGCTGCAATGGTGGCTCAGCCGCGCAGGCATTGCCGAGGCGGATCAGGATGCCGGCCTGCGCATTGCTGCGTTGAAGATTTTGCAGGATGGCAGCAAGCCCGACGGCATGCGCGAGATGCTGGAACTCGGCGAGGAGTCGGATTTCGACAAGGCGTTGCGCCGGTTGGGCGGCCATACGCTGGAGCATCCCGAGATGCCCCTGGCGGTGCGGTTCAATATCCCGGATTGGATCGAACCGCGTTTCACCGAGCGTTTCGGCGCCGATCTGGAATTGGAGCTGGCCGCCATGCTGCGTCCGGCGCCGCTTGATCTGCGCGTGAATACGTTGAAAACCACCCGCGAAGCGGCCCTGGCGGCTCTCACCGCCGAACAGCAGCGCGTGCAGCCCACGCCGCTTTCGCCGGTCGGTCTGCGCCTGGGGCCGAATGCCTATGTGAATGATGGCGCGGCCTATGGCGAAGGCCTGGTCGAGCCGCAGGATGAAGGCTCGCAAATCGCAGCTTTGCTGGTAGAAGCAGCCGGCTGCAAGATGGTGGTTGATTTCTGCGCCGGTGCCGGCGGCAAATCCCTGGCGATCGGTGCGGCGATGGGCAATGTCGGCCGTTTGGTGGCCTGCGATGTGAGCGAGAAGCGCCTGGCGCGCGCCAAGCTGCGGCTGCGCCGCGCCGGCGTACATAATGCCGAATGCCGCGTGCTTGAAGCCAAATGGCTGAAGCGCCATGCCGGCAAGGCGGATCGCGTGCTGGTGGATGCGCCATGCAGCGGTACCGGCACCTGGAGGCGCAAGCCTGATGCGCGCTGGCGCCTCACCGAAAGCGATGTGCAGGAGCTGCGTGCCAAGCAGGCCGAGATTCTGGATCGTGCCGCCAAGCTGGTGGTGCCAGGCGGACGGCTGATCTACGTCACCTGTTCGGTGCTCACCGAGGAGAATGAAGACCAGATCACTGCATTCCGGCAGCGCCACAGCGATTTCCGCATTCTGCCGGTGCCTGGTATCTGGGCGCGCAGTGTGGGCGGTGGCTGCCCAACCCATCTGCCCACTTTGCGGCTTAGCCCGGGCCGCAATGGCACCGATGGCTTTTTCGTCGCGGTGCTGGAGAAGTTTTAGTCGGCGGCTTCCGTCAGCGGCATGTCCAGAGCGGACGGCTGTTTCAGCCAATGCTTCAGGAAGCCGCGCAGCCAGGTGGCGATATCGGCATCGTATTTGGCATGGCCGCTCAGATGCTGGTCGCGCGCCTGGGCGCCGGGCAGGCCCATGCGATGGGCCGCCTTGGCCGACCAGATGCGCATGATCGCGCCGGTCACTTCGGGGTGGAACTGGATGCCATAGGCATTGTCGCCCACTCGCATGGCCTGATTGGGGAAATGCCGACCGCGCGCAAGATGCTGGGCTCCACGCGGCAATTCGAAGCCCTCGCCATGCCATTGGTAGACATGCAGCTTGTCGGGGAACAGGCTGCGGCCGGCGCTGGTGGCGCGCAGCGGATAATAGCCGATCTCATGCCAGCCATCGCGATGCGGGGCCACCCGGGCGCCGCCGGCCCGGGCCAGCAATTGCGCGCCCAGGCAAACCCCCAGATAGGGCTTGCCGCTGGCCACGGCCTGGGGAATCCAGTCCAGCTCGCGGCGGATGAAATCCAGATGGTCGTCGTTGGCGCTCATCGGTCCGCCGAACACCACCGCTGCGGCATGGCCGCTCATGTCCTTGGGCAGATCATGGCCCATGCAGGGGCGGCGGATATCCAGCTCATGGCCCATATGCCGCAGTTCCTCGCCAATCCTGCCGGGATTGGAGGTTTCCTGGTGCACCACGATCAACACGGGCAATTTGCCCGGGGCAGCATTCATGCCGGTAATATCCGAACATTGCGGCAGGCGGGGAGGCGCCTAGCAACGGATTCAGCATAAACCCGGAAGGGTTAATATTTCCAGCGGTGATTTGCCTTCTGGCCTGTGTTCACTGGGCCGTGATGCCGCCATCCAGCACGAATTCAGTGCCGGTAACGAATTTCGACTCATCGGAGGCGAGATACAGGATGCAATTGGCCACGTCGTCGGGCTCGCCCAGCCGGCCCAGCGGCACCTGGGATTCCAGCTTCTTGCGCACTTGCGCCGGATCGCCGCCCGACAGGATCATGGATTGCACCATCGGTGTGTCGATGAAGGTGGGGTGCACCGAATTGCAGCGGATGTCGTAGCCGCGCTTGGCGCAATGCAGGGCGGTGGTTTTGGCCAGCATCCGGGCGCCGGCCTTGGAGGTGTTGTAGGCCGACATGTTATGGCCGGCGATGATGCCGGAAACCGATGAGATGATGATGATCGAGCCCGGCGCATGGGGCCGCATGCGGGAGAGGCCGTGCTTGATACCGAGGAAGGGGCCGTCGAGATTGACGCCATGCACGAAGCGCCATTCCTCCACGCTGATATCCTCCACATTCTTCAGCACGCCCACGCCTGCCGAATGCACCATCACATTCAGCTTGCCGAACGCCGCCACGGTTGTATCCAGGGCGGCGATCCATTGCTGTTCGTTGGTCACGTCGAGGTCGAGCGCGATGGCATTCTTGCCGATTTCTTCGGCCACCTCGCGCGCTCCCTTGAGGTTGCGGTCGGTCACCGCCACCTTGGCGCCTTCGCGCGCCAGCATGAAGGCCGTGGCTTTGCCCAGGCCGGATGCACCGCCCGTGATCAGGGCCACTTTGTTTGCTGCGCGCATGATGTTTTCCTCCCGCGATAGGCGGCAAGTGTAGCGTGGTAGCGCGCGGGCGGGAATGCTGCCTTTACGTTAAACCGCAGCCATAGGATCGAGCAGCCGGGCATTCAGGCCGGCCTGGGCCAAGGTGTCGAGCAATTCAGCCAGATGGGCGCGATCACGCGCCTCCACCACGAATTCGATCTCGGTGGATTTGGCGGAAGCCAGTGTGAACAGGCGCTGATGCGCCACCTCCACGATATTCACGCCGGCAGAACCGATGATGCCGGCAGCCTTGGCCAGCCGGCCTGGCGCGTCGTCGGTGGTGATGATCAGTCGCGCCAGCCGGCCATCGCGCACCAGGCCGCGCATCAGCACGCTGGCCAATAGCCGTGTGTCGATATTGCCGCCGGTGATCACCAGGCCCACCTTGCGGCCTTTGAACATGTCTTTATGCACCAGCAGGGCGGCCAGGCCGGAAGCGCCGGCGCCTTCTGCCACGGTCTTTTCGATTTCCGCCAGCGCCACGATGGCACGTTCGATATCGGCCTCGCGGGCGATCAGCACGTCGCGCACCAATTGCCGCGCCACAGCCATGGGCGCCTTGCCGATATCGCGCACGCTGATGCCCTCGGCGATGCTGATGCCGCCCACCTGCACCGGCTGGTCGTGCAATTGCTGATGCATCGCGGTGTAGAGTTCGGTCTCCACGCCATAGATTTGCAGATCGGGCTTCAGCGCATGGGCGGCCACCGCCATGCCGGCGATCAGCCCGCCGCCGCCGACGGGCACCACCAATGTGTCCAGCTCCGGCGCCTGTTGCAGCATTTCCAGCGCCACCGTGCCCTGGCCGGCCATGATGGCGAGGTCGTCGTAGGGATGCACGAAGGTGAGATTTTCGGCGGCCGCCATTTCATGGGCGCGGGTGGCGGCTTCGGCCAGGGTTTCGCCGAACAGCACTACGCGCGCGCCATGGCCGCGCACATGGCGGATTTTGTTGAACGGGGTGATCGACGGCATCACGATAGTAGCCGGAATGCCCAACCCCTTGGCGTGATAGGCCACGCCCTGGGCATGGTTGCCGGCCGACATGGCAATCACGCCGCGTTTGCGCGCATCGGCGTCCAACTGCAGCAGTTTGTTCAGCGCGCCGCGCTCCTTGAAGCTGGCGGTGAATTGCAGATTCTCGAACTTCAGCCAGATCTCGGCGCCGACCATTTCCGACAGGGTTTGCGAGCGCAGGCAGGGCGTCTGCTTCAGCGTTCCGCCGATCCGTTCGGCAGCGGCGCGGATATCATCCAGCCGGAGAATGTCGGACTGCGCCATCAATGATCCGAACGGTGCAGGATGCTGTCGGCCAGGCCGGTATTGTAGTCGTTGCCGGCTGCCGTCAGGGTTACGGCATGGGGAAAGGCCGGGTCGGCGATCAGGCCCTTGCGCTCCAGTGCCACCCATACCGCCTGATTGCTCAGCCCGGTGGCATCGCGCCCGCTTACCGTGGCGCTGCCGACATGGAAATGATCGCCATGGGCATGCGGCAACCGGCCCAGCCGGAAGGCGCCGCCATCCAGCGGTTCGCCCACAACTTCACGCACCGCCTGTAGCAGGGTGAGTGTTTTCAATTGCAGCGGATTCAGCTTCAGCGGGTTGGTTTTTGGCGGCATGGCAAGGGTATCCAGAATCAAGGCCGGCAAGGGTTACCCCCCTGCGGCGGTGCCGTCAATGCCAAGCGGCTTTGCGGGCCAAGGTTTTACGGTTAGCATCGGGCCATGTCCGACGCAGCTATCCCGCCTTTCTTTCAGGCCGAATTGCGGCCCCACCGTTCGTTGGGGCGGCGCGGCTATTTCATCGTGATCGGGCTGGTGGCGGTGGTCAATCTCAGCGCCGGCGCGGCTTTCTGGCTGGCCGGGGCTTGGCCGGTTTTCGGTTTCGCCGGCCTGGAAGTGCTGCTGCTCTGGCTGGCCTTCCGGTATTCCTATGCCCAGGGCCGGGCGCGCGAATATGTCACCCTCGCCGATGACAGCCTGATCGTGCGGCGGATCAGTGCGCGCGGGCAGGAAACCGCCATCAGTCTGCAACCCTATTGGGTGCGGGTGGAATGCGCCGGCGAGGATGAGGGCCATGCCCTCACGCTGTGGAGCCATGGCCGTGCCATACGGATCGGCGTGTTTCTCAGCCCGGAGGAAAGACTGCGCCTGGCCGATGCTTTGCAGGATGCGTTATGGCGCTGGCGGCAGCCGCCGGGCAGTGGCCTGCGGGAAGTGGAAACCGCGTAGCCGGCGATCACGCCGGCTTGGCATCGCCATCGGCTTCCGGTCGCAACCCGAAATCGGCGCCGAAGCTTTTCCGGAAGGCGGTTTCCAGCATGCCGCGGGCGATTTCACGCTCGCCCATCACCACCAGATTGGCACCGCGCTGGCGCAGGTAATCCACTTCCGCATCCTCATGCACGCGGGCAACGATTTCCAGGTTGGGGGCGGCCTTGCGCGCCTGTTCCACGATCTGGCCGGCTTCGAAGGCATTGGGGATGGCAACGAACAGCCAGCGCGCCGCCGGCATGTTGGACGCCGTGATCAGCGGCGCGGCTGCGGCGTTGCCCAGCAGTGCCTCGAAGCCATCCTTGCGGGCGGCCTCGGCCAGTTTCGGCCGCTCCTCGATCACCAGCAGCGGCATGTTTTCGGCATGCAGGCCGCGGGCAACCAGGCTGCCTACGCGGCCATAGCCCACCAGCACGGCATGATCGGTCAATTCGGTGGGCGGGATTTCCTCCTCCTCTTCCTCGGGCTCAACTGCGGCCACCGGCTTGGCTTTTTCAAGCCGCTTGGTGAGCCGGTCCGAGGCATGGAAGACGAGGGGGTTCACCAATATCGAGAGGATGGCGCCGGTGATGATCAGGTCGCGGCCTTCGGGCGGCAACACGCCCAGGCTCACGCCCAGGGCGGCCAGGATGAAGGAGAATTCGCCGATCTGCGCCAGGCTGGCCGAGATCGTCATGGCGGTGCCCATGGCATGGCGGAAGGCCAGCACGATCATCGCCGCCGCCACTGATTTGCCGATCACGATGATGAACACCGTGGCCAGCACCGGCAGCGGATCGCGCAGCAGGATGGTGGGATCGAACAGCATGCCCACGGAAACGAAGAACAGCACCGCGAAGGCATCGCGCAGCGGCAGGGATTCCTCGGCCGCGCGGTGCGAAAGCTCGGATTCCGCCAGCACCATGCCGGCGAAGAAGGCGCCCAGTGCGAACGACACGCCGAACAGCACGGCAGCGCCATAGGCCACGCCCAGCGCAATCGCCAGCACCGCCAGGCGGAACAATTCGCGCGAGCCGGTATGGGCGATGTAATGCAGCAGCATCGGGATCACGCGGCGCCCCACCACCAGCATCAGCGCCACGAATGCAGCCACCTTGCCCAGCGTTATGCCCATGGCGGCAGCGAAATCCGTCATCGACACCGAGCCGCCGACTCCAGCCTCATCGCCATTGGCGCTTTTCAGCACGCCGGCCAGGGCCGGCAGCATCACCAGGGTTAGCACCATGGCCAGATCTTCCACGATCAGCCAGCCCACGGCGATGCGGCCGCGTTCGCTTTCCACCATGCGGCGCTCCTGCAGGGCACGCAGCAACACCACGGTGGAGGCAACCGACAATGCCAGGCCGAAAACCAGGCCGGCCCCAACGCCCCAGCCCAGCGCCCAGGCCAGGCCCATACCCAGCAGGGTTGCCACAGCGATCTGCGCCACGGCGCCGGGGATGGCGATGGCTTTCACCGACAGCAGGTCTTTCAGCGAAAAATGCATGCCGACGCCGAACATCAGCAGGATCACGCCCAGTTCGGCCAATTCGTTGGCTAGGGCCTGATCGGCCACGAAGCCTGGGGTGAAGGGCCCCACCGCCACACCCGCCATCAAATAGCCCACCAGCGGCGAAATGCGCAGCCGTGCCGCTACGGCGCCCAGCAGAAAGGCCAGCACCAGACCAGCGACGATAGTGGCTATAAGGGGGGTGTGATGCGGCATCCGCTGCAATCTCCTGGCGCTGATTTGTCGGGAGGCAGCCGAAGCATACCGACGTTTAACGTAAGGCGCTCGGAGAGAATTTCAACAGCAAACCGGCAAAAATGGCCTCACTTTTTTGCCAAGCCGGCGCGTTCCGGGGGAATTGCATGGCCAAAGAATTGCGTAGATTGCGGTAGGATAGCGGCTGTGGTGTAGGTATCTGCGTTGTCTTGTCTGTCTTGCGTAATATCCGCTAGTTTGCAACATGCTGCGCCGCACCCGTCGCGAGATACTATCCGTTTTGCCCGCCTGTTTCGCGGTTACGGCGTTTGGCAATCATGCCGGGGCCGCGGCGCCGGCCAGCGGATTGCACAGCATGGCTGCCATACGGGGCCTGTTTTACGGCGCGGCCATTGCCACCCGGCATCTCAATGATCCAGCCTTCGTTGCCGCTCTGTTGCAGGAATGCGGCATGATCGTGAGCGAATGGGAGGCGCAATGGGCAGCGCTGGAGCCGGTTCGCGGCAAACCTGATTACACGGCCCTGGATCGTCTGGTGGAATTCGCGGCCAGCAACGGTCTGCTTTTCCGCGGCCATTCGGGCATCTGGTACAAGCGCGTGCCGGATTGGTTCGGTGCGATCAATGATCGGGCCGAGGCCGAACGGCTGATGCTGGAGCATGTGCAGGCCAAATTCAGCCGGTACCGCGGTCGGGTGCAGTCCTGGGATGTGCTGAACGAGGCCGTGGATCTTCGCTCCGGCCGGCCGGATGGTCTGCGCCGGGAAGTGCTGCTCGATAAATTCGGGCCAGGCTACATTGATCTGTTGTTCCATGCAGCGCGCGCGGCGGATCCGCAGGCGCTGCTCTGCTACAACGATTACGGCGTTGAATACGACACTCCCTGGCATGCCGGCCGGCGCGAGGCGATTCTGGCCCTGCTGCGTGGCTGCCGCAGCCGGGGCGTGCCGGTTGATGTGTTTGGCATTCAGGCGCATCTACGCATCGGTGCCCGCTTCAATGCCGATATCTGGGCGCGTTGGCTCGATGAGGTTGCCGGTCTCGGCATCAAGCTGATGATCACCGAGATCGATGTAACGGATGCCGCCGCGCCGGGCGATATTGCCGAGCGGGATCGCCAAGTGGCTGCCGAATACGAGCGCTTTCTGGCGCCGACTCTGAAAAACCCCGCCCTCATCGGTATGCTGGCCTGGGGGCTGTCGGATCGCTATAGCTGGATCGTGCGCGGCACCGAACCCTATCACAAACGGCCCGATGGCTTGCCGCCACGGCCCTTGCCGCTGGATGCCGATCTCAAGCGCAAGCCGGCCTGGCAGGCCATGGCGGATGCCGTTATCGCGGTGCCTAAGCGTTGAGGCCGAGCACGTCGTCCATGCTGTAGAGGCCTGGCGCCTTGCCGCGCGTCCACAAGGCCGCGCGCACCGCGCCGCGTGCGAAGATGCTGCGGTCGGTGGCCTTGTGGGTGATTTCGATCCGCTCGTTATCGGCGGCGAAGATCACCGTATGCTCGCCGGCCACATTGCCGCCGCGCAGGGCCGCGAAGCCGATATCGCCCCTCTTGCGCGCACCGGTTATGCCGTCGCGGCCCGAATCGGTCACATCCTTCAACGCTACGCCGCGCCCCTTGGCGGCGCGTTCGCCGAATAGGATCGCGGTGCCGCTGGGGGCATCCACCTTCATGCGGTGATGCATCTCCACGATCTCGATATCCCAATCATCACCCAACGTGGCGGCCACCTGACGCACCAGGCCGGCCACGATGTTCACGCCCAGGCTCATGTTGAAGCCCTGCACGATGGTGCAATGGCGCGCGGCCTTGTTGAGTTCCTCGAAATGGCGGTCTTCCAGCCCGGTCATGCCCACCACATAGGCGGTCTTGGCCTGGGCGGCCAGCGCCGCATGATGGGGCAGGGCGGCGGGTACGCTGAAATCGATCACGGCGTCGCATTCGGCAAACAGCCTGGCGGGGTCTTCCAGGATCGCCAGTCCACTCGGCGGCAAGCCGGCGATAACGGCGGGATCCTGCCCCAGCAAGGCCGAGCCGGCGCGTTCGGTGCCGCCGGCCAGTTCGGCAGCGGCGCCGGCATCCTGCACGGCGCGCACCAGGGCCTGGCCCATGCGGCCGCCAATACCAACGATGCCGATGCGTGTGTTGTCCGTCATAAGGGCCTCCCGCTCAATCCAGGGTCTGGTTTCGCAGAGCCGGCCAGGAAGGTCAATGCCGAAGGGTCAATCGCCCTTGCCGCCCAGCATCTCCTTCACCTTGGCGAAGAAGCCGCTGCTTTCCGGGCTGGTGGCCTCGGCGTCGATCTGGGCGAATTCTTCCAGCAGCTCGCGCTGGCGCTTGGTCAGCTTGGCCGGGGTTTCCACCATCACCTGGATATAGAGATCGCCGGGGCCGGAGCCGCGGCCCTGCTGGGCCAGGCTGGGCATGCCCTTGCCGCGCAGGCGGAATTGCTTGCCGGTTTGGGTGCCTTCGGGAATCGTGATGCGGGCCTTGCCGCCATCCAGCGTGGGCACTTCCACAATGCCGCCCAGCGCCGCCGATGCCATCGAGATCGGCACCTGGCATTGCAGATGCTGGCCTTCGCGGCGGAAAATCCGGTGCGGAGACACGCTCAGGAAAACATACAGATCGCCTGGCGGGCCGCCGCGTATGCCGGCCTCGCCCTCGCCGGTGAGGCGGATGCGGTTGCCTTCATCCACGCCGGGCGGGATATCCACCGATAGCGTCTTGTCCTTATGCACGCGGCCGGCGCCGCCGCAGATCTTGCAAGGGCGTTCGATCACCCGTCCGGCACCGCCGCAGGTGGGGCAGGCGCGTTCGATGGTGAAGAAGCCCTGGCTGGCGCGTACTTTGCCCATGCCGTTGCAGGTGCTGCAGGTGACCGGCTGCGAACCGGCTTCGCCGCCCGAGCCATCGCAGGCCTCGCAGGTGGCCGAGGTGGGCACGCGGATCTGCACGGTCTTGCCGCGGAAGGCGTCTTCCAGGCTGATTTCGAGATTGTAGCGCAGATCGGAGCCGCGATTGGCACTTTGGCCGCCGCCGCGCCGACCGCCGCCGCCCATGAATTCGCCGAACAGGTCGTCGAAAATATCCGAGAAGCTGCCGAAGTCGAAACCGGCGCCGCCGCCCGCGCCGCCGCGCTGGCCCATGCCCTGCTCGAAAGCGGCATGGCCGTATTGATCGTAGGCGGCGCGCTTCTGATCGTCCTTCAGAACGTCGTAGGCTTCGTTCAGTTCCTTGAACTTATGCTCGGCCCCGGCATCGTCTGGATTGCGATCGGGATGGTATTGCATGGCGAGCTTACGAAAAGCCCGCTTCAATTCATCCGCGCCGGCATCGCGGCCAACACCGAGAATCTCGTAGTAATCGCGCTTCGTCGCCATGTTCCGACACCCCGCCCGATATGCAACCGGGCGCCGTCATCCGGCGCCCGGTCCATCGGCTTTTCGCTTGCGCTTACTTCTTTTTCTTGTCGTCTTTCACTTCCTCGAAGTCGGCATCCACGATGCCGTCATCGGGCTTGCTGCCGGCTTGGCCCTGGTCGGCCTGCGGGGCTTCGCCTTCGGGCTGTTCGCCTTGCGCCTTGTACAGCGCCTCGCCAAGCTTCATCGAAGCCTGGGCCAGCTTCTGCGACAGGCTCTTCATGCCTTCCGCATCATTGGCCTCGATCGCCTTTTTCAACTCGGCGATGGCGGCTTCGGTTTCGGCCTTGTCGGCCGCCGGAGCCTTGTCGCCCAGATCGGCAATCGTGCGCTCGGTGGTATGGATCAGCGATTCCGCCTGGTTCTTCACCTCGGCGGATTCACGCCGCGCCTTGTCCTCGGCGGCATGCTCCTCGGCATCGCGGACCATCTTCTTGATGTCCTCTTCCGAGAGGCCGCCGGAGGCCTGGATGCGGATCTGCTGCTCCTTGCCGGTGCCCTTGTCCTTCGCCGAGACATGCACGATGCCGTTGGCGTCGATATCGAAGGTCACTTCGATCTGCGGCACGCCGCGCGGGGCGGACGGGATACCCATCAGGTCGAACTGGCCGAGCAGTTTGTTGTCGGCTGCCATCTCGCGCTCGCCCTGGAACACCCGGATCGTCACGGCGCTCTGGTTGTCCTCGGCGGTGGAGAAGACCTGGCTCTTCTTGGTCGGGATGGTGGTGTTGCGTTCGATCAGCTTGGTGAACACACCGCCCAGGGTTTCGATGCCGAGGCTCAGCGGGGTCACGTCGAGCAGCAGCACGTCCTTCACGTCGCCCTGCAGCACGCCGGCCTGGATGGCGGCGCCGATGGCCACCACTTCGTCCGGGTTCACGCCCTTATGCGGCTCGCGACCGAACAGGTTCTTCACCACCTCGATCACCTTGGGCATGCGGGTCATGCCGCCCACCAGCACCACTTCGTCGATATCGCCGGCCGACAGTGCGGCATCCTTGAGCGCCTTCTTGCAGGGCTCGACGGAACGCTGGATCAGGTCGTCGACCAAAGCTTCCAGCTTCGCGCGGGTCAGCTTCATCACCAGATGCTTGGGGCCCGACTGGTCGGCGGTGATGAAGGGCAGGTTGATCTCGGTCTGCTGCGAGGACGACAGCTCGATCTTCGCCTTCTCGGCCGCTTCCTTCAGGCGCTGCAAGGCCAGGCGGTCGTTGCGCAGGTCGATGCCGTTCTCTTTCTTGAACTCGTCTGCCAGGTATTCAACGATACGCAGATCGAAGTCTTCGCCACCCAGGAAGGTGTCGCCATTGGTGGAGCGCACTTCGAACACGCCGTCGCCGATTTCCAGGATCGACACGTCGAAGGTGCCGCCGCCCAAATCGTAGACCGCGATCTTCTTGCCGTCGGCCTGCTTGTCCAGGCCATAGGCCAGGGCGGCAGCGGTCGGTTCGTTGATGATGCGCAGCACTTCCAGGCCGGCGATGCGGCCGGCATCCTTGGTGGCCTGGCGCTGGGCATCGTTGAAATAGGCCGGCACGGTGATGACCGCCTGGGTCACCTTTTCGCCCAGGAAGGCTTCGGCGGTTTCCTTCATCTTCTGCAGGATGAAGGCCGAAACCTGGCTGGGGCTGTATTTCTTGCCTTCGGTTTCCACCCAGGCATCGCCGTTATCGCCGGCCACCACCTTGTAGGGGACCATCTTGGCGAAACGGCCGGCGGCGTCGTCGCGGAACTGGCGGCCGATCAGGCGCTTCACCGCGAACAGGGTGTTTTCCGGGTTGGTGACGGCCTGCCGCTTGGCGGGCTGGCCGATCAGGCGCTCACCATCCTTGGTGAAGGCCACCATCGAGGGGGTGGTGCGGGCGCCTTCCGCATTCTCGACCACCTTCGGGGCTTTCCCGTCCATGATCGCAATGCACGAATTGGTCGTGCCCAGGTCGATGCCGATTACTTTGGCCATGATATACGCTCCTATTGCAGGCAGTCCGGCGGGCCTCTTATTGCATGAGCACCGGGCCGAACCCCTTTCGGTTTTGGCTTCGACGGGTATGTAAGAGTGCCATACGGGCGCCGCAACGCCTCGGCTCAAAAAAATGTTACTTTTGGAGGCGAGTCGGGGTCTGGGCGGCCCGGAATCGTCTAAAACCGACCTTGAGGGGCTACGTGAGCAGCGGTTTCAGGCTTTTCCCCGGCTATCTCGACCCGGCCGCCCAGCAGGCGCTGGCCGCCGAGATTGCCGCCCTGCTGCGGGAGGCACCGCTTTACCAGGCCCGCATGCCCAAGACCGGCAAACCGCTTTCCGTGCTGATGAGCAATGCCGGCCCGCTGGGCTGGTATTCCGATGCCCAGGGCGGTTACCGCTATGTGACCAGCCACCCCGAAACCGGGCGGCCCTGGCCGGCGATTCCAGCCAGCTTGCGGCAGGCCTGGGGCGATCTTGCCGGCGACTACCGGGCCGAACCCGAATGCTGCCTGATCAACCTGTACCGTGGTCAGGCCCGGATGGGTTTGCATCAGGACCGCGACGAGGCGGATTTCACGGCACCGGTGGTGTCGCTTTCGTTGGGCGATACCGGGTTGTTCCGGCTTGGCGGCGCCACGCGCCAGGCAGCGACGCGCTCGTTCAGGCTGGCTTCGGGCGATGCCATGGTGCTGGCGGGGGCAGACCGGTTGGCCTTTCATGGCATCGACCGGATTCAGCCCGGCAGCAGCCGGCTGCTGGATGGCATTTTCGAAGGCGGCGGGCGGCTGAACCTGACGCTCAGGCGGGTGACGAAACCCTGATCTGGGGTGGGATGTCGATTGCGCGCGGCGGCGGCGGAAAGCTCAGCCGCGCCGTGGTGCCCTGGTTCGGCAGGCCGAGGATTTCCAGATTGCCGCCATGCAGTTCCACCAGGGCTTTCACCAGCGGAAGGCCCAGGCCGGTGCCATCGTATTTGCGGGTGAGGTCGTTTTCCACCTGGCCGAACGGACTCAGCACCAGCGGGATATGCTCGGGCGCGATGCCGATGCCATTATCCGTCACCCAGAGCCGGAAACCGCCATCGGACAGCTTTTCCGTGCCCAGTTCGACCCGACCGCCGCGCGGGGTGAATTTCACGGCATTCGACATCAGGTTCAGCATCATGTGCCGCAGCGCTTGCGGATCGGCATGGCCTTCCTCAAGCGCCGGATCGAAACGGGTGACGATCACCAGGCCCTGCTGTTCGGCGCGATTGCGGAAGATGCGCAGGCAATGCTCCATCGCTTCCAGCGGATCGGTGATCACCGGATGGATGGTCCAGGCGCCGCTTTCGATCCGCGCCATGTCCAGGATGTTGTTGATCAGGCCCAGCAGATGCTGGCCGCTGGTCAGGATATCCTGCACATAGCCGGCATAGCGCGGGTTGTTCAGCGGGCCGTGCAGTTCCTCGTGCATCACTTCGGCGAAACCGATCACGGCATTCAGCGGCGTGCGCAATTCATGGCTCATATTGGCCAGAAAGCGGGTCTTGGATTGCGAAGCAGCCTCGGCGGCCTGATGGGCTTTTTCCAGCGACCGGTTGCGACGCTCGGTGCGCACGCGGCTGAGATGCAGCAGCGACAAGGCGGTGCCCACGCCATGATAGGCGCCATTGCGGGTGACGATGAAGCCGCGCAGCAATGCGCTGGGATGCTCGTCGGCGATCAGGGTTTCCAGCCTGTCCAGGCCCAGATTATGCTCCACGATCAGCGGCGCGCGATCCATCAGCGTCGTCACCGGCTTGCGGGCATAAAGCGCGCGACCGTAATCGCGCGAAAGCTGGGTGATCATGTCGTAGCGGTTGATCAGGCCCACCGGCCGGCCACGATCCACCACGGCCAGCGCGCCCAGATCGGGCGATGCCGCGAAGATGCGGTCTATCTCGTCGCAACGCTGGTTGGGTGCCACCGGCGGAATGGTCGAGGCCACATCGCCGATCGCTTCCAGCCGATCGCCATCGCTCATATTCAAGGCGGCCTCCAGTGCCAGAGGCCGCGAGTCTTATCGGTCTACGATTGCGGTTTTGTGTCAGCGGCCCAAGCTTTTCATGCTTGGGTGTTTACCGCTGCGCCGGGTTCGCTGCCGGAAGGTTGCGCGGTGGCGGGCCCGCCTTTCGATACCCCCACCATGGCAGCACGCAACAGGCGGCCATGCTGCACATAGCCACAGGCCACCACCTGGATCACCGTGCCGGCGGCCAGGTTGGGATTTTCCACTTCGAACATCGCCTGATGCAGGTTGGGGTCGAATTTTTCGCCTTGCGGGTCGATCCGCTGAATGCCGTGGCGCTCGAATACGCCCAGCAATTCGCGTTCGGTGGCCTCGATGCCGGTGGTGAGGCCGGAAATCGCCTCGTTGCCTTCGGCCTTGGGTGCATTCTCCAGCGCCCGGCGCAGATTGTCGGCCACGCTCAGAATATCCTTGGCGAATTTTCCGGCGGCGAATTTCGTTGCATCATCGCGCTCGCGCTCAAGGCGACGGCGCAGATTTTCCGTATCGGCCGCCATTCGCAGCAGCTTGTCCTTCAACTCGGCATTTTCGGCGCGCAGGATTTCCGCTTCGCCGGCCTGGTTCTGGGTGGCGGCTTCGGTGTTCAGCGCGGCATCGGAAAAGGTCTGGGCGTCGGTGGGCGTTGCTTGCGGTTGGGTATTCATGGTCCCTGCCTTCAAACGGATGGGCTATCAAACGGATCGGCCCTGCATATACGCAGCCGTGGGTGAAAATAAAAGGGGTCTGGCGCCTAACCCAGCAACCGGCCCACAACCTGGGCGGTGAAATCCACCATCGGCACCAGGCGGGCGTAATTCATGCGGGTGGGGCCCACCACACCGATGGCGCCCACGATGCGCTGCTGCTGGTTCTGCAGCGGCGCCACGATCAGCGAGCAGCCGGCACGGCGGAACAGGGTGTTTTCCGAGCCGATGAAGATGCGCACGCCCTCACTGCCATGGGTCAGGTCGATCAGGCGCAGCATCTCCTCGGTATTCTCCAGCTCTTCCATCAGGGCGCGGATGCGCTCCAGATCGGCAATGGCGGAAACATCGTCCAGCAGATTGCTGCTGCCGCGCACGATCAGGGTGCCGCTGGTGCCGCTATTGCCGCCGCCCCACACCGCCAGGCCGGCTTCCACCACCTTGGAGGTCAGTTGATCCAGCTCGGCGCGTTGGGCCGAAAGTTCGGCATAGATTTCCTCGCGCCCCTCGGAAATCGTGCGGCCGCGCAGGCGCTGCGACAGGAAATTGCCGGCCTCCACCAGGGCAGAACCGTTCATCGTCAGGCCATTCATGGTCATCGGCAGGTCGATCACCCGGTTTTCCACATGGCCTTCATCATTCACCATCACCACCAGGGCACGGCCTGGCGCAATGGGCACGAATTCCACCTGGCGCAGCGGCGCATCGGCCTTGGGCGCCACCACCAGGCCGGCATGGCCCGACAGGCCGCTGAGCATGGCGGTGGCTTCGGTCAGCACTTCCTGGAAGCCGCGGCCCGAGGCGGCGCAGCGGTTTTCGATGGCCGAGCGTTCGTCGGTGGTCAGGTCGCCCATCTGCAGCAGGCCGTCCACAAACAGCCGCAGGCCGCTTTCGGTGGGCAGCCGGCCGGCCGAGGTATGCGGCGCATAAAGCAGCCCGGCATCCTCCAGATCCGCCATGGTGTTGCGGATGCTGGCCGGCGACAGCTTATGGTCGAGTTTCTTGGACAGCAGGCGCGAACCCATCGGTTCGCCGGTGGCCATGTAGTTTTCCACCACCAGGCGAAGGATTTCCCGACTGCGCTGGCCGATATCGCGTTTCATGCCTCCACAGATAGGCAGAGTGCGGAGCGCCGTCAACTGCCACGCTACACGCTAGATAGTTGACTAAGGCAACAATCTGCTGGATGATCCTGGCGGTCCATGGAGGGCCGGGACATGACAGAGCGCACATTGGAAGCCGATATCGCCGCCATGCGGCGGTTCAACCGCTTCTACACACAGCGTATCGGCGTGCTGCGCCAGGGCCTGCTGCAAAGCCGGTTTTCCCTCACCGAGGCGCGTTTGCTGTTCGAACTGGCGCATCGGTCTGACCGGGGCGACGATCTGGCCGCCAGTCAGCTTTGCCGCGAACTCGATCTCGATCCGGGCTATGTCAGCCGCATCCTACGCCGGTTCGAACGGGCCGGCCTGCTGCGCCGCCGCCCGGCGCCGAAGGATGCCCGCCGCAGCCTGCTGGCCATCACGCCCAAGGGCCGCGCCGCCTATGCGCCGCTGGACAAACGTTCGCGGGCGGAAATCTCCGGCTTGATCAAGCCGCTGGGCGAGCCGGGACGGCGGCAATTGATCAAGGCCATGGGGCAGATAGAAAGCCTGCTGGGCGGTATGTCGGAAACCGCTCCGGCCAGTGCGGGCAGCAGCCCTCAGGCCGCAGCCTATATCCTGCGGCCGCACAAGCCCGGCGATATCGGCTGGGTGATTTCGCGCCATGGCTCGGTCTATGCCGAGGAATTCGGCTGGGATATCAGCTTCGAGGCCATGGTGGCCGAGATCGCCGCGAAATTCCTGCGCGATTTCAATCCCGCGCGCGAAGCCTGCTGGATCGCCGAGCGGCAGACCGAACATGGGCCCGAGCGGATCGGCAGCGTTTTCGTGGTGGAGCAATCCAAGACCGTGGCCAAGCTGCGCATGCTGGTGGTGGATGCTTCCGCGCGTGGCTTGGGCCTGGGCGGCAAGCTGGTGCAAACCTGCGAGGATTTCGCTCGCGCCAAGGGTTATCGCAAGATGGTGCTGTGGACCAATTCGATCCTGCTGGATGCCCGCCGCATCTACGAGAAGCGTGGCTTCAAGCTGGTCAGCAGCGAACCGCATCACAGTTTCGGCAAGGATCTGATCGGCGAATACTGGGAGAAAACGCTGTGATGGAATGCCCAGCGTGATGGAAGGCCCAGCGTGACAGAATGCCCAGTGTGACGGAAGATATCGGCCGAGGCAGCCTGATTGCCTCGCTGGTGGCATCGGGCACCGGCATTCAGGTGGGGGCCGCCCTGGTGGCCACGCGGCTGGTGGTGGATCAGGCCGATCCCGCCAGTCTGGCTTTCCTGCGCTACAGCATCGCCGTGCTTTGCCTGCTGCCATTCCTGCTGATATCGCGGCCCTGGCCGCGTATGGGGCTGCGGGATTTTCTGGCTATTTCCGGCCTTGGCGTGGTGCAATTCGCCATGGTGGTGGTGGTGCTCAATTATGCCGTCACGCTGATTCCGGCGGCGCGCGCGGCGCTGATTTTTTCCGCCTTCCCGCTGGTGGCCATGCTGGTGGCTGCCGCTTTGGGGCAGGAGCAACTCACCTGGCGCAAGGCTGCCGGCGTGTTGCTCACCATCGGCGGCGTGGCCTTGGCGCTGGGCGACAAGGCCTGGGGCGATAACGCTTCCGGCGAGGGCTTTTCCGGCAATCTTGCGGCGGGCTGGCTGGGCGAGATCGCGGCATTCCTGGCCGCCTGTTTCGGGGCTGCCAGCAGCGTTGCGCTGCGCGGCTATCTGCGGCGCTACGAGCCGCTGCATGTGGGCGGTCTGTCGATGTTTGCCTCCGTGCTGGTGCTGGCGGTGCTGGCCTTTGCGGAAGGTTATTTCCAGCATCCGCTGCGTTTCGATGCGGTGGGTTGGGGGGCGGTCTGCTTCATCGGTTTGTCCAGCGCGATAGGCTATTTCGCCTGGCTCTGGGCATTGCGGCGCGGTTCGCCCACCCAGGTTACGATCTTTCTCGGCCTGGCCCCGATCACGGCGGCCATACTGGGTGTGTTGCTGCTGGGTGAAGCCGTGACATTGGGTCTGCTGGCCGGCATCGCCTGCATATTGCCGGGCCTGGCGCTGGCGCATTGGCAACCGGTTGCGCGCAAGGCAGGATAGGCACGGCATTATCGGAGGGGGGAAACAGCATGGCAAACCTGCCGGCAATGGAAGGTCTGCGCGATTATCGCCGCTATGGCGATGCCGAAGCCATCGCGCGGGTGCAGGATTTCACCGCCGATCTGCGGCGCCGGCGCACGGTGCGGGATTTTGCGGCCGATCCGGTGCCGCGAGCAATCATCGAGGCTGCGCTGCTGGCCGCCGGCAGCGCGCCATCGGGGGCCAACCAGCAGCCCTGGCATTTCTGCGTCATCACCGATCCGGCTTTGAAGCGCCGCGTGCGTGAAGGCGCCGAGGCCGAGGAGCGCGAATTCTACAATGGCCGCGCTTCGGCGGAGTGGCTGGAGGCGCTGGCACCGCTTGGCACCGATGCCGACAAGCCGTTCCTGGAAACCGCACCGGTGCTGATCGCCATTTTCGCCCAGCGGTATGGCATCGCCGCCGATGGCAGCCACCGCAAGCATTACTATGTGCCGGAATCCGTCGGCATCAGCACTGGCTTCCTGATCGCGGCGCTGCATCATGCCGGCCTGGCGACCCTGACCCATACACCAAGCCCGATGAATTTCCTCAACCGCCTATGCCAGCGGCCGGAGCATGAGAAACCCTATATTCTGCTGGTGGCCGGCTATCCGGCCAAAGACGCGCAAGTTCCGGTATATGGCGGCCGCAAGAAATCGCTGGGAGAGTTTACCAGCTGGCTCTGATCAGATTGCGAAGCTTTCGATCACCGTGCCATCAAGCGCGAAGCAGCCCACATTGAGCGGGCCGCCGAAGCCGCAGCCGCCATCCAGGCAGGCAGTGAAGGCGCCCAGATGCGGGCCCTCGCCTTGGGGATTGGCGCCAGCCACCACGCGCCGGAAGCCGCCATAAGGGGCTGTCATGTCGCGGAAATGCGGCGAGCCCCACCAGAGATGATCGGCCTGTTCGGGCAGCGGCAGGCCGGGATCCACCCCGGCATGCACGAACAGCAATTCTCCATCGCGGGTATAGGCCGCGCGGCGCAGCGCGGCGAAATAATCCTCATGGCCGGGATGCGACCGGATGGCAGCGCGCAGGGCGTTGGTCCAGCGGCTGATGCTGAGCGCACCTTCGCGCAGGATGCCGGGCACGCGGGCGGAATCCACGCCATAGGCTTCCAACACCGGCTGCAGGCCATGGCGCATCATCCAGTCGAACACGCCGGCCGGCCCGGTGGCGAACTGGATCTGCAAAAGCTTGCGCCACATCTCCTCCTGTGCGCCGCGCAGATAGACGATGTCTTCCGGCATCGCACCCGGCAGGCAGAGGAAATCGCGGCGGAAAGCGATCAGTTCGTCCAGCACCGCCAGCGTATCGGCACCATAGCCGAACTGGTTGCCGAGATAGACCAGGCGGTCGCCATGCTGCACGCGGGCGGAAAGTTCCTCATGGGCCAGTTTCAGCTTGCCGATATCGGCGCGCAAAGCCGCCACCGCCCAAACCCGGCGGCTGCCGCTCAGCACGGCAAAAGCCTCGCCAGTCGTGGCAGGCGAGGCGGGAGCGGAGGATTGCGGGGCGCGGAATGCGATCAAGACGAATCGGGGCCCTATGCTGACAGGGCCCCGAAACTAGCGGGAAATGCTTAAAAAAGCGATGCGATGCCGCAAACGCTGCGGCTAGGCTGCCTTGAGATGCTTGTCCAGCTTCTTGGCCGCGCTGTCCTCGTCGATCCGCTCCACGGCAGCCAACTCGCGCACCAGGCGGTCCAACGCGCTTTCGTAGATCTGGCGCTCGGAATAGCTCTGGTCCGGCTGGCCGGCATTGCGGTGCAGATCGCGCACCACTTCGGCAATCGCCACCGGATCGCCGGAATTGATCTTGGCTTCGTATTCCTGGGCGCGGCGGCTCCACATGGCGCGTTTCACGCGGGCACGGCCTTTCAGCGTATCCAGCGCCGTGCGCATCTTCTGCGGCGACGAGAGCTTGCGGATGCCCACCGATTGCACCTTGGTGGTGGGCACACGCACGGTCATCTTGTCGCGCTCGAATTCCACCACCATGAGGTCCAGCTCGAAACCGGCAATGGATTGCCGTTCGATGCGCAGCACCTTGCCAACGCCATGGGTGGGATAAACTACGTAATCACCAGCACTGAATTCCACTTTGACCTTCACCGCAGAGGGTTTGATTGGCACAGCCTTGCTGGGCGCGGCCGGTTTCGGATCCGGCGGCTTCACAGGCTGCGGCAGCGGCCGGCTGGGCGGCGCCGAAACCGCCTGGGCCTTCACGGCCTGGGGCTTCGGCGGCAGCTTGGCCGCTTCGGGTTTCTTTGCTGCTTCCGCCGGTTTCTTGGCGGCGGAAGCGGGCTTCTTGGGCGTTTCCGGTTTCTTGGCCGGTTCCGGCTTGGCCTTGGCCGCAGGCGCGGGCTTTACAGCCGACGCGGCAGGAGCAGCCTGCATGGATGCTGCCTGGGCCGCGCCTGGTTTCTTGGCCGGCTCGGGCTTCTTTGCCGGTTCAGGCTTTTTCGCAACCGGCTTCTTGGCTGCCGGTTCGGGTTTCTTGGCCACGGGCTTCTTGGTTTCAGGCTTTTTCGCCACGGGCTTTTTGATTTCGGGCTTCTTGCTGGCTTCCGGCTTTTTCGCCTCGGGCTTTTTCCCTGCAGCTGTTTTCACCGCAGGCGCCTTAACAGGGACAGACTTGCCTGCCGCTGCTGCCGGCTTGGCCGGCTTCTTTATCTTAGCCTTGGTCAAAGCTTCACCTCGCTCGATGCCCCTGCGACGTTCCCCCTGGCTTGGCTGATGGCCGGTTTCAGGTCTGGGGCTATGCCGCAGGCCATTCCGATCCACCTTGGGCCAATCCATGCATTGCGTACGCGGCTCAAAATCCGGATTTCCACGGCGGAATTCCACATAGGGCTACTGCCCTTTGGCCGATTACGCGGCAGGAAGCATTATTGTTCCGTCACATATTATACCACGGCGGGGTGGCAAAGGACAGAACCCTTCAGGCCGTTTGAGGGCGAATGATGCAAACAAAAGTTGTTGTCTGCATCATTTTATAGAGAAATAGGCGGTTTCAGGCCTACTCGCCGGGATTCGGGCTGAGCAATTCCTTCTTGCCGGGCTTGCCTTTCCACTCGTCGGCATCGGCCGGCGGAGTACCCTTTCGGGTGATGTTGGGCCAAGCCTGGGCATATTCCCGATTGAGTTCCACCCAGCTGGCGGTATCGGGCGCGCTGTCGGGCAGGATCGCTTCGGCCGGGCATTCCGGCTCGCATACCCCGCAATCGATGCATTCGTCGGGATGGATCACCAGCATGTTCTCGCCCACATAGAAGCAGTCCACCGGGCAGACTTCCACGCAATCCATATACTTGCACTTGATGCAATTCTCGGTGACGACGTAGGTCATGGCAAAGGATCCTGGCAAATGCGCCTGGGGGGCGAGGCAAGGGCTTTCGCCTAACACGGCAGGCTTGGCCGGGTCAATCGCCGCTATCGGCTGTCGGGGGCGCTATTTCCGCATAGCAGGCCTGCGCTTCGGCGGGCGGGCCGCGCCGGACGGGCAGGCCCAGAACGCGCAGCACCTTTACGCCGGCCCGTAGCGGCAGGGTCAGCACATCATCCACCCGCACCAGATTGTGGTTTTTCTCCACAACGCGTCCGTTAATCCTGATGCGGCTGCGCCGGATCAGTGTTGCAGCGATATCGCGGGTTTTGCAGAACCGCGCATGCACCAGCCATTTGTCCAGCCGCATGCCGTCTTCGGCGGAATCAGTCATGCCGGTGTTTTTACACCGTTGCCGTGCTTGCCACCAGCCAGCCCACCACGCCGCGCAGCGCCTCGCTGCGGCTGGCACCGCTGGCCCGCCGTTCGCGGTAGAGTGCCATCTGCTGCGCCGCCGATGTGCCGCGCTGCAGGATGGTGCGGGCATGCTCCACTTCGGCGATGCAATCCAGCGCGGCGGCATCCTCGGCGATCAGGCCCAGCAGATGATCCAGCAACGCGGAGAACGGCACCACCTTGCGCGCGTCGAAATCGATCAGGCCTTCCGCTGTGCCGTAGCGCTGGGCACGCCAGCGGTTTTCCTCGATCAGCAGCCGGGTATGATTCTGCCATTGGGCGTTCAATGCCGGCTGTCGGTGCAGCGCGCGCACCAGGCAGCGGAAAATCGCCGCGATGCAGAGCGCATCCTCCAGATGGGTGCAGGAATCCGCCACGCGCAGCTCCAGGGTGGGAAAGCGCGGCGATGGCCGGATTGCCCACCAGATATGGCTGGCATCTTCGATCACGCCCGATTGCACCAGGGTGTCCACGTAATTGTTGTAATCCTCCAGGCCGTTGAAGAATTCCGGAATCCCGGTGCGCGGCAATTCATCGTAGGCGGCGAGGCGATAGCCCATCAGTCCGGTGGGGTATTTGCGCCAGAATGGCGACGAGGTGCTGAGCCCGAGCAGCAGCGGTAGAAAAGGCAGCGTGCGGTTCATGATGTCGATCCGCTCATGCGGATCGGCCACTTCAACATGCACATGCATGCCGCACAGCATGTTGCGGCGGGCGAGGAATTTCAGGTCGTTGGCTATCTTGTGATAGCGCGGCTTGTCGGTATGGCGCTGCTCGGTCCACTCGCCGGTGGGATGCGTGCCGGCGGCGAAGATTTCCAAGTCGAATTCGGCTGCCACTTCGGTCAGCCCCTTGCGGAATCCACCCAGCGCCGCGCGCGCCTCGGCCAGGCTGCGGCAGATCGGCGTGGCCACCTCGATCTGCGATTGCAGCAATTCGGTGGTGACGGATTCACCCAGCAGGCCGCGGCAGCGTCGGATCAGGGCTTTGGGCATGCGCTGCACGGCGGTCTTGCCATCGCGCTCAGCCAGGAAGAATTCTTCCTCAATGCCAATCGTATAGGAGTCGTTCATTATGGGCTCCATTTTTTAATTTATTTCTATAAATGCCCGTCTTGCATCTTATGGCTTTGCGGCCTTATTGCGGCAATTCGATGGCTTGCTATAAGCCGCAATCTGGCAAAAAGAAACCATGGTTGCCGGTTGGCCAGTGGTTTTCGGGGCAGCCCTGCGCTAGCTTAAGCCCATGAACGAACGCCAACGCACTCTTCTGCTCACCGGCGCCAGCCGCGGGATCGGGCATGCCACCGTGAAACGTTTCAGCGCTGCCGGCTGGAAGGTGCTGACGGTTTCGCGGCAGCCGTTTTCCGAGGAATGTCCTTGGGAGGGCGGCGCGGAAAGTCATGTGCAGCTCGATCTCGCCGATATCGACAATCTGCCAAAGGCGATGGAGGAATTGCGCGAGCGTCTGCCCGATGGCCGGTTGGATGCCCTGGTGAACAATGCCGGCATTTCGCCCAAGGGGCCGCGCGGCAGCCGGCTGGGCGTGCTGAGCACCGATCTGGCCACGTTGCAGCATGTGTATAACGTCAACCTGTTTTCGGTGATGCTGCTGGCCAAGGGCTTTTTCGAGGAATTGAAGGCGGCCCATGGTTCGATCGTGAATGTCACCTCGATCGCCGGCAGCCGCGTGCATCCGTTTGCCGGCGTGGCCTATGCCACATCCAAGGCCGCTCTTGCCGCGCTCACCCGCGAGATGGCCTGGGAATTCGGCGCCCATGGCATCCGCGTGAATGCCATCGCGCCGGGGGAAATCGATACCGCCATCCTCTCGCCCGGCACCAGCGACCTGGTGGATCGGGAAATCCCCATGCGCCGCATGGGCACGCCGGAAGAGGTGGCCAGCACCATCTATTTCCTCTGCACCAATGCCTCGTCTTATGTGAATGGCGCCGAAATCCATATTAACGGCGGCCAGCACGTTTAAGGCCGGCTTTCCAATCTTTTTCTGTTATTTGCGGTCAGAGGGGGCGTCGAGGCTTGTTAAGCCTGGGATGCTCCATTAAATTTATACACACAGCTTTCTAGTGATTTATCAATAAAAACCATTGGGAGTGGAAAAACTTTGCTCAAGGGCAAGCGCATCCTGCTGGTGATCTCAGGTGGCATCGCCGCCTACAAGGCGTTGGAGCTGATCCGCCGCCTGCGCGACCGTGGCGCCAGCGTGCGCTGCGTGCTGAGCCGTTCGGCGGCGAATTTCGTTACCCCGCTCTCGGTCTCGGCATTGTCTGGCGACAAGGTGTATGGCGAGATCTTCTCGCTCACCGATGAAGCCGAGATGGGGCATATCCAGTTGTCCCGGGATGCCGATCTGCTGGTGGTGGCACCGGCCAGTGCCGATCTGCTGGCCCGCATGGCCGCCGGGATGGCCGATGATCTGGCCGCCACCGTGCTGTTGGCCACCGACAAGCCGGTGCTGGTGGCGCCGGCGATGAATGTGCGGATGTGGACCCATCCGGCCACTCGGCGCAATGTGGCGCAGCTGCGTGCCGATGGCGTGCAATTCGCAGGCCCGGTGGATGGCGCGATGGCCTGCAACGAATACGGGCCCGGCCGCATGAGCGAACCGATGGAAATCCTTGCGGCTATCGAGGCGCATTTCGCCGGCGGCAGTATACAAGCCGGGCCCCCGGTGGTGCTGAAACCGATCGCCGCGCAGCCCTTGGCGGGCCGGAAGGTGATCGTCACCTCGGGCCCGACCCATGAACCGATCGATCCGGTGCGCTATATCGCCAACCGGTCCTCGGGCAAGCAGGGCCATGCCATTGCCGCCGCCTTGGCCAAGGCGGGGGCCGAAGTGATCCTGGTCAGCGGCCCGGTCTCCCTGCCCGATCCGCCGGGTGTGCGGGTGATCCGCGTGGAAACCGCGCGCGACATGTTTTCCGCCTGTTTTCTCAATCTGCCGGCTGATGCCGCGGTGTTTGCCGCCGCCGTGGCCGATTGGCGTGTGGCCGTTGAATCCGACAAGAAGCTGAAAAAAACCGGCGAGCTGGCACCCAATCTGCAGATGGCCGAGAACCCTGATATCCTGCGGGCCATCGCCACCACCGATGCCAAGCGCCGGCCGGCCCTGGTGGTGGGATTTGCCGCCGAGACTGACCATGTGGTGGATTACGCCCGCGCCAAGTTGGATAAGAAGGGCTGCGACTGGATTCTGGCCAACGATGCTTCGCCGCAGAGCGGCGTGTTCGGCGGCGATGAGAATACCGTGCATCTGGTCTCCCGCGAGGGCGTGGAGGATTGGCCGCGCATGAGCAAGCTTGCCGTGGCGGAAAAACTGACCGCGCGGATCGCGGATTTTTTCAAGTAAGGGGTTGTCGACTGATGAGCATGATTGATCTTCCGGTAAAGCGTCTGCCTCATGCCGAAGGCCTCACCCTGCCGGCCTATGCCACGGCGGAATCGGCTGGCCTGGATTTGCAGGCAGCGATTGCCGAGCCGATCGTGCTGCAGCCCGGCCAGCGCAAACTGGTGCCCACCGGCCTGGCGATTGCCTTGCCGGCTGGGTTTGAAGCGCAGGTGCGTCCGCGCTCCGGCCTGGCGCTGAAACACGGGATCACGGTGCTGAATGCGCCGGGCACCATCGACGCCGATTATCGCGGCGAAATCGGCGTGGTGCTGATCAATCACGGCGACCAGCCGTTCACCATCAATCGCGGCGAACGCATCGCGCAGATGGTGGTGGCCAGCTACAGCCAGGTGCGGTGGCAGGCGGTTGAGGAATTGACGGATACGCAGCGTGGAGCCGGGGGGTTCGGTTCCACGGGTGTCAAGATGGGGGGAGTTTGATGTTGAAATGTACCCGGCGCACCATGCACGCGCTCGAAGCGGTGGTGGATATCGCCTTCAATGCTCGGCCGGAGCCGGTGCAGTCTAAGGATATTGCCGCACGGCAGGGCGTGCCGCAGCGCTATCTCGAACAGGTGATGCAGCATCTGGTGCGCAATGGCGTGCTGAAGGGCGTGCGCGGCCCGCGTGGCGGTTACACGCTGGCGCGTGAACGCCGCCGTATCACGGTGGGCGAGGTGGTGCGTATCGTTTCCGAACTGGATGCCGATGCCGATGAGGCAACGGGCGCGGGTTCCGAACTCGGCCGCCGCACCGTGCAGCCGATCTGGGATGAATGCCAGGCATTGGTGCTGGAACGCATCGACGGCATTACGCTGGAAGACTTGTGCAATCGTGCGCAGGTTTCGGGCATCGACGCGCCGCTGGAAGGCGCCGACAACTTTACGATTTGAGTCGATACAAAGCCTTCGAGGAGGAAATCATGTCTGCAGTGCAAAAGCCGGCCAGCGTGCCGCATGTGAATCCTCCGCGCGGGCGCATCTACGAGTCCATCGTGGATACCATCGGCGGCACGCCGCTGGTGCGCATCAATCGTCTGGGCGCGGATGCCGGTATCAAGGCCACGCTGCTGGCCAAGCTGGAATTCTTCAATCCGCTGGCCTCGGTGAAGGATCGCATCGGCATCGCGCTGATCGAGGCGCTGGAACAGCAGGGCAAGCTGAAGGCCGGCGCCACCATCGTGGAGCCCACCTCGGGCAATACCGGTATCGCGCTGGCTTTCGTGGCGGCCGCCAAAGGCTATCGGCTGATCCTGGTGATGCCGGAAAGCATGTCGGTGGAGCGCCGCAAGATGCTGAAATATCTCGGCGCCGAGATCGAGTTGACACCGCCCGCCCTGGGTATGCGCGGTGCCGTGGCACGCGCCGAGGAATTGCTTGGGCAGATTCCCGGCTCGGTGATGCCGCAGCAATTCGACAATCCGGCCAATCCGGCCATTCATCGCAGCACCACGGCCGAGGAAATCTGGGTGGATACCGATGGCGCGGTGGATGCGGTGGTTGCCGGCGTAGGCACGGGCGGCACGCTGACTGGCGTGGGATCGGTGCTTAAGGCCCGCAGGCCCGGCCTGCGCATGATCGCCGTCGAGCCCGAAGACAGCCCGGTGATTTCCGGCGGCCGGCCGGGGCCGCACAAGATTCAGGGTATCGGTGCGGGCTTCATTCCGGGCAATCTCGATACCAAGTTGATCGACGAAGTGATCACCATCGGCAACGAAACCGCCTTCGAGACCGCGCGGCGCATGGCCAAGCTGGAAGGCATTCCCGGCGGCATTTCGTCGGGTGCTGCCATGGCGGCCGCGCTGGAAGTGGCCTCAAGGCCCGATATGGCGGGCAAGACCGTGGTGGTGATCATTCCCTCCTTCGCCGAGCGCTATCTCTCCACGGCGTTGTTCGACGGGCTTTGAACCGCGATCGGTCATGAGCAGTTTCACGCCGGATGAATTGCAGCGCTATGCGCGGCATATCGTTTTGCCCGAAGTGGGCGGCGCCGGGCAGCAGAAGCTGAAGCAGGCCCGCGTGCTGCTGATCGGTGCCGGCGGCTTAGGGTCGCCGTTGGCTTTGTATCTGGCGGCAGCTGGTATCGGCACCATCGGCATCGTGGATAACGACCGCGTGGATGTAAGCAACCTGCAGCGCCAGGTGCTGCACGACACCGACAGTGTTGGCCGGCTGAAGACCGAAAGCGCCGCGGTGGCGATTGCCGGCCTCAACCCGCATGTGCGGGTGGTGGAGCATAGCCAGCGGTTGGATGAGGCGAATGCCGAGGCTTTGATAGGCGCCTACGATATCGTGGCCGATGGCAGCGACAATTTCTCCACCCGCTTTCTGGTCAACGATACCTGCTATCGTTTGGGCAAGACCCTGGTGACGGCGGCAATCCTGCGCTTCGATGGCCAGATCTCCACTTTCAAGGCGCATCTCGGCGCGCCGCATCCCTGTTATCGCTGCGTCTTCCCCGAGCCGCCGCCGGCCGGCAGCATCCCAGCCTGTTCGGAAGCCGGCGTGCTGGGCGCCCTGGCCGGCATCATGGGCAGCATGCAGGCCATCGAGGTGATCAAGGAAATCCTCGATCTGGGTGACAGCCTTTCCGGGCGGTTGCTGCTTTACGATGCGCTGCGCGGGGATTTTCGCGCTGTCCGGTTGCGCCGCGATCCGCATTGCCGGTTGTGCGGTAGTCATTAGGGCCGGTTGAGGGGTAGCCTTTCGGGCCACCCGAGGAGCATTAGTATTAATCCGTCATATTTCTAGCCCTGCGGGCTTTTCACATGCTCGGCCTGGTCATAGACTCGATGCCGGACCGCATTGCCCGCATGTGAGCATGAGCCAGCAGATCGAGCCCCATACCGTCATCCCCCAGTTGCTTCGCATCGCAGACTGGCCACGTATGGAAGACGCCCGTTTGCGGCTGTTCATGCATCATTGGGCCGAGCGCCGTGGGGATGCACTGGTCACTCTGCGTAGCGCCATAGATCCGGGCCAACTCAAGCCATGTCTGCCCTATCTGTGGATCTACCGTTGGCTGCCTCAGCAAGACGATTTCTTCTGCAGTCTGTCTGGCGAGGCGGTGAACGACGCCTGGGGGCGCTCGATCCGCAATCGTTTTCTGCGCGATATCATGTCGACCGAGGATGCCGGCGTGCTGCGGCAGCGCTATCGGCATGTGATGGACACGCCCGCCATCCATATCAGCCGCCGGCCGATCCAGCCGCATCTCCAACTGGGCAAGGATAGCGAGCGGTTGATCCTGCCGTTGGCAGACGATGCCGGCCAGGTGCTGGGGGTGTTCGGGATGACGCTGTATCATTACGACCGCGTCACCGAGGCCGACAAGCCGATCCATCCCCGCCGGGAGATCGAGGCCTATGCCTGCGCCGACTTGCCGCGCGGTTTGCCTGCGCTCGATTGACCTGCCTGCTGTCGCAGGCATGCGGCGGATTGCCGCAGTCCAGGCGCCACCGAGACCCCCATCATGCTGTGTAAACCGATAACTTTGATTGGGCTGGATTCTGCCATTCCGGCATGAAAACCATATATTTATAAGTGGGTTATTTTGGCAGTTAAGAACAATTATCAATTATGGCCGTATCCTTGCCTTGTCCGGCCCCGGCCACGGCTCGCCCCATAGGCTTGACGGGGCAGGGGGTGATTCCTATGGTGCGCGCGCTTTCGCGGCGCTTGGCGTCGGGATTCGTGCCGAGGCTTGCCCTGCAACCCATGCCTGGAGCAGCCATGGCCGAGACCGAACCGCCGCCGCGAGACACCGAAAAGGGTCATGCCGATCTGGCACAGCTCAACCGCCGCCTCTCCGAGGTGGAGGGACGGCGCCAGAAGCAACGGATGGAAGCGGCCGGACCGGCCACCAACCGCCGTTCGCTCGGCAAAGCCTGGTCGCTGGCCATCGAGATGGTGGCGGCCGTTGGGGTGTCGGTATTCATCGGCTGGTGGCTCGACCGCTGGCTGGAAACCGCGCCTTTCGGTGTCGTGGGGTTCGCCCTGCTGGGTGTTGCCGCCGCGATGTGGATAGCGATCCGCACCGGCATGGCGATGAACCGGCAGGCAATGGAAGATGAGCAGTCCGCACCGGATGCGGATGACAAGAAGGGGACGTGACTGTGGCAGCCAGCCCGCTCGACCAATTCAAGATCAAGTGCATCGCGCTGTGCGGCGAGGGCGGTACGCTTACGCCGGTATCCTTCACCAACGCCTCGCTGTTCATGGTGTTGGCGGTGGCCGCCGCCACCCTGCTGATGGTTTACGGCATGCGCGGTCGCGCATTGGTGCCGGGCCGGCTGCAATCCCTGGCCGAGCTATCCTACGAATTCGTCGCCAACATGGTGCGCGACAATGTGGGCCAGAATGGCCGACAGTATTTCCCCTTCATCTTCACGCTCTTCATGTTCGTGTTGATGTGCAACATGCTCGGCATGGTGCCTTACAGCTTCACCGTCACCAGCCATATCATCGTCACCTTCGTGATGGCGCTGATCGTGTTCCTGGGCGTCACCGTTATCGCCATTGCCCGCAACGGCATCCATTTCTTCACCCACTTCCTGCCCGCCGGCGTGCCGGTGGCGCTGGCCCCGATCATCGTGCCGATCGAGATCATCTCGTATCTCTCGCGCCCGATCAGCCTCGGTCTGCGTCTCTGCGCCAACATGCTGGCCGGCCATACCACGCTGAAGGTGTTCGCCGGCTTCATCGTTTCCATGGTGGGCATGGGCGGCGTGTTGTCGGTCACCGGCATCCTGCCGCTGGTGATGGTGGTTGCCCTCACCGCGCTGGAATTCCTCATCGCCTTCCTGCAGGCCTATGTCTTCACCATCCTGACCTGCCTGTATCTGAGCGATGCTGTGAACATGGAGCACCACTAAAGGGCTGCTCTGCACCAAGGTTTTCTTAGAGTTCTAGTCAATCACCCAACCTGAAAGGACCAGTATCATGGATCTCGCTTCCGCAAAGATGATCGGCGCCGGTATCGCTGCCATCGGCATGGGCGGCGCGGCGATCGGCGTCGGCCTGATCTTCGCGAACTTCCTCAATGGCGCGCTGCGCAACCCGGGTGCCGCTCCCAAGCTGTTCGGCAACCTGATGCTCGGCTTCGCGGTGACCGAAGCTCTCGGCATCTTCGCGCTGCTGATCGCGCTGCTGATCCTGTTCGCCTGATCCCATGCCCCAGCTCGAGGTCGGCACATTCCTGCCGCAGCTCGTCTGGCTGGCGATCACCTTCGTCCTGCTCTATGTGCTGATGGCGAAGGTGGCCCTGCCGCGGGTTGCCGAAGTCATGGAAGAACGCCGCAAGCGTCTCGACCATGACCTGGAAGAGGCCGCACGGCTGAAGCGCGAAACCGAGGCCGCCATCGCCGAATACGAGGCGGCGCTGGCCAAGGCGCGCGCGCAGGCACAGAGCATTGCCGGCGACACCCGCTCGCGTATCGCAGCCGATGCTTCGGCCGAGCGCAGCAAGGTGGATGCCGATATCGTTGCCTCCACCAAGGCAGCGGAAGCCCGCATCATTGCCGCAAAGGATGCCGCACTGGCTTCCCTGGCCGGCATGGCGGGCGAGGCAGCGTCGGAAATCGTGTCGCGTCTGTCCGGCCTTTCGCCGGCGGCCGATACGGTGCAGGGCGCTGTGGCCAAGGCTCTGTCGGCCCGCAAGTAACGGGCGGTTCGCATGTAACCGGCAATCCGCCGTCGGATTCCATCCGGCGGCGGTGCCATTCACCGGAGTAGGATACGATGCTGCAGGATACCAATTTCTGGGTACTCGTCGCATTCGTGATCTTTTTCGGCATCCTGTTTTACCTGAAGGTGCCGGGGCAGCTCACCAAGTCGCTGGATGAGCGCGCCGAAAAGATCAAGCGCGAACTCGACGAAGCCGAGAAGCTGCACCGCGAGGCGCAGCACCTGTTCGCCGAATATCAGCGCAAGCAGCGTAATGCCCTGCAGGAAGCCGCCGAGATCGTGGCCGCCGCCGAAGCCGAGGCCAAGGTGCTGGCCCAGGCCGCCGCTGCCGACCTGAAGGCTTCGCTGGAGCGTCGCCGCCAGCAGGCCGAGGCGAAGATCGCCCAGGCCGAACAGGCCGCCATGCGCGAAGTGCGCGATACCGCCATCGATCTGGCCGTGGCCGCCGCCGCCGATCTGCTGAAGCAGAATCTGCAGGGCGCCGCCGCCAAGACCCAGACCGAACGCGCCATCGCCGAGATCCGCGCCAAGCTGCACTGATCCCAGCCATAGCCGTAAAGTTTCCAAGCCGCCCTGGTTCGCCAGGGCGGCTTTTTCGTTACCAGATTTGAACGAATCCTGCCGTATCTTTGCCATGATTGCTTGGGTATAAAGCGGCCATGACGCAGTTTTCGATACAGCGCTATTCCATCCTGTTTGGGGCGGCCTTGCTGGCCTTGCCGATGGCATCGTTGCCGGCTTGGGGCCAGCAGGCCGATAAAACCGAGCAGAAACCGGCTGCCGAGGCGGCCAATACATCCGCGCGCTCCGAGGCACCGGCGGCACCGGAAGCACCGGCGGCATCGGAAGCAGCGCCGGCACCGGCCATTCCGCCGCCGCCCAAGCGCGGTACCCTCAGCTTCCTGTTGGAAAACGACCTGTTCACCAATACCGACCGGCATTACACCAATGGTGTTCACATGTCGTGGCTCACCGCGCCTGAGGGGCAGCCTGGCGGTACGCCGGGCTGGGCGGCTGAGGCCGCGCGCATGTTGCCGCTGCTGGAAAAGTCGCCCGATATCCGGGTGGAACTGGCGCTGGGCCAGAGCATGTATACCCCGCGCGACATCACCCTGGTGAATCCGCCGCCCGAGGACCGGCCCTATGCCGGTTGGCTTTATGGCACCCTGGGGGTGATCGCCGATACCGAGCGGCATCTCGATCAGGTGCAGATCGGCTTGGGCATTGTCGGCCCGGCCTCGCTGGCCGAGCAGTCGCAGAAAACCGTGCACGAGATCATCAACTCGCGCGAACCCAAGGGCTGGGACAGCCAGCTCAAGACCGAGCCGACCTTGCAATTCACCTATCAGCGCAGTTGGCGCCATCGCTCCAAGCAGGCCATCCTGGGCCTGGATTTCGATGCCGTGCCGCATGCCGGCGTGAATTTGGGCAACGCCCTTACTTACGCTAATTCTGGTGTAATGCTGCGCGTGGGCCACAACATACCGGTGGATTACGGTCCGCCAAGGGTGCAGCCCAGCCTGCCGGGATCGGGCTATTTTCAGCCCACCGGGCCTTGGGGTTTCTACCTGTTCGCCGGCGTGGATGGCCGGGCGGTGGGGCGCAACATGTTCCTGGATGGCAACACGTTTGCCGATAGTCGCAGCGTGGACAAGAAGACTTTCGTGGGCGATTTGCAGTTTGGCGCCGCGCTCTATATCAGCAATGTGCGCTTCGCCTATACCCATGTGGTGCGCAGCCGTGAATTCGAGACGCAGGAACAGGCCGATCGTTTCGGTGCCCTCAGCGTGTCGATGCAATTCTGATCGCAAGCCCGCGCCGCGCAGTAGTTGGCGGCCCGCTTACTGGGCAGAATTTGCCCAGTAAATTACTGAAAAGGCTTAACTTGCCTTTAAGATTCACCGTGGTGTTATGTCAGGGGTCGTATAGTGCTTGCTGAGAAAAAGCAGGCATTCGCGCCCCCGCCGCCTGAAAGGCGGTTGCGATATGATGGAGAAACCACGTTGCGCCGATGAAGCCTCGTCCGCCTTCCGCCCTACGCACTGCCTTCCTGCTCTGCGCGAGTTATGTCGTCGCAGCGGGCGCGTTCAGCCTGGTGATCAACCTGCTGAACCTGGTGCAGCCGCTATACATGATGCAGGTCTTCGACCGCGTGCTGTCGAATGGCAGCATCAGCACGTTGATCATGCTCACGATGGCTTGTGTGGTGGCGCTGTTGGTGTTGGCGCTGATCGACGACGTGCGTTCCCGCATCCTGATCGGTTGGGGCATCCGCATCGATGCGATGCTGTCGGCCAAGCTGATGGCGGTGGAGGTGGAGCGCAGCAGCCAGTTGCGGTCTGCCGCACCCGGCCAGACCCTGCGCGATCTCGACAAGCTGCGCCAGGTAGTGACCGGCAGCGGCACGATTGCTTTTCTCGATCTGCTGTGGACGCCGGTTTACATGGGCATCTGCTTCCTGTTGCACCCGTTGCTGGGCATCGTTGCCCTGAGCGGCGCCGGGCTGCTGCTGCTGCTGGCGATCGGCAACCAGTTCTTCGTCACCAAGCCCACCGCCGAGGCGATGGGCCATGCCCAGAAAAGCTACCGCCTCACCGAAGGCAGCCTGCGCAATGCCGAGGCCGTGCAGGCCATGGGCCTGTTGCCAGGCCTGTTGCGCCTCTGGCGCACCGAACGGTTGGCTTTCCTCAATCGCCAGGCGGTTGCCAGCCGCCGCAGTGCCGGCTTCATGGCCGCCATCCGTTTTCTGCGTACCGGTTTGCAGGTGGCCATCCTTGCCGTTGGCGCCTGGTTGAGCGTGCGGCAGGAAATCAGCCCCGGTGCCATGTATGCCGCCATGCTGCTGGGCGGCCGCGGCGTGCAGCCGGTCGATCAGGTGGTGGGCGTGTGGGGCCAGCTTGTGGAAGCGTTCAGCGCCGCCAAGCGCGTGGATGAAGCGCTGGCCCAGCCGCTGCGCCAACAGCAGATGCAATTGCCGGATCCGGAAGGCAACCTCTCGGCCGAAGGCATCACGTTTGCCGCACCCAATACCGAAGTGGCGATCCTGCGTGGCATCAGTTTCCAGCTGCCGGCTGGCGAAAGCCTCGGCGTGATCGGCCCAACGGCTTCGGGCAAATCCACGCTGGCGCGGTTGCTGGTTGGCGTGTGGCGGCCCTATAGCGGCGTGGTGCGGCTGGATGGCGCCGATGTGTTCGGCTGGGACCGCGAGGATTTCGGCCGCCATGTCGGCTATCTGCCGCAGGATATCGAACTGTTCTCCGGCAGTGTGCGCGACAACATCGCCCGCTTCCAGGAATGCGAACCCTCAGCCGTGGTGCGGGCCGCCAAGCTGGTGGGTATCCACGACATGATCCTGCGTCTGCCCAAGGGCTATGATACCGAGATCGGCGAGGGCGGGGCGGTGTTGTCTGGCGGCCAACGCCAGCGCATCGGTCTGGCGCGGGCGATTTTCGGCGATCCCAAGCTGGTAGTGTTGGATGAACCCAATTCCAATCTGGATGGCCAGGGTGAGGAAGCATTGCGCCAGGTGCTGCTGCATCTGAAGCGCGAACGCGTGACCGTGGTGATCATCGCCCATCGTCCCAGCATGTTGGTGACGGTGGATAAGATCATGGTGATCCGCAACGGCCTGATCGAGCGTATGGGCCCCACCTCGCAGATCATGGCGGCTTTCGCGCCAAACGCGCCGCAATTGCGCGTGGTGCAGGGCGGCCAGGCACAGCAGGCGCCCAATCAACAGCTTTCGGGCCAACAGGCAGCGCAGATTGCGGCGCAACAGGCTGCTCCGGTTTCAGGCCAGGCTCCTCAGGCAGCGGCGAAGGCCGCCGATGCCGAGCCTATCGATGCCGCAGCGAAGGGATGAGCGCCGTGGCAAAAAACCGCGACAAGCTGCCCCAGACCGTTGAATTGCGGCCCCGGCCCCTGCAGATGGCGACCACGCCGGGCAAGCCGGCGCGGCGCGGCGGCGTGCCCGATCTTGCCGATCCGGCAGAGAATGACGGCGCCACCGCGTCGATCCGCTTCGGCGTGTTCATCCTGCTGCTGTTTGTCGGCCTTACCGGCTTCTGGCTCTACACCGCGCCGCTGGACAGCGCTGCCATCGCGCAGGGCATCGTGAAGGTGGAGGGCAATCGCAAGACCATCCAGCATGTGGATGGCGGCGTGGTGCGCGAATTGAATGTACGTGAAGGCGATTTGGTGAAGCGCGGGCAATTGCTGGTGCGGCTGGATAGCGTGCAGGCGCAATCGGCGGTCGGCATTTTCGCTTCGCAATACGATACGCTGCGCATCCAGGAGGCGCGCTTGCGTGCCGAGCGCGATGGTTTACCTGCGGTGCAATTCCCGCCCGAACTGCTTGCCAATGCCGATAACAGCATCGTTGCCGAAGCGATCCGCGGCGAAACGCAATTGTTCAATGCCCGTCGCGTGGCACAGGAAGCGCAGATTTCGGTGCTGCGCCAGCAGATACTGCAGCTCAATGAACAATCGCGCGGTCTGGCGGCGCAATCGCAGGCGCTCGAGCGTCAGATGCAGCTGGTCAATGAAGAACTGAGCGGTACGCGCGAATTGTATGAACGCGGCTATGCGCCGAAAACCCGCGTATTGGCGCTGGAACGTGCGATGGCTGCGATCGGCGGCCAGGTTGCCGAATATCGCGGCTCGGTGGGTCGCGTGCGTTATGCCGTGGCACAGGCCGAGGCCCAGATGGAGCAGCTGCGCCGCGACAGGCTTTCGCAGGTCTCGGCGGAACTGAACAGCGTGCAAGCCCGCATCGCCGATGCCGGCGAGCGCCTGACGGCTGCCAAGGATGCCCTCGAGCGGACCGAAATCCGGGCGCCGGAAACCGGCTATGTGGTGGGTCTTACCGCCTTCACCGTGGGCGGCGTGATCAATAAGGGCGAGAAGATTCTGGAAATCGTGCCGGAAGGATCGGAAATGCTGATCGAAGCCCGGTTGCGGCCCGAGGATGCCAAGGATGTGCATGAAGGCATGCGCACCGAATTGCACCTTCTCGCTTATAAGTCGCGCGGAATCCCAATCATACACGGAACCATCCTTACCCGTTCAGCAGACCGCCTTACCGACCCGCGTACTGGCGAAGGTTTCTTCTCCATCCAGGTAGAGCCGGACCGCAAAGAGCTGGATGCCATTGAAGGGATCAAGTTGGCCCCTGGTATGCCTGTGGATGTATTAGTTCCGACTGGTTCTCGCACTGCGTTGGAATACCTCATCGAACCGCTGCTCGGAGCGGCCCGGAAGTCCTTCAAGGAAAGATGAATTTATGATTAATATCAAATACTTGAGGTTCCCTCCGGCGAGATGCGACGATGATCGTCACATTTTGAATGAATTTTTCTTGATCGTAACGAGTCCTTAGCAGATTGCTGATTGACTCTTGCCGTACGGGCATGTAGTCGTTGAAAACCCTCGGAGTGTTCTGCCTGGAGTCTATGTCAAGGCATATGACCCGCACCATTCCGGCCTAAAGTTGGGGCAAAAGGGTTAGGGGATTGAAATCGGATAGTGGCCAAATGTTCGGCCAACGGTCCATCGGATTAAGCTTACCGGGGAAAAACCCGGACTTTGACGCTCTGTGTATACCAGGCGAAGCCTGGTTGGGGGCATCTCAGAAGGAGAGGATGCGTCATGACCATCAATATTACGCTGGGTAACGGCGACAACAACGCTACCTTTAGCGGCTTCGGCACCCTTTCAACCGGCACTGGCCAAGACACCATCACCGTTACCGGTGGCATCACCAATGCCGTGGTCAACCTCGGCGATGGCGACGATAGCCTCACCCTTGCCAATGCCGCCAACAGCCTGACTGCTTCGAATGTTGAGACCCTGATCGGCGGTTCTGGCGCCGATACGGTCACCATCAGCGGTTCGCTCTCCTCCTCGGCTTCCATCGATCTTGGCGACGGCAAGGACAAGCTCACTCTCGGCGATAGCGGTTACACCCTCACGCTGTCCAACCTCGAGAGCCTGACATCCGGCACTGGCGCCGACAGCATCACCTTCGCCACCGCCGTCACCGGCGGCAGCATCGTGCTCGGCGCGGGCAATGACGAACTCTTCCTGGCCGATGGCACCAACTCCGTCACCGTTTCCGGCGCCGAAAGCGTCACTGGCGGTACTGGCGACGACACCATCACGCTCTCTGCCGCGGTCACCGGCGGCGATTACGAAATGGGCGACGGCAACGACAGCCTGACGCTCGCCAACGGCACCAACAGCCTCACTATCAGCAATGTCGAAACCCTGACCGGCGGCACCGGCGCCGACGCCGTCACCCTCGACACCACGATCAGCGGCACCGTCAATCTCGGCACCGGCAACGACAGCCTGACCCTGGCCGATGGCGGCAACACCCTCACTGCCGGCGGCATCGAAACCCTGACCGGCGGCACTGGCGCCGATATCGTCACCTACACCACCGCGGTCACCAACGCGAAGATCGATCTGGGCGACGATTCCGACAAGCTGGTGCTGGCCAATGGCAATAACAGCCTCACCGCCACCAACGTTGAGACCCTGACCGCTGGCAGCGGCAACGACACTGTCACGCTGGGCTCCACCATCGATTCCTCGGCGTCCATCGATCTGGGCGCCGGCAAAGACAAGATCACCTTGGCCGATGGCGGCAACGTAGCCGTTCTGACCAATGTTGAATCCGTCACTGGCGGCACCGGCGCCGACGAAGTCACCCTCACCACCACGGTGTCGGGCGGTCTGGTCAGCCTGGGCGATGGCAACGACAGCCTGCAACTGGCCGATGGCGGCAACAGCCTTACCGTCACCAATGTTGAATCCGTCGTAGGCGGCACCGGCGCGGATAACGTCACCCTGGGCAGCACTCTGCCTTCCACTGCTTCGGTGGATCTGGGCGATGGCGCCGATACCCTGACTCTGTTCAACGGCCCGAACAACCTGACCATCACCAACGTCGAAACCGTGATCGGCGGTTCGGCGGCCGACGAACTCACCATGTCGGGCACCGTGTCCGGCGTGCTGTTCACCCTGGGCGGCGGCGACGACAAGCTGCATCTGGCCGATGGCGGCAACACCCTGTCTGCCAATTCGGTGGAAACCATCACCGGCGGCACCGGCGACGATCTGATCACCTATACCGCCGCGCAGGCCAAGGCCTCTGTCGATCTGGGCGATGGCTCCGATGGCGTTACCCTTGCCAACGGCACCAACAATTTCACCTTCACCAACGTGGAAACCATCACCGGCGGCACCGGCGCGGATACCGTCACGCTGGGCTCCACCATCGATTCTTCGGCGTCCATCGATCTGGGCGATGGCAAGGACAAGCTGACCCTGGCCGATGGCGGCAACGTCGCCAATATCGCCAACGTGGAAAGCGTTGTCGGCGGCTCGGGCGCCGATGAAGTCACGCTCACCACCACCATTTCGGGCGGCAGCGTCGAACTCGGCGCCGGCTCCGACAGCCTGCAGTTGGCCAATGGCGGCAACAGCCTCACCGTCGGCAATGTGGAAACCATCTCCGGCGGCACCGGCGCCGATGCGGTCACTCTCACCAATGTTGCCAACACCGTCACGGTCACCAATATCGAGACCCTGACCGGCGGCACCAATGCCGATACCGTCACGCTCGGCGACACGGTCGCCAATGCCAATATCAATCTGGCCGCTGGCTCCGATAGCCTGCAACTGGCCGATGGCGGCAACACGCTCACCGCGTCCAATATCGAAACCATCACCGGCGGCGCCGGCGACGACACGGTCACTCTGGGTGCGGCTGCGGTCGGCAGCAAGGTCGATCTGGGCGATGGCTCGGATAAGCTGGTGCTGGCCAATGGCACCAACAGCCTCACTGTCAGCAATGTCGAAACCCTGACCGGCGGCACCGGTGCCGATACCGTTACTCTGGGCGGCACCATCGACTCCTCCGCTGCCATTGATCTGGGCGACGGCAAGGACAGCTTGAAGCTGGCCGATGGCGGCAACGAAGCGCTGCTGGCCAATGTGGAAACCGTCACTGGCGGTTCGGGTGCGGATAACGTCACCCTCAGCGCTGCGTTGACCGGCGGCACTGTCGATCTGGCGGCTGGCTCCGACAGCCTGACCCTGGCCAACGGCACCAACAGCCTGACGGTTGCTAATACCGAAACCATCACCGGCGGCACTGGCGCAGACACCATCACCCTGAGCGCGACGATTGACTCGTCCAGCGCGATTGATCTGGGCGATGGTGTGGATACCGTTGTGCTGGCCAATGGCGCGAATACCGCCACGCTGACCAATGTTGAAAACGTCACTGGCGGCACTGGCGCCGATGCCATCACCTTCGACACCACCGTCTCCGGCGGTAATGTCAATCTGGGTGCGGGCAATGACAGCCTGACCCTGGCCGATGGCGGCAACAGCCTCACGGTCACCAACACCGAAACCGTCACCGGCGGCACCGGCGATGACACCGTCACCCTGGGTGCGGCTGCCACCGGCACGCTGACCAACATCGATCTCGGCGATGGCTCGGACAAATTGGTTCTGGCCAACGGTGCCAACACCCTGACTGTCGGCAATGTGGAAACCCTGACCGGCGGCACCGGCAACGACACCGTCACGCTCTCGACCACCATCGACTCTTCGGCCGAAATCGACCTCGGCGCCGGCAAGGACAGCCTGAAGCTGGCCGATGGCGGCAACGAAGCCGTGTTGGCGAATGTGGAAACCGTCACTGGCGGCACCGGCAATGATGTCGTCACGCTCAGCACCACCGTCTCCGGCGGCCTGGTTTCGCTCGGCGCGGGCGATGACCAGCTCAATCTGGCCGATGGCGGCAACAGCCTCACCGTCACCAATGTCGAAACCGTTGTGGGCGGCACGGGCGACGATAACGTCACCCTGGGCAGCACTTTGCCCTCCACCGCTTCGGTGGATCTGGGCGACGGCAACGATACGCTGACGCTGTTCAATGGCCCGAACAACCTGACCATCACCAATGTCGAGACCGTGATCGGCGGCTCGGGCAACGACGAACTCACCATGTCGGGCACTGTGTCGGGCGTGCTGTTCTCGCTCGGCGCCGGCAATGATCAGTTGCATCTCGCTGATGGCGGCAACAGCCTGTCGGCCAATTCGGTTGAAACCATCACGGGCGGCACCGGCGACGACACTGTGGTGTTGACCGGCGTTGCCACCGGCACCAATAACAGCGTCGATCTGGGCGATGGTTCGGATAAGCTGGTACTGGCCAATGGCGCCAATGTGCTCACCGTCAGCAATGTCGAAACCCTGACCGGTGGTACGGGCGCTGACACGATCACGCTCGGCAGCACCATCGACTCTTCCGCCGCTATCGACCTTGGCGACGGCAAGGACAAGCTGACTCTGGCCAATGGCGGCAACGAAGCGTTGCTGACGAACGTGGAAACCATTGTCGGCGGTTCTGGTGCCGATCTGGTGACCCTGACGGCGGCAGCCACCGGCGTGACCATCGACCTGGATGGCGGCTCCGACAGCCTGACCCTGGCCAGCGGCACCAACAGCCTGACGGTTTCCAACACCGAAACCATCACGGGCGGCACTGGCGCAGACACGGTCACGCTCGGTTCCACCATCGATAGCTCGTCCAGCATCGATCTGGGCGATGGCGTGGATACCGTTGTGCTGGCCAATGGCGCGAATACCGCGACGCTGACCAATGTTGAAAACGTCACCGGCGGCACTGGCGCCGATGCCATCACCTTCGACACCACGGTGTCCGGCGGTAATGTCAATCTGGGTGCCGGCAACGACAGCCTGACCCTGGCCGATGGCGGCAACAGCCTCACGGTCACCAACACCGAAACCGTCACTGGCGGCACCGGCGATGACACCATCACCCTGGGTGCGGCCGTCACCGGCACGCTGACCAACATCGATCTCGGGGATGGCAGCGACAAGCTGGTTCTGGCCAATGGCAGCAATGTGCTGACCGTCAGTAATGTGGAAACCCTGACCGGCGGCACCGGCAACGATACCGTCACCCTGGGCGCCACTGTGGATAGCAGCGCGTCCATCGATCTGGGCGATGGCAAGGATAGCCTGAAGCTGGCCGATGGCGGCAATGAAGCCCTGCTGGCGAATATCGAAACCGTGACCGGCGGCTCGGGCGACGACGTTGTCACCCTCAGCGGCGCAATCACCGGCGGCAGCATCAATCTTGATGGCGGTTCCGACAGCCTGACGCTGGCCAATGGCACCAACAGCCTGACGGTTTCCAACACCGAAACCATCACGGGCGGCACTGGCGCCGACACGATCACGCTCGGTTCCACCATTGATAGCTCGTCCAGCATCGATCTGGGCGATGGCAACGATGCAATCGTTCTGGCCAATGGCGCCAACACCGCCACGCTGACCAATGTGGAAACCGTTACTGGCGGCACTGGCGCGGATGCCATCACGTTCGGCACCACCGTGTCGAATGCCAGTGTCAATCTCGGCGCCGGCAATGACAGCCTGACGCTCGCCGATGGAGGCAACACGCTCACTGTGGGCAATGTGGAAACCGTCACCGGCGGTACCGGCGACGACCATGTGACCCTGGCTGCGGCCGTCACCGGCACGCTGACCAACATCGATCTGGGCGATGGCAGCGACAGCCTGACCCTGGCCAATGGCAACAACACCCTGACGGTCACCAATGTGGAGACCATCACCGGCGGCACCGGCACCGATACCGTCACCCTGGGCGGCACCATCGACAGCTCGGCGGCCATCGATCTGGGCGCCGGCAAGGATAAGCTGATCCTGGCCGATGGCGGCAACGAGGCTCTGCTGAGCAACGTTGAAAGCGTGGTTGGCGGTTCCGGCGACGATGTTGTCACCCTCTCGGCCGCGATCACTGGCGCCAATGTCGACCTGATGGGCGGCAATGACAGCCTGACCCTGGCCAACGGCACCAACAGCATCACCGTTGCCAATACCGAAACCATCACCGGCGGCACCGGCTCGGATACCATCACCCTGGCGGCCACCATCGGCTCCTCGGCGGTGATCGATCTGGGTGATGGCGCCGACAGCCTCGTGCTGGCCAATGGCGGCAACACCGCCACGCTGACCAATGTGGAAAGCGTCACCGGCGGCACTGGCGCCGATGCCATCACCTTCGACACCACGGTGTCGGGCGGCAACGTCAATCTGGGCACCGGCAACGACAGCCTGACCCTGGCCGATGGCGGCAACAGCCTCACCGTTACGGCGGTGGAAACCGTTACCGGCGGCACCGGCGATGATACCGTCACCATCGGTGCGGCCATCACCAATGCGCATGTCGACCTGGGCGATGGCAGCGACAAGCTGACGCTCGCCAATGGCAGCAACACGCTGACGGTTGCCAATGTGGAAACCCTGATCGGCGGTACCGGTGCCGACACCGTTACCCTGAGCGGCACTGTCGACAGCAGCAGCGTGATCGATCTGGGCGCCGGCACCGACAAGCTGACCCTGGCCGATGGCGGCAATGTGGCCATGCTGGCCAATGTGGAAACCGTCATTGGCGGCAGCGGCGCGGATGAGGTTACCCTCACCACCGTGGTCACCAACGGCACCGTCAACCTGGGGGCGGGCAACGACATCCTCACCCTGGAGGACGGCAACAACAAGCTGACGGTTGCCAATGCCGAAACCATCATGGGCGGCACCGGCAACGACACCGTCACCCTGGCCAGCACCCTGCCGGGCACCTCGCTGATCGATCTCGGCGATGGCAACGATACGCTGGTGCTGTTCAACGGCCAGAACAACTTCACCATCACCAACGTTGAGAACGTGATCGGCGGCACCAACGACGATACCGTTGTGCTCTCCGAGGCGGTGACCGGTGCGGTGTTCGATCTCGGCGTGGGCAAGGATAGCCTGACGCTCGCCGATGGCACCAACACGCTGACCGTGTCCAACACCGAAACCGTCACTGGCGGCACCGGCGACGACACCGTGACCGTGGGCGCGGCCATCACCGGCACCCTCACGCATTTCGATCTGGGCGATGGCAGCGACAAGCTGACTCTGTTCAACGGCAGCAACACGCTGACGGTGAGCAATGTCGAAACCCTGATCGGTGGCACCGGTGCCGATACCGTCACCCTGGGCAGCACGGTGGATAGCTCCACCTCGGTTGATCTGGGCGCCGGCAAGGACAAGCTGACCCTGGCCGATGGCGGCAACACGATCGGCCTGACCAACGTGGAAACCATCGTTGGTGGTTCGGGCGACGATGTCGTTACCCTGACCGCGGCAGCCACTGGTGTGGTTGTGGATCTGGCTGGCGGCAATGACAGCCTGACCCTGGCCAATGGTGTGAACACCCTGACGGTCTCCAACACCGAGACCATCACCGGCGGCACCGGCAACGATACCATCACGCTGGGCGCCGCGATCGGCACCTCGTCCGTGATCGACCTGGGCGATGGCAACGATGCGATCATCCTGGCCAATGTCGCCAACACAGCCACGCTGACCAATGTGGAAACCGTCACTGGCGGCACCGCCAATGATGCGATCACCCTGTCCACCACCGTGGCGGGCGGCAGCGTCAACCTGGGCACCGGCAAGGACAGCCTCACGCTGGCCGATGGCGGCAACAGCCTGACGGTTGGCAACACCGAAACCATCACTGGTGGCACCGGCGACGACACCATCACCCTGGCCGGCATTGCCGATAAGGCCACGATCGACCTGGGCGATGGCAGCGACAAACTGACGCTGGCCAATGGCGCCAACATACTGACCGCCGCCAATGTGGAAACCCTGGTGGGTGGCACCGGCGCGGACACCGTTACCCTGAGCGGCACGATCGACAGCAACAGCTCGATCGATCTGGGCGCAGGCACCGACAAGCTGACCCTGGCCGATGGCGGCAACGAAGCCATCATCAACAACGTCGAAACCATCGTTGGTGGTTCCGGCAACGACCTGATCACGCTTGGTCAGGCCATGGCCTCGGGCAACATCAACCTGGGGGCCGGCGACGACAGCCTGACCCTGGCCAACGGCGTCAATAACCTGACGGTTTCCAACGTCGAAACCCTGACCGGTGGTACGGGCGCCGACACCATCACGCTGAGCGGCACCACCGCCGGCATGGAGATCGATCTGGGCGATGGCAACGACAGCCTCAAGCTGGCGGCCGGTGCCAACGTGCTGACGATCACCAATGTGGAAACCATCACCGGCAGCACCGGCAACGACACTGTCACGCTCAGCACCACCATGTCTGGCGGCACGGTGAACCTGGGCGCCGGCAACGACAAGCTGACCCTGGCCGATGGCGGCAACACACTGACCGTGGGCTCGGTGGAAACCCTGCTTGGCGGCGCTGGCAAGGATGTGATCACGCTGAATGCCGCGATCAGCAATAGCGTTATCGACCTGGGCGACGATGCGGAAGATACCCTGGTTCTGTTCAACGGTTCGAACAGCGCCACGGTGAGCAACGTTGAAAGCCTGGTTGGCGGCACCGGTGCGGATATTATCACCCTGGGCAGCACCATCGACAGCAGCGCTTCCATCGATCTGGGCGCCGGCTCCGACAAGCTGACCCTGGCCAATGGCGGCAATGCCGGCACGATCAGCAACGTTGAAACCATCATCGGCGGCACTGGCGCCGACGAGATCACGCTGGGCGCGGTGGTGACGAAGGGCAACTTCGACTTCGGCGCCGACAACGACAGCCTGACGCTCGCCAACGGCGCCAATACGCTGACCATCGCCAATATCGAAACCGTGACCGGCGGCACCGGGGCCGACAACATCACCTTCAGTGCTGCTGTCGCTGCGGCCACGCTGGATCTGGGCGATGGCGCCGACAAGATCACGATGAGCAATGGCGGTGGCATCATCACCATCACCAACGTGGAATCGGTGGTCGGCGGCTCCGGCGCGGATGAGGTCACCCTCACCACCGGCGTCACCAGCGGCAGCTTCCTGCTCGGCGCGGGTAACGACAAGCTGGTTCTGGCCAACGCGATCAACTCGCTGGTTGCCAGCGGCGTGGAAACCCTGATCGGCGGTTCGGCTGCCGATACGGTCACCTTCTCCGCCGCCATCGCCAATGGCCATGTCGATCTCGGCGACGATGCCGACAAGCTGATCCTGTTCAACGGCACCAACAATCTCACGATTGCCAATGTCGAGACCCTGGTTGGCGGCACCGGCGCAGACACCATCACCCTGCTCACCACGATCGACACCATCAACCTGGGTGCCGGCGCGGATAAGCTGATCCTGGCCAATGCGGCCAACACCATGACGCTGACTGGCGTCGAGACGGTGGTAGGCACCGGCAGCAATGCCGACGACATCACCTTCAGCGGTGCGATCAGCAAGGGCAGTGTCGATCTGGGTGCGGGCAACGATATCGTCACGCTGGGTAACGGCACCAACTCGCTCACCATCACCAACGTTGAAACCATCGTTGGTGTGAGCGGCGCCGACACCATCACACTTGGCAATGCGGCCACCGGCATCAGCATCGATCTGGGCGGCAACAACGACAAGCTGATCCTGGCTTCCGGCGGCAACACCCTGACGCTGACCAATATCGAGACCATCACCGGCAATAGCGGCGCCGACATCATCACCATCGATGGTGCCGCCAATGCCATCACGGTGGATCTGGGTACTGGCGCCGACAAGTTGGTGCTCGACGATGCCAGCAACATCGTGTTCGTCTCCAATGTCGAAACGGTGCTGGGCGGTTCGCAGGACGACACCATCACGGTCAGCGGCACTCAGAACAGCACCATCGACGGCGGTGCGGGCGACGACTACATCGTGGGTGGCACGGCGGCCGAAACCATCATCGGCGGCACCGGCAACAACACGGTCACCGGCGGCGGCGGCGCGGATCGCTTCGTGTTCAACACGGCGGATCCCAGCTCGTTCACTGCGGTGCTGGATATGGGCGGTGTCGACAAGATCGCGCTGGATACGGCAGGCAATTCCACCTTCACCGGTGATGCCTTCACCCTGGCTGGCGCTCTGCAGAACAACGTCAACATCAAGGCTGTGGCCGATGGTGTGGCGCTGTCAGCCACCGATCTGGGCCAGGCGGGCTTCGCCTACGACCAGAGCAGCGGCAACCTGTATTTCGACAGCGATGGCAATTTCGGCTCTGGCTCGGTGTTGATTGGCAATATCACCACCAATGGCAGCACACCCTGGACCTACAACTTCAGTCAGATCCAGGAAGTCTGATCCCGATCATCAGCTTAAACCGGCGGGGCGGCCCAAAAGGCCGCCCCGTTTCGTTTCGTCCGGTCTGGTAACGGTTGGGTAAGAATGCCGGGAAATACTCTGGCGGCGGATTCCGTTCCCGTGCCGGGAATGGCATTATACCCGCCGGCTTGGCCGAATCATGATTATGGCTTTGGCTGACCGAGGCTGCCTTAGGGTTTGGCCAGCGGAAACGGCCAACAAGAATGCGGCCAACAGGAAAAGGGAATGGCGAAGGCGGCGGTTAATGTGAAATCCCAGGCGGCAAGCCCGGAAGCCGCCGTGGCTGCATTCCAGCGTGGCGCCTATGAGGAAGCCGAGCGGCTTTGCCGTGCGTTGCTGGCCCAGGCGCCTGAAGAGCCCGGCTTGTTGCAATTGCTGGGGCTGGCAGCTTTCCGTCGCGGGCAATTGATCGAGGCTGAGGGCGCGCTCGCCAAGGCCGCCAAATTTGCACAGAATTCCCCTGAAATTCATGCCAACCATGGCGCTGTACTGCGCGCCCAGGGCCGTTTGCCCGAAGCCGAGGCGGCCAACCGCCGTGCCATCGCGCTGAAACCGGATTTCCCCGAAGCGCAGCATAACCTGGGCAATGCGTTGCGCGAACAGGGCAAGTTCGCCGAGGCCGAGGCCGCCTTCCGCAAAGCGGTGGAGCTGCGCGCTGATTTTGCCGATGCGTGGCTTAGCCTGGGCCGGTTGCTGCAGTTGATCGGCCGTTTGGCGGAATCCGAAACGGTGCTGCGCAAGGTATTGGAACTGCGGCCCGATCACGCCGACACCCATAGCGACCTGGGCAATACCTTGATGGGGCTGGATCGCTTGCAGGAAGCCGAGGCGAGTTTCCGTAAGGCGCTGGAATTGCGGCCCAACAGCCACGAAGCCTCGATCAACCTGGCGGCCCTGTTGCTGCGCGGTGGTCGGCCGCAGGATGCCGAAACCTATGCCCGCCGCTCCCTGGCGCTGAAGCCCGATCTGCATCAGGGCTTCAACAATCTGGCCATTGCGTTGGAGGATCAGGGCCGGCTGGATGAAGCCACCGGGGTGTTCCGTCAGGCTTTGAAGCTGAAGCCCGATTACGCCTCGGGCCATAGCAGCCTGCTATTCTGCCTGAATTATCGCCATGATCTGTCGGCCGAGGATATCGCCGCTGAATACCGTGCCTGGGACGACCAGCATGGCAAGCCGCTATTGCCGCGCCCCCTGGTGCATCCCAACGAGCCGAGCAAGACCCGCAAGCTGCGCATTGGCTATGTCTCGCCCGATCTGCGGCAACATGCGGTGGCTTTGTTTTTCGAGCCGCTGCTGGCCAATCATGATCGCGAGGCCTACGAGATTTTTCTCTATGCCGAGGTGCCCAATCCCGATGCCATGACGCAGAAGCTGCGCGGCATGGCCGATCATTGGCGCTTCACCGTGGGCCTCACCGATGATCGCATGGCCGCGCTGATCCGGCATGACAAGATCGACATCCTGATCGATCTGGCCGGCCACACTGCTGGCAACCGGCTCACGGTTTTTGCCCGCAAGCCGGCGCCGGTGCAATTCTCCTATCTGATCGGTCATGGCACCACCACCGGGCTTTCCGCCATCGATGGATTTTTCTCAGACGATTACATGGTGCCGCCCGACGAAGCTTCGGAGGCGCTGTTCTCCGAACGCATTATCCGCATCGGCCGCTCGCCGCTGGTCTACCAGCCGCCAGACGACATGCCGGCTGTCGGCTCGCTGCCCATGGAGCGCAACAAGTTCGTCACCTTCGGCTGTTTCAGCCGCACCGTGCGCATCAATGATGACGTAACGGCGCTGTGGTCTGCCTTGCTGGCCAGTGTGCCGGATTCCATTCTGGTGCTGAACAGCAAGCCATTCGCAGAAGCTGCTACCCGGCGCATGTTCGAGGATCGCTTCTATGTGCATGGCATTGCGCCCGAGCGCCTGAAGCTGATCTATACCAGCCCGCAGCCCAATACCTGGGCGTATTACAACGAGATCGATATCGCGTTGGATCCGTTTCCGCATAATGCGGGCACCACCACGATAGAGGCTTTGTGGATGGGCGTGCCGGTACTCAGCCTGGCATGCAGGCCCAGCGTGGGCCGCTTCGGCGCCAGCATCCTCGGTGCGTTGGGCATGCAGGATTGGGTGGCCGAAACCCCGGATGATTACATTGCCATCGGCGAAAAATGGGCCAACGACAAGAAAGGCCTCGCCAAGCTGCGCAAGGGTTTGCGCGGCAAGTTCCAAGCCTCTGCCATGCGCGATGGCCCTGGCTTGGCGCGAGCCATCGAAAAGGGCTTCCGCCAGCTTTGGGATGAATGGTGCGACAGGCAGGTAGATCAACCGCAGACGATTGCCGCCGCCAAACCGCTGGCCTATTCCGATGTCGTGGCGGCTTTCAATGCCGGCGACCGCGCGGGTGCGCGGCGTATCTGCGAAGCTCTGCTGGAGCAACAGCCCAACAATGCCGATGCGCTCCAGGCCATGGGCGTGATGTGCTGCGAATCCAAGGATTACCAGGATGCGTTGAAATGGCTGTCGCGCGCCGTGGCGATCAACCCCAATCTGCCGGAATACTGGTCGTCGTTGGGCGTGGTGGCGCGCGCCTTGAAGATGCATGGCGATTCCGAAACCTTCTACCGCAAGGCCATTGCGCTGAAACCGGAATTTCCCGAGGCGCATAATAATCTGGGCAATGCGCTGCGCGACCAGGGCAAGCTGAAAGAGGCCGAAGCAGCGCTTCGTCAGGCGATTGCACTGAAGCCGGATTTCGAGGATGCGCAGGTCAATCTCGGCTTGGTGCTGCTGGCCCGCGAACGTTATGAGGAAGCCGAAGGGGTTCTGCGTCGCGCGCTGGAGCTCAATCCCAACCGTTCCGATATCCATGATGCATTGGCACTGATGCTGATGCGCCGGGGCTATCTCATCGAGGCGGAAAAATACTGCCGCAGCGCGCTGAAATTACGCCCCGATCATCCAGCCACTCTCGGCACATTGGGTATCGTGCTGGAGGATCAGGGCCGGCATGACGAAGCCCATGCCGCTTTGCGCCGCGCTGTCACCATCGCGCCGGGCGATCTGGCTGTATCCAGCAGTTTGCTGTTCTGTCAGAACTATCGCCCCGATGCCACGGCGGAAGAAGTGTTCGCCGAATACAAGCGGTGGGATGAGCGCCATGGCAAGCCGCATCTGCCGGTGCCGCTGGTGCATGCCAATGCGCCGGATCCCAGACGCAAGCTGCGGGTCGGCTATGTCTCGCCGGATCTGCGCCAGCATGTAGTGGCGCTGTTCTTCGAACCGCTGTTGACCAATCACAATCGCGATAAGTTTGAGATCTATCTCTACGGCGAAGTGCCCAATCCCGATGCGATGACCGCGCGCTTCCAGAAGCTGGCCGATGGCTGGCGCAGCACGGTTGGCAAGAGCGACGATGATGTGGCCGCGCAAATTCGGGCAGACGGCATCGATATCCTGATCGATCTGGCCGGCCATACCGCCGGCAATCGCCTCACCATGTTTGCGCGCAAGCCGGCGCCGGTGCAATTCTCATATCTGATCGGCCATGGCACCACCACCGGGCTTTCCGCCATCGACGGTTTTCTGGCCGATGCCGCGATGGTGCCGGAAGGCTTCGATCATCTGTTCAGCGAGCGTGTTGTGCGCTTGCCGCGTTCGCCGCTGGTTTATATGGCGCCTGCCGCGATGCCGGCCGTGGGGCCGCTGCCGGCTGCACGCAAGCGACGCAAAAAACCGGTCGGCGTTACATTCGGCTGTTTCAGCCGCACGGTGCGCCTGAACGATCATGTGATCGATGTCTGGGCGAATATGCTCAAGGCGATTCCGGATTCGCGTCTGGTGTTGAATTCCAAGCCCTTCACCGATGAAGGTGTGCGCAAGATATTCACCGATCGGTTTGCCGCTCGTGGCGTTGCGGCGGAGCGACTGGATTTGATCTACACCCATCCGCAATCCAAGACCTGGGCGCATTACAACGAGATCGACATCGCGCTTGACCCGTTTCCGCATAATGCGGGCACCACCACGATCGAGGCTTTGTGGATGGGCGTGCCGGTGATCAGCCTGGCGGGGCGGCCCAGTGTGGGCCGTTTCGGTGCCAGCATTCTAGGCGCCTTGGGGATGAGCGACTGGGTGGCCAATACCGGCGATGAATATGTCGAGATCGCCAAGCGCTGGGCCAATGATCTTGATGCTTTGGCGGAGGTGCGCAGCACCCTGCGCAGCCGCTTTGAAGCCTCGCCGATGCGCGATGGCGCTTCGCTGGCCCGCGCTATCGAGGATGCCTATCAGGATTTCTGGCAGCAATGGTGCGCAAAAACCACCGGCGGCAATGCGGTGGCCTCCAATGCGGCGCCGGCATCGGCTGTGGCATCGGCGGCTGCCGGCAATCATTTCGCCGAAGCCGTGCAGGCCTTTCAGGCCGGTAAACTCGATCAGGCCGAACAGCATGCCAATGCATTGTTGCAGCATGATCCCAATAATTCCGATGCCATGCATATCCTTGGCCTGGTGGCCTATCGCCGCCGGCAATGGCAGAAGGCTGCCGATCTGATCGGCCAGGCCGTGAAGCTGCAGCCCAATGCCGCCGAATTGCGCTGGAATCGCGCAGGTGCGTTACGCCAGCTCGGCTTGCTGGAAGAAGCCGAGGCCGAATGCCGCAAGGCTGTGGAGCTTTCGCCCAATTCCGCCGAGGCCCGCAACAACCTGGCGAATACGCTCAAGGATCGTGGCCGCCTGCCAGAGGCCGAGCAGCAATTCCGCGAGGCGGTGCGCCTGCGGCCGCAATATCCTCATGGCTGGTCCAATCTCGGCAATGTGCTGTTTGCCATGGGGCGGTTCGTCGAGGCCGAGGAATCCTGTCGCAAGGCGATCCAACTCGATCCGCGCAATGTTGATTCCCACAACAATCTGGGGAATGCTTTGCTGGGGCAGGAGAGGCTGGAAGAGGCCTCGGCGGAATTCCGCAATGTGCTGGCGATCAATCCCGATTATGTGCTCAGCCACAGCAATCTTCTGTTCTGCCTGAATTACCGTGCGGATATCGGTCCGGATGAAATCCGTGAAGAATACAAAAGCTGGGATGCCCGCCATGGCCGGCCGAAGCTGCCCAACCCGCTGATACACGGCAACGACCGCACACCGGATCGCCGTTTGAAGATTGGCTATGTGTCGCCGGATTTCCGGCATCATGCCGTGGCGATGTTCTTCGAGCCATTGCTGGTGTCTCGGGACCGGGATGCTTTCGAAGTCTATCTGTATGGCGAAGTGGCGAATCCGGATGCGACCACCCAGCGGCTGCGCGGCCTGGCGGATCATTGGCGCGGCACGGTTGGCCGGAGCGATGATGAAGTAGCCGCCCAAATCCGTGCCGATGGCATCGATATCCTGGTGGACCTGGCCGGGCATACGGCGGGCAACCGGCTGCCGGTCTTTGCCCGCAAGCCGGCGCCTGTGCAATTCGCCTATCTGATCGGGCAGGGTACGACCACGGGTC
>NZ_JAHBYG010000026.1 GCF_019636075.1 Ferrovibrio sp.
CTGCCCTGGCAAAGCGAAAGCGTGATGACAAGAAGGAAAGAAACCGATGCGTAAACTCCCCGCCTTGCTGCTCGGCCTTGGCCTGGCTGCGGCTGCGCTGCCGGCGCAAGCCCACGACAAATACACCCTGCTGCTGGATTGGTTCGTGAACCCCGATCATGCGCCGCTGTTCATCGCCAAGGAAGCCGGCATATTCGACCGCCATGAATTGTTGGTGGACCTGATCCCGCCCGCGGATCCCAACGACCCGCCCAAGCTGGTGGCCGCCGGCAAAGCCGATGCGGCGATTTCCTATCAGCCGCAATTGCATATCCAGGTGGCGCAGGGCCTGCCGCTGAAGCGCATCGCCTCGCTGGTGGCCACGCCGCTGAACAGCCTGGTGGTGGCTGCCGATGGGCCGGTAAAATCGATTGCCGACCTGAAGGGCCGCAAGGTGGGCTATTCGGTGGGCGGTTTCGAAGATGCGCTGCTGAAAGCCATGCTGGAAGGCTATGGCCTGAAACTCTCCGACATCACCTTGGTGAATGTGAATTTCTCGCTCTCGCCAGCGATTTTCGCCGGACGCGTGGATGCCACCATCGGCGCGTTCCGCAATTTCGAACTGAACCAGATGGCCATCGAGGGCAAGCCTGGCCGCGCCTTCTATCCGGAAGAGCATGGCGTGCCGCTCTACGATGAACTGATCCTGGTGGCGCATAAGGACAAGCTGAGCGATCCGCGCCACGCCCGCCTGCTGGATGCGCTGGAGGAAGCAGTGGCCTATCTGCACAATTACCCGCAGAAAAGCTGGGAACTGTTCATCAAGAACAACAAGTCGCTGGACGATGAATTGAACCGCCGGGCCTGGAAAGACACCGTGCCGCGCTTCTCGCAAAGCCCGCGCGCGCTGGATGGCCGCCGCTATACCCGCTTTGCCGATTTCCTGACCAAGCAGGGCCTGATCCCGAAGGCGTTGCCGGTAACCGATTACGCAGTGGAATTGCGTTGACCCTCAGACCCTGAGCAGATTGAACAGGGTTCCCGCCGCGACCAGGCAGAGTGCAGAGCCGCAAAGCCGAAGCCAGGCTTTGCGGCTGATTCTGCCACGATCCTCGGGCGGATATTTCGGCAAACGCCGCCGCAGGAAGCCCTGACCAATCGCCGGCTGCTGCAACAATTCCATAAAATCGGCAAGCGCGGCCAATGCTGGAATCCCGCTGATGCAGAGCAGCAGATAGAGCCAGCCCTCACGCGTCGCACCCAACAGGAATTTATGGCCGCCCCAGAAACCGGCCAACAGCGTCACGTATAATGCGAATACGCGGTTGACGGTATCGGGCTCACCAGCGGCCATTGATCGGCTTGGCCGGCGAAAGCGGGCAACTGATGTTGCCCGTCAGCGATCCGGCATCGTTCAGCGGCTTGAAGATGCTGGTATCGGAACGCAGATAGCGTTGGCCTTTCAGCGGCCCGCTGGTCATGGTCAGCAGGCGCTGGGCCGGATCGAACCGGTAGGCCCCGGTGCCGCCATCGAAATTGCGATAGCGTTTCTGATCTATCAGGCCGAACATCAACCCGGTCTGCGGGCTGCCCATGATCATGCCGCCGATGCTGATCGGTGCATCGCAGGCATAAACGCCGGCAGGCGGTGCGCCGACCAGATCCTGCTTGGGCTCGGGCTTCACCTGATCGAGCGGCGTGAGCGACCCCATATAGCGCAAATGCACGGCACTGCCGTCTTCCAGGCGGGTGAATTTGCAGCCCAGCAACGGATCGCGTTCGCCCCGGGATTCCAGCGTCGATTTCTGCACATAGTTATTGCTGAAAAAACGTTCGCCTGCCGGCGGGCACGGCTCATCGCGCGCAAGCGCTGGCTGGAGATATCCAGTCAGCAGCAAGGCCGTTACGGCAAACAGAGCGCGCATCAATTGCCTGCTCCGCCGGCCACGATGGAATTCACCGCACCCAGCGAATACTTGCCACCCGCCGCGATCACATTGCCGGCACCGCCCGATACGATATTGCCACCGCCGCTGGCCACGATGTTGCCCGCACCGCCGGATACGATATTGCCGCCGCCGCTGGCCACGATGGCACCGGTCTGCTTGTTGATCAGATCGGCGCCGCGGATCGCCAGCACGGTGCCGCGCGGCGCGTTCATGTTGGGCACGCGCACCACGGTGTAGCTGAGATTCACCCAGCCCGCCGCCGGGCAAGGCCGCCCCACCACGCTATTGCCCGATGGCACGATGCACATGCCCGGATCGGCATTGTTGAACTGGCCATTGCCGGAGAATTTCCATTCCTGGAATTTCGAGAAATTGCAGGTGGCGAAAAACACCTGGCCGCTGCGATTCATCTCCAGGCATTGCGAACCCTGCTGCAACTGCCCGAAGAACACATTCTCGTTGGGAACATAGCGTATATTGTTGTTATGCCGGCTCATGCTGCACGGTGCCATCACCGCCTTGCCGCCATTATTGGCCAGGCACAAGCCGCCATGGGCGAATACATCGGCACGGGCCTGCTGGACCGGCGCCAGCAAGGCAAGGCCGAACAGCGCGGAAGCAACGGCAGTGAGCATTTTCATGGATGTTTCCTCGGCTAGACAACGGCAAGGCCGCATCGGCGGCCGGCCCGACTGTAGGCGCAGCGCCATGGCCGTTAGAATCCCCCGCCCGGGGTATTTTGTGGGGGACGCTACGTTTTACGGCTGCGCATCCGGCCTGGGCTTTGCTAGACTTGAGCCATGAACGCCGTGCCTGTTGCTTCCGGTCCGATCAATGTCGTTGTGGTGGAGGATGATCCGCTGCACCGCGAACGATTCCGCGATAACCTGCGTGCCGATCCAAGCCTGGCACTGGCTGCCGAATATGCCGGCGCACAATCGGCCATCGCCGCCATTGGTGCGGCGGGCGAGCAGACGCGGCCCGATGTGCTGCTGGTGGACCTGGACCTGCCCGATGGCTCAGGCTTCGATGTGATCCGCCATACCCGCCAGGCCAGCCCGGCCACCGAGATCATGGTTGTGTCGATCTTCGGCGGCGAGACCAATCTGATCCAGGCCATCGAGGCCGGCGCCACCGGATATCTGCTGAAGGATTCCCTGCCCGACGATTTCAACGCCGCCATCCATGCGCTGCGTGCCGGCGAATCTCCGATCAGTCCGTCGCTGGCGCGCTTGCTGCTCAAGCGCTATCAGCCCGCCGAACCGCAGGCGAAAGCCGAAAGCGCCGAACCCTCGCCGCTCTCGCGCCGCGAGATCGACATCCTGGAACTGGTGGCGCGCGGCATCGGCTTTTCCGAAGTGGCCGAGCGTTTGTTCATCTCGCCGCATACTGTAAAAACCCATGTGAAGAATATCTACCGCAAGCTGGATGCGCATTCGCGCCCGCATGCGGTGTATATCGCGCGCCAGCGCGGCCTGATCGTTTCCTGATCCGTCATGGCTATGCGTTGGCCCAATCGCATGCGTGGCGCCTTGTTGATCTGGCTGGGATTGCTGGCGGGCGGTTATGCCGCGCTGTTGGCCTATATCTCTTTCACCCAGGAAAGCCGCATCTTCTTTCCGCGCGCCATGGAGCAGGCACGGGCAAACGAAATCCTGCGCCAATTGCCCGATGCGCGTTCGGTTTGGCTGCAGAGCGCCGATGGCGTTAAGCTACATGGCTGGTGGCGCCCGGCCGAACCGGACAAGCCATCGGGCCGATTGCTGCTGTATTTCGGCGGCAATGCCGAGGATGTGCATTGGCGCCTGGCAGCATCCGGACCCGGCAGGCCGGAGAATTATCCCGGCTGGGATATCCTGCTGACCGATTATCGCGGCTATGGCCTGAGCGGCGGCGTGCCTGGACAAACCGCATTGCAGGCCGATGCGCTGCTCTGGTTCGATACCGCCAGCGCCGGGCGGATCGACGGCATCGCCAAGCCGCACAGCATCGCCGTGATGGGCACCAGCCTGGGGTCTTACTACACAACCTACCTGGCGGCGCAGCGCCCGGTGGCCGGCATCGTGCTGGTAACGCCGTTCGATAGCGTGCTGGATTACGTGCGCTCGCGGTTGCCACTCTTGCCGGTGAAGCTGCTGCTGCGCCATCCGATGGAAAGCATCCGCCATGCCGGGCAGATCAATGCGCCCAGCCTTTTCCTGGTGGCCGCCAACGACGCCACCATTCCGCCGGAGCGCGCGCGCATTCTGTACGAACAATGGGCCGGCCAGCCGCGCGACTGGGTGTTGCTGCCGCAGACCAATCACGACACGATCTCTGCCGATCCGCTTTATTGGGAGGCGCTGCGCCGTTTCCTGCGCAGCCTGCCGTGATCCGCGCCGGCCTGCTGCTGCTGGTGGCCGGCTGCCTGGCGCTGCTGGCCTGGTTCAGCCTGGCGCCGCAGCCGCTGCCGGCCGAGGTGATCCGCATCGACCGGGCCGCCTTCGTGAAGGCCACGAACGCGGAGATTCCGGAACACGCGACCGCCAATCAACCTTGGGAAAACCGCAGCCTGCCGGATTTCTGGCGCATGCACCGGCCCAACGAAGCCGGCTTCGGCTGGTATCGGGTGGAATTCGATGTGCTTTACCAGCCCGACACGCCCTGGGCGGCTTTCGTATCGTTCGCCAATTCGGCCCTGGCCCTGCGACTGAACGGCGTGGAGCTTTCACGCGAGGCTGCCTTCGATGCGGTGCATCTGGCGGCCCGCACCAGCCCGCCGCATATGGCGATCCTGCCTGCCCCGCTGCTGAAATCCGGCACCAACCGGCTGGACCTGCTGTTACGGGTGGAGCGCGACATCAACGGCGGCCTGTCGGCCCTCGAGATCGGGCCGCAGCAATGGCTGTTGCCGCGCTATCAGCAGCAGCTTTTCTGGCGCAGCGACCTGCCGCGCGCGCTGACCATGGCGGGGCTGGTCGCGGCCTTGTTCATGGCGTTGCTATGGCTGCGGCGCCCGCGTGAAATGATCTATCCCTGGTTCTGCGCGCTGGCGCTGTGCTGGAGCATCCGCGCCTTGCACGTGGCGGGCAACGATGACTGGCTGCTGCCGCTGCGCCGGCCGCTGGGGCTGGAAGGCAACGATCTGTTTCTCACCGCCAGCTTCTCGCTCGGCTTTGCATTGCTTGCGATCACGGTGAACCGCTTCGCCGCGCGGCCGGCACCGATGTGGGAGCGCGGCGCGCTGGCGCTGTGCCTGCTGCTGCCGCTCACCGTGGCGCCGCTGGGCAACCAGGTGCTGGCGCCGCTGCAACCCGGCTGGTATGGCCTGGCCATGCTGTTTGCCGGCTGGGCAGCCGCAACCGCTTTGCGCCTGGCTGTGCAAAAGCGGCATTGGAGCTATTGGCTGATCCTGGCCGGCATCGCCGCCACGACTGTGGCCGGCCTGCATGATTGGCTGGTGATCACCGGGCGGGTCGGCTTCGATCCCACGCCCTGGCTGGGTTATGGCCCGCCGGTCATGCTGGCCACAATGGTGACCGCGTTGGGCGGGCGCTATTTCCATGCCTTCGACGAAGCCGCACGGCTGAACAGCGAACTTGAACAGCGCGTGCGGGACAAGACCCAGGAATTGGAACACCATTACGAACGTATCGCGCAACTGGAGCGCCTGGCCGGCATGGCCGAGGAACGCGACCGGCTGATGCGCGAGATGCATGACGGCGTCGGCTCGCAATTGATCACCACCCTGCATGCGCTGGAAAAAGGCCAGATCGGACAGGTCGAAACCGCCAGCCTGCTGCGCGGCTGCATCGACGATCTGCGGCTGATGATCGACTCCCTGGATGCCGGCCAGCAATCCATGGCCGATGCCCTGGCCAATCTGCGTTTCCGCCTGGAACCGCGCCTCACCGCCGCCGGCATCCGTTCGGCCTGGGCTGTCAACGATGGCCCGGCCAACCTGCCGCCCGGCACCGTGCTGCAATTGCTGCGTATCCTGCAGGAGGCACTGACCAATGCCTTGAAGCATTCCGATGCCGCCAATGTGCAGGTGGAATGGCGGATCGAGGACGGAGCGGCATGCCTGCGCGTGCAAGATGATGGCTCCGGCCTTGCCAAGGCAGCAACCGCGCCGGCGAGCGGAAGTGTGGGCCGAGGGATGGCGAATATGCGCCAGCGGGCCGCGCGGATCGGCGCCCGCTTGGTCGTCAGCAATGGCCCCGACGGCGGCTGCCTGGTGGAAGCCCGCCTGCCGCTGGCCAAATAGAAAGCCGGGCTCCAACGCGCAAAGAAAGCGCAAAGAAAAAGCGCCGGCAGGTTGCCCGGCCGGCGCTTTCAAATTGTTGTGAAACGTGGGCCTGGGCGCTCAGCCCATGCGGATTTCAGCCACCTGCGGCCCCTTCGGGCCCTGGCCGATGCGCACCCGCACCGACTGGCCGGGCTGCAATTCGCCGATGCCTTCGCGGCGCAGCACTTCCATATGCACGAAGATATCCTGGCCGCCATCGCCACGCGACACGAAGCCATAGCCCTTCACGGCATTGAACCACTTCACCTTGGCTTCGAAGAATTCGCCGGTGGCCACCACCGAAGGGAAACGCGGGGCGCCGCGATCACCACCACGATCAAAACCGCCGCGATCAAAGCCACCGCGATCACCGCCACGGTCGAAACCGCCGCCGAAACCGCCCCGGTCGCCCCCCCGGTCGCCGCCGCGATCAAAGCCGCCGCCGCCGCCGAAACGGTCGTTGAATCCACGATCCTGGCGCGGCGGGCGCTGGCCACGCATGCCACCGCCAGCAGCCGGGCCACCGCCACCGCCGCCGGGTTCCGCCGTGCTGGTATCCACAGAAAGAATACGGACAGCCTGCATCCCTTTGGGCCGTCGGGCCACTTCGAGCACCAGGGTCACGCCTTCATCGAGAGTTTCGTATCCCGCTTGGCGCAAGCAGGACAGATGCAGGAAGATATCGCCGGAATCATCAACCGGACTGACGAACCCAAAACCCTTCACCGCATTGAACCATTTGACCTTACCGGAAATCTCGATCAGATCCCCGTTGTCTACGCCAAAGCCCCCTTGCTCCACTGCCATATTCCTTGTGTTTTGGAACTAACAGAGAAACCCTAACATTAAATTTTCGCGCTGCCAAATCCAGAATCGCTTCGTTTCGGCCACCAATGCAGCCCGAGGTAGACCAAAGGCGAAGCCCGGTGGGCCGTCATTCAGGCATGCTTAAGGCGGCATGCTTAAGGCAGGAATGCTTAAAGGCAGGAATGCGCGCGGGCTTCAGAGCGTGGGGCCGGTTACCCGGCGCTTGGGTCGCCAGCGGGTGACCGAACGGCCATCGGCGGTGAAACGCACTTCCTGGCTATCGGGCGGCGCGGCATGAGCGAGAGTGCCGCCCATTTCAGCAGCACCGGGCTTGACCCCAGGTTTGGTCACCTGACCGCGCAGTATACGGCCCATGCTGCTTTCGCGGGAATATTGTTCGATCCGCGCCTTCACCTCTTCCTCGAAGGGCGGCAGGTCGGCCGAACGGGCGGAGGGGCTGCGGCGGCTGCCCGGTTTCGCCAGGGCATCGCTGATCGGCATGGCATGAGCGCTGGGCTTGCCAGACGCACGATGCTGCTCGACATGCACTTCATTGCCCGGACCGCCCTCGACGGCACGCTTCCACGACGGGTCGCCCAACACCAACTTGTGCAGCGCCACCACCGGCAAGGCGCCGAAGCGCTTCCAGAAGCCTTCCAGGAAGGACAGCACGGTTTCGCTCAAATTCGGCGACCAGGGATTTTCCAGGCCGGCCTGGAAAACCAGATCCAGCGTCGGCTCGGTCGGCCCGTCATCCGCCACCACGAATGTGGCAGGCATCAGCTTGGCGCCCTCGCGCATGATGGCGTAATGCGCCTGGGCCAGATAGAGCAACCAACGCAATTTAGGCAATGTCATCGCGATCCGCTCATGGGCGGCGCGTTCCAGCATCCAGAAACTGACATCGATACCGGATCGGGTGGCCGGAACCATGGCTGCGCTCTCCCGTGGCGGCAAAAAAGGCAGGCGGCAAAAGCCACGCCTGAACCTAGTTATCACAAGCCTTAGCGGCTATATCTTAACAACTGATGAATCATTGCAAGAGGAGCTTCATCCCATGGACATGAATGGCGAACAACTTATTCCCGCGCCGCGTGCCAAGGTTTGGGCTGCCCTCAACGATCCGGACGTATTGCGCCAATGCATCACCGGCTGCGAAACCCTGGAGAAGAACGCCGAGGGCGGATTTGAAGCCAGCGTGGTGGTGAAAGTCGGCCCGGTCAAGGCGAAATTCAAAGGCAAGGTTGCGTTGTCGGATATCGATCCGCCCAATGGCTACACGATTTCCGGCGAGGCCCAGGGCGGCGTGGCAGCGGGCTTCGGCAAGGGCGGCGCCAAGGTGGCCCTGAGCGATGCGCCTGAAGGCGGCACCCGCCTCACCTACATCGTGAATGCCCAGGTAGGCGGCAAGCTGGCGCAGATCGGCGCCCGGCTGATCGATGCCACCGCTGCCAAAATGGCCGAGGAATTCTTCACCAAGTTCAACACCCTGGTTTCCAGCGCGGAAGCGCCGGCCGCGCATGCCCCAGGGGAAGCCCCTGCTGGGGCCACTGGGGAAACTACCGTGGCAGCCCCTGGGGCAGCAGGTGCAGCAAATCAGGCCGCAATCAATCCTGCGCCTGTTGCACCGCAAATAGACGCAGCCGCACCCGAAACCGATGCCGGCGGCCTGCCGGGCTGGGTGTGGATCGGCGGCCTGGTCGCCGTCGTAGCGATTGTGACAGTGCTGGTTCTGAAATTCTGAGATCAGACTTTCGTTTCCAGGCGGAAACCGCATTCGCGCTTGACGCCTGCGCAGCGTTGCGCCCACACTTGTTCAGGGCAAAAGTCTGGCTCGTATATAGTCCCGTAGCCCCAAGGGAGGAAAACGAATGACCCAAGTGTCGATGACCGTCAATGGAAAGACGGTTTCGCGCGACGTGGAGCCGCGCACCCTTCTCGTTCAGTTCCTGCGCGAACATCTCGGCCTCACCGGAACCCATGTCGGCTGCGATACCAGCCAATGCGGCGCTTGCGTGGTGCATGTGGATGGCCGCAGCGTGAAATCCTGCACCATCCTGGCCGCGATGGCCAATGGCAGCCAGGTCACCACCATCGAAGGCCTGGCCAATGGCGACACCCTGCATCCGATGCAGGAGGCCTTCCGCGACAATCATGCCCTGCAATGCGGCTTCTGCACGCCCGGCATGATCATGAGCGCGGTGGATCTCGTGAACCGCAATCCCAATCCCTCGGAAGAAACCATCCGGCATGAGCTGGAAGGCAATATCTGCCGTTGCACTGGCTATCACAACATCGTCAAGGCCGTTCAGGCCGGCGCGCAAGCCATGAAATGAAGGGGATGACGCCATGACCGAACTCGGCTCGATCGGCAAATCCGTTCGCCGCAAGGAAGATTACCGCTTCATCACCGGCCAGGGCCATTACACCGACGACATCAATCGTCCCGGCCAGGCCCATGCGTATTTCCTGCGCTCGCCGCATGCCTTCGCCCGCATCAAGAGCATCGACATCAGCGCAGCCAGCGCCAAGCCAGGCGTGGTGGCGATCTATACCGGCAAGGACATGGCCGCCGACAAGGTGGGTGGGCTGATCTGCGGCTGGACCGTGAAGGGCAAGGACGGACAGCCGCATAAGGCGCCCCGCCATGACGCCATCGCGGTGGAATGCGTGCGCCATGTGGGCGACCAGGTGGCGGTCGTTATCGCCGAAACCTATGCCCAGGCCAAGGATGCCGCCGAAGCCATCGAGGTGGATTACGAGGTGCTGAAGCCGGCCATCGACCTGCGCGATGCCCTCAAGCCGGGCGCGCCGCAAGTGCATGCCGATGCGCCTGGCAATCTCTGCTACGATTGGGATTTCGGCGACAAGGCAGCCACCGATGCGGCATTCGCCAAGGCGGCCCACGTTACCCGCGTGGAATTGCTGAACAACCGGCTCTCGCCCAATCCGATGGAACCGCGTTCGGCGGTGGCGGAATACGACCGCGGCACCGACATGACCACGGTTTATGTCACCAGCCAGAATCCCCATGTGCTGCGCTTGATCCTGTGCGCCTTCGTGTTCGGCCTGCCCGAGCATAAGGTGCGCGTGGTGGCCCCCGATGTGGGCGGCGGCTTCGGCTCGAAAATCTTCAACTATCCGGAAGAGACCGTGGCTTTCTGGGCGGCGCGCAAGCTGCGCCGGCCGGTGAAATGGACATCCGATCGCTCCGAGGCTTTCCTCACCGATGCCCATGGCCGCGACCATTACACCATCGCCCATCTGGCGATGGACAAGGATGGCAAGTTCCTCGGCCTGAAGGTGGATACGCTGGCCAATATGGGCGCGTATCTTTCCACCTTCGCATCCGCCGTGCCGACCTATCTGTACGCCCTGCTGCTGGCTGGGCAATACACCACGCCGGCGATCTATGCCGAAGTGAAAGCGGTGTTCACCAACACCGCGCCGGTGGATGCCTATCGCGGCGCCGGCCGGCCGGAAGCCACTTACGTTGTTGAGCGCATCGTGGAAGCGGCGGCGCGTGAATTGAAGCTGGATCCGGCGGAACTGCGCCGGCGCAACTTCATCGCCGCCGATGCCTTCCCGTATCAAACCCCGGTGGCCTGCGTTTACGACAGCGGGCAATACGCCCTCACGCTCTCGGAAGCGCAGAAGATGATCGACTATGCCGGATTCCCGGCCCGCAAGGCGGCGTCGGCCAAGCAGGGCAAGCTGCGTGGCATCGGCATCTCCTGCTATATCGAGGCTTGCGGCATCGCGCCGTCTGCCGTGGTGGGTTCGCTGGGCGCTGGCGTGGGCTTGTGGGAGTCGGCGAAAATCCGCTTCAACCCCACCGGCAGCGTCTGCGTCTATACCGGCTCGCATAGCCATGGTCAGGGCCACGAAACCACCTTCGCGCAATTGGTCTCCGACAAGCTCGGCGTACCGATCGACCAGGTGGAAGTGGTGCATGGCGACACCGCGCAGATCCCCATGGGCATGGGCACCTATGGCTCGCGTTCGCTGGCGGTGGGCGGCAGCGCCATCTCCAAGGCAGCCGACAAGCTGATCGAAAAAGGCAAGAAGATCGCCGCCCATCTGATGGAAGCCTCGCCGGCCGATGTCAGCTATGGCAACGGCGTGTTCTCGGTGGCCGGTACGGATAAATCCGTGCCCATGGCCGCCGTGGCCTTCACCGCCTATGTGCCGCATAACTACCCGGCCGATCTGGAGCCGGGCTTCGAGGAAACCGCGTTCTACGATCCAGCCAACTTCACCTTCCCGTCCGGCTGCCACATCGCGGAAGTGGAGATCGATCCCGATACCGGCATCACCAAAATCGCCAACTGGGTGGCGGTGGATGATTTCGGCAACGTGATCAATCCGATGATCGTGGAAGGCCAGGTGCATGGCGGCATCGCGCAAGGCGTGGGCCAGGCTTTGCTGGAAGGCGTGGTTTACGACACCGAAAGCGGCCAGCTGCTGACCGGGTCGTTCCTCGACTACACCATGCCGCGCGCCGACGATCTGCCCAGCTATAACGTGGCGATGACGCATACCCCCTGCCCGCATAATCCGCTGGGCGTGAAGGGATGCGGCGAGGCCGGGGCGATTGCCGCCCCCGCCGCGCTGATGAATGCCATCACCGATGCGTTGGGCACCGAGGCGATCCAGATGCCGGCTACGCCGCTGAAAGTCTGGCAAACCATCCAGTCCCATAAGCCCGCCCTGGCGGCGGAATAAGGGAGAGCAGACCATGTATGAGTTCAACTATCACCGGCCCACCAGCCTGGCCGAAGCCAGCAAGCTGCTGGCCGGCGCCGCCGATGGCAAATTCGTCGCCGGCGGCCAAACCCTGCTGCCCACCCTGAAGCAGCGCCTGGCCGCGCCCTCCGATCTGATCGATCTGGGCGGCATTGCCGAATTGCAGGGCATCAAGGTGGATGGCGGCAGCGTCAGCATCGGTGCCGGCACCCGCCATGGCGTGGTGGCCAAATCCGCCGAGGTCGCCAAGGCCATTCCGGCTCTGGCCAAGCTGGCCGGCGGCATCGGCGACGCCCAGGTGCGCAATATGGGCACCATCGGCGGCTCGCTGGCCAATAACGACCCGGCGGCAGACTACCCCGCCGCCGTGCTGGGCCTGAATGCCACCATCCACACCAACAAGCGCACGATTGCCGCCGACGATTACTTCAAGGGCATGTTTGAGACCGCCCTGGAAGATGGCGAGATCATCGTGAAGGTGACGTTCCCGATCCCGAAGCGCGCCGGCTATGTGAAATTCCCCAACCCGGCCTCGCGCTATGTGATGGTGGGCGCCATGGTGGCGGAAACCGCCAGCGGCATCCGCGTGGCGATCAACGGCGCCGCTCCCTGCGTGTTCCGGCACAAGGAAATGGAGGCTGCCTTGGCCAAGTCTTTCTCCGCCGATGCGCTCAAGGGCATCAAGACCGACCCAAAGACGATGAACAACGATATCCACGCCTCGGCGGAATATCGTGCGCATCTGGTGGGCGTGATCGCCAAGCGGGCTGTGCTGGCCGCCGGCTGAGCACGACGAATTTTCCGCTTTTCAGGGCCATCCGGGCAATTGTCCGGGTGGCCCTTAACATTTGGGCAACCATTCCCGGTCACTTTATGGGAATCAGAATCCAGGTACCGGGGAACGCAGAAGCATGTCTGGCCCAGCAGCTAGCAAAATAGCCGAAATGGAATGCGTCATCCTGTGCGGCGGCCTTGGCACGCGCCTGCGCGAGGAGACCGAGTTCAAGCCCAAGCCAATGGTGGAAATCGGCGGGCGCCCGATCCTGTGGCATATCATGCGGCATTATTCGTCGTTCGGCGTGCGTAATTTCGTGCTCTGCCTGGGCTATAAGGGCGAAGTGATCCGCGACTATTTCCTGAATTACCGTTTTCGCAATGCCGATGTGGCAGTGACGCTGGCCGACAACAATATCGAAATCCTGGGCCAGACCAACGTAGACGACTGGCGCGTGGTGCTGGCCGATACCGGGCCGGAAACCCAGACCGGCGGCCGCATCAAGCGCGCCATCAAGCATGTGCGCGGCAAGCGCTTCTTCGCCACCTATGGCGACGGCGTGTCGAATGTGGATATCGCCACCCTGCTGGATGTGCATGAAAAGCGCGGCCTGGAAGCCACCGTTACCGCCGTGCATCCCTCCTCGCGCTATGGCGAGATCGACATCCAGGAAGGCACCGTGCACACATTCCAGGAAAAGCCGCAGGTCGGCCAGGGCTGGATCAATGGCGGCTTTTTCGTGTTCGAGCGCCCGGTTTTCGAACGCGCGTCCGATAATCCGAAAATGGTGCTGGAAACCGATATCCTGCCGCCGCTGGCGCAATCGCGCCAGCTTGCCGCCCATCATCACGACGGCTTCTGGCAATGCATGGATACCTTCCGCGAAATGCAGATGCTGAACGAGATGTGGCAGAGCGGCCGCGCGCCCTGGCTGCGCTGAGCGAGCGACCGTGGCTCCGCTTCCCGATCCGACTTTCTGGCGCGGCAAGCGCGTATTCCTCACCGGCCATAGCGGCTTCGTCGGCGGCTGGACCGGCTTCTGGCTGAGCGAACTCGGCGCCGAAGTCACCGGCTATGCCCTGCCGCCGCCCAGCAATCCAAGCTTCTTCGCCCTCACCCGCCTGCAGGATCGCATCCGCCATATCGAAGGCGACGTGCGCGACGCTGCCTCGCTTGAAACCGCCATGCGCGCGGCCGATCCTGAAATCCTTTTGCATCTGGCAGCCCAGCCCATCGTGCGCCGGGCCTATCGCCATCCGGTGGAAAGCTTCGCCGTCAACGTGATGGGCACGGCGCATACGTTGGAAGCGGCGCGCGGCTGCCCGAATCTTGCCACCACCATCGTGTTCACCACCGACAAGGTGTATCGCAACCGCGAGACCGGCCAGGCCTATCGCGAGGATGATGAACTGGGCGGCGACGAGCCCTATTCGGCTTCCAAAAGCGGCGCCGAATTGGTGGCCGAGGCCTATCGCAACCGCTATCTGGGCGAACGCGGCGGACTGGCCTGTGTGCGTGCCGGCAATATCATCGGCGGCGGCGATTGGGCGCAGGACCGCCTGGTGCCAGATGCCGTGCGTGCCTTCGATGCCGGTAAGGCGTTGGAAATCCGCAAGCCTAATGCCGTGCGGCCCTGGCAGCATGTGCAGGAAGCCGTGCGCGGCCTGTTGCTGCTCACCGAAAAGCTCAGCCAGCAGCCGGCGGATTTTTCCGGCGCCTGGAATCTCGGTCCCGCCGCCGAGAGCGCCGCGACCGTGCGCACGGTCTGCGATATCATGGTGCGGGCCTGGGGCGAGCAATCGGCCTGGACCGATACCGGCGGCGATGGCATCCCCGAAGCCGGCCTGTTGATGCTGGATAGCACCAAGGCCGCCCAGCGCCTGGATTGGCAGAACCTGTTCACCCTGGAAGAAGCCCTGGGGGAAAGCATGGATTGGTATAAGGCAGCCCTGCGCGGCGCGGATATGGCGGCTTTCACCGCCCAGCGCCTGCAGGCCTTCGCCGCAAAGGCAAAAGCCATATGAAGATCGAACAGCGCAAACTGCCTGGTGTTTATGAAATCACGCTCAGTCCGCGTGGCGATGCGCGCGGCTATTTCATGCGCTGCTATGACAAGCAGATTTTCAGCGAGGCCGGCATCCATCGCGAATGGCTGCAAGAGAACGAGGCCCGCACGGAAAAGCGCCATACATTGCGCGGCCTGCATTTCCAGCGTCCGCCGGCAGCCGAAACCAAACTGATCCGTGCCACGGCCGGTCGTGTGCTGGATGTGTTCGTCGATCTGCGCCAGGGTTCGCCCACATTCGGGCAATGGGATGCCGTGGAACTGGCGGCCGAAAAGCACAACATGGTGCTGATCCCGCGCGGCTTCGCCCATGGCTATTGCACGCTGACGGATAATTCCGTCGTCACCTACAAAGTCGACAGCGTTTATACGCCGGAATTGGAAGGCGGCCTGCGCTGGAACGATCCGGTGCTCGGCATCGACTGGCCGGCCGCCAACCCGATCCTGTCGGACCGCGACCGCGTGCAGCCTTTGCTGGCCGAAATAGAACCGCTTGCGGAGGCCTGGCAATGAGCCTGGAGATCGATCCCACCGCACAGATCAGCCCGGATGCGCGCATCACGCCCTCCGCGCGCGGCAGCCGCATCAAGATCGGCGCGCATACCCATATCTACGATTTCGTGGTGATCCGCCCAGTGGGCGGCAGCGGCGATGTGATCATCGGCGAACATTGCTACATCAACCCCCATAGCTGCCTGTATTCCGGCAACGGCATCACCCTGGGCGATTACGTGCTGATCGCGCCGGGCTGCATGATCGTGCCGACCAACCATGCCTATGGCCGCCGCGACATCCCGATCCGGCATCAGGGCTTCCTGCCCTCCAAGGGCGGCGTGGTGATCGAGGATGATGTGTGGATCGGCGCCAACAGTGTGCTGCTGGATGGCTGCCATATCGGCAAGGGCGCCATCGTTGCCGCCGGCAGCGTGGTATCGGGCAAGGTGGATTCTTACGCAGTGGTGGCCGGCACGCCGGCCAAATTCGTCCGGTGGCGCGATGCCTGATATGATGCCTGAGTTTACCCGTCAATCCCCATCGCCGCGTTATGTGGAGATGCTCGATCTCTACAAACGCATGCATCGCCATGGCGATACCCGCAACAACCTGCCAGCGGAAAAAACCTTCGATGGCCATAGCCTGGGCCCGCATGTGCCGGCCATCACCCGGTTGCTCGCCAGCTATGGCGCGCGCAGCCTTACGGATTATGGTTGCGGCAAGGCGATTGGCTACACAGATGCGGTGATCGTGGGCCATGACGGCAAACAGCATAAGGGCCTGTTGCAATATTGGTCGCCCATCGCCATCACGCTTTATGATCCCGGCAATCCGCAACACGATGCCTATCCCGAAAAGCAGACCGACGCGGTGATCAGCACCGATGTGCTGGAGCATATTCCGGCGGAAGACATTCCCTGGGTGCTGGACAGCATGTTCAGCCTGGCGCGGCGTTTCGTGTATCTCTCGATTGCCTGTTATGCCGCCGCGAAATCTCTGCCCAGCGGCGAGAATGCGCATATCACCCAGAAATCGCCGGGCTGGTGGCTGGACCAGATCGAGGCCGCCGCCATCAAGCATGGCCGGATGGATTATCACGGCGCGATCTTCGCCACCCGCACCCACCGCATAGATATTGGCTGCCGCAATGCCTGAGGCTTTGCATATCCTGGGCGCCAGCGGCCTGATCGGGGCTGCCATCGCCGCACGCCTGGCTGCGCAACAGCCACGCCTGCTTGGCCGTGGCGCCGGCATGGATACGCCTCTTGATCTTGCCGATCTGCATGCCCTGAAAGCCGGCCTGTTCGCCGGCGGCGGCACGTTGGTGCATGCAGCCGGTGTGACCGACGAGGAATTCGCCAACGATCCCGCCGCTGCCTGGCAGCGCAGTGCGCTGGGCAGCAAGGCGCTGATCGCAGCCGCCAAGACAGACGGCGTAACGCGTATGGTTTACATATCCACCGCCCATGTCTACGGCCCGCTGGAAGGCGAGATCGACGAGGCACGGCCGGTCAATCCGATGAGCGATTATGCCCTGGCGCATTACACCGCCGAGCAATGGTTTCGCCGCGCCGCCCGCGTGGATGGCATGGATGTGCTGATCCTGCGGCCCTGTGCGGTTTATGGCCTGCCGACGGATATGACGCGTTTCAAACGCTGGTCGCTGATCCCGTTTTCGTTTCCGCGCGAATTGCTGGAACGGGGCTGCATCACCTTGAAAAGCGATGGCAGCCAGCGGCGCAATTTCGTGTCGGCCAGCGCCATCGCGGCCCAGGTGGCCGGCTTTTTGGCCGAACCGGCCTTGCCCGGCCGCTGCCGGGTGGTGAACCCGGTGGGCCCCGACGACATGAGCGTGCTGGATTTCGCCGAGCGCTGCGTGGCGCTGCTGGCGCCGCTGATGCCGGCGCGCGGGCGGGTGGAACGGCCGCAGGGCAGTTCCGCACCGGGGCCCGCCCCCCTGCTCTACCGTTCGGCCTATACAAGCGCGGAGGCCCGCTCTACGCTTGACGAAACGATTCGCGCCCTGGGCGCGCGGCTGCGCATTCCGTCAACCCGAAACGCATAAATCATCAATAACGAGGACATAGCGACCATGCCATTGCCCGCGCCGGGCCCAGCCCTCGACAAGGAGATTGCGCAGAAATATCTGCACCATCTCGTCACCCATGAGGCGAAAGACACGCCCGACACCCGCAAAGCTTTCTGCGATGCCAGCGGCATCCATCCGAAGCTGCTGTATTCCAATCCGCATATCCACGATATCGCCAAGCTGTATGGCGACCACTCGAATTTCGAGCGGCTGCTGGATATGACCCTGAAGGATTATCTGTATTACCACTACTATTACATCCATCAGGGCTATCGCTACGGCGCCTCGGATCTGCAACAGCGCTGGCTGGGGCATGACCTGATCAAGACTCCGATGGATTGCTGGATCTACCAGGAACTGATCTGGGAAACCAAACCCGATATCGTGCTGGAATTCGGCGTGATGTTCGGCGGCGCAAGCCATTTCTACGCCTCGATCCTCGATCTCGTCGGCCATGGCGAAGTGATCGGCGTAGACATCACGCTGTCCAAGGTGAAGGAAATCCGCAACAAGCGCATTTCCTATATCGAGGGCTCCTCCACCGCCGAAAGCACGCGCGAGGAAATCTTCCGCCGCTGCCACGGCAAGAAGGTGCTGATCATCGCCGATTCAGACCATGAAAAAACCCATGTGCTGAATGAAGCCCGGCTGTATCATCCGCTGGTGCCGGTGGGCGGCTATTACGTGTTCGAGGATTCGCTCAACGACGTGATGGGCTATCACCCGGTGCCCAACGAAGGCCCCAAGGCCGCGGCCCATGCCTTCCTGGCCGAGAATAAATCCTTCGAGGCCGATATGCGCTTCGCCGAACGCTACATCATGACCCTCAATCCCTATGGTTTCCTGCGGAGGATCAAGCCATGAGCATCGCGATCTCCGCCGCCCCGCATATCGATACCTCGGCGCTGGTGAAGAAACTGGCCGGCGAGAGCAAGTTGGACCTGGTGGCCGACCCCACGCCCGCGCTGGTGCGCGCCTATGGCTTCCAGACGCTGTACGACATGCCCCTGCCCTTGCAGACCGATATCCGCAAGCGGCTGATCACCGAGCATAAGGCCGCCCTGGTGGGCAAGCCCGCACTGTTCGAGCATGCGGTATTTCCCTGGCTGGCCGATTGGATGCGCTGGCATTGGGGCCAGACCCCTGCGGAAGCCTGGGAAGAGATCATCGCGCTGGGCAAGGCCTGCGCCGCCAGCTATGGCCGCATCGTGCATGTGGCCGATGGTCCGCGCAAAGGCTACGACGGCTATGCCTGGCTGGATGTGCGCAATGGCAAGCAGATCGACATCCTGCTGCATCAGCTCTATGCCCAGCTCGGCGTGACCGACAAGGTCGAGATCGTTACGCTTTAATCGGTAAAGGCTTCGGCCATCAAAGGGGCGCCCGGCGCAGGCTGTGCGCCCCTTCTATTTTGTTGTTGAGATAGAATTCGTCGCGCGGGAACAGATCCGAAAGCGGCGCCTTGTCGCGCGGCATGTCTGGCGTCCAGATCAGCGGCGCCTCGGCGAACATCGCGCCATAATCCTGTACATGGGGATTGCCCAGCGTGAGATGCGCAATGCTTTGCGGCATTGCCAGGCGGCGCGCCAGTTCGGCCGCGTCGAAGGCAATCGGATCATTGCTGCCCACCAGCACCGAACTCGGCAACAACAGCAAGACATGGGGAAACACGCTGGCGAAGGTTTCGGCCACCCGCCGCGTGGGCGCCCATTGCACATACAGCCCGCCAGGCGCTAGGCGCTGGCGCACCTGCTGCAGGAATTCGCGGCTATACAGCAGGCCGCTATGCGAGCCTTCCGGCAGGATGGCATCGGCCTGGATCACATCGTAGAGCGTGGCCTCGCGCGCCAGCAGCCGGCGGCCATCGCCGTATTCCAGCGTATAGCGCGGATCTTCCAGCATGCGGTGGATAGCGCTGCCAGGAAATGCATCCGCGTAATTCTCCAGCACATCCAGCACCGGGCCGACCAGCTCGATAGCGCGCACGCTTTCGGTGGCCGGCGAAATCCCCGCCGCCCAGGGCGTGCCGCCGCTGCCAACGCCCACCGCCAGCACCCGCTTGGGATCGGGATGCAGCAAGGGCCCCACGGCGCCGAGAAACTGGTGGATCGGCAAAAACGGAATCCGCCCCTGGGAAAACCCCTGGATGAACATCGGAAAGCCCTGGGAATCGCCACCCTGGGCATCGCTGCCCTGCGGCAGACCACGGAAATACGCCACGCCGGAGCGATCTTCCGACCAGGCCACCACATGATCGGGATTGCGCTTATGCAGCCGGTTCCAGAACGTGTCGTTGTCTGGCAACACCAGGCCCACAAGCAGGCAGCCCAGAGCCGCCGCCCAGCCGACGCGCACACCCAACTGCCGGCGATTTGCGCGCGGCAGCCAGAACAGCAGCAGCAGCAGCGACAACATTGCCAGCGCCACCAGGCTACCCGCCGTACCCAGGATATGCAGCGACAGCAAACCAGTGCCCACCGAGCCGGCGGCATTGCCCGCGATATTGGCAAGCTGCACCCAGCCCACCCGCGCGCCCACATCGGCCAGATCGCGCTGCACCGCGCGCTGCACGAAGGGGAAGGTCATTCCGATCACGAAGGCCGGCGGCCCCACCACCAACAGCACCAGCAGCAGGTTCAGTGCCAGTGCCGCACCGCCCAGGCGCGAGTGATCCACCTGCAGCAGGCCATCCAGCGGCGCCACCGGCACCAGCAGCCACAACACCAGGATCAGCAAAGCCGCCAGCAGAAAACCAAAGGATTGGGTAAGGAAAAAGGCCGGGCGCGGATCGCGGATGCGGGTGGCCATGCGCGCGGCCAACGCCATGCCGGCGCCATCGGCCAACAGAAAGATGCCCAGCACGGTGGGAAACAGATAGGCGTGATACTGCCCCACCTGCCCGAACAGCCGCACCCACACAATCTCCAGCGCCACGATCACATAGCCCGACAGAAAAACCAGCAGGCACCACAGCTTCAATCCGCCCCATTCCGGTATGCCCTGCTTCGGCTTGTCGTCAGCCTTCTGCGCGATGGGAATGGTTTCCGGCAAGCGCATGAGCAGCGACAGCGCAATGCCGGCGGCAGCAAAATCCAGCACGGCGGCCAGGATCAGGGCGCCGACGAAACCGATATTGCCCACCAGCAACCAACCGCCCAGCAGCGCGCCAAGGCCGGCACCCAGCGTGTTGAGGCCGTAAAGCTTTGCCACCTTCTCGGCCACCGTATCCAGCGACGTGGCGATGGCGCGCGACAACAGCGGCAACGAAGCGCCCATCAGCGTGGTGGGCAGCACCAGGCCGATGAAACAGAGCGCGAAGATCGCCGCCGGTTCGTCCACCGTGCCGGCCAGGCCGATGGCCAGGAAATCGTAGAGAAAGAATTTGGAGATCAGCGCGAACAGCGCCACCAGGCTTTCGGCAATAGCGAAACCCAGCAGGGCCCGGCGTGGCCCCAAACGGTCGGCATAGCGGGCCCCCAGCAGGGATCCAAGCCCCAGGCCGCAAAGGAAGGCACCCACCACCAGGGCGGCACTGATCGTATCGGAGCCGGCGAAGATGCCCAGCAGGCGTTGCCAGACGATCTGGCATAACAGGGCGGCGAAACCGGAGCAAAAAAACGCAAATGCCAAACGCGCGGTCACTGCACCACCCCTGTCTGATTACGCCCCCATTACATCCAGAGTGGCGCGAAACAGCGGCGGTTGCAACCGGATCAATCTTCCTCCAGATCCTCCAGCCCTTCGCAATGTTTGATCTGGGCGCCGCTGATATTCATGTCGGTGGTATCCGACAAGGTGAAATCCATGCCCTCCAGCACGGCGCCGCGAAAATCCGTACCCACCAGCTTGGTGCTGGAAACGATAGGGTAGTATACCCGCCCGGTGCGCGTACTATCCGGCGAATAGATATCGGCGCCAGACAGCCGGGCGCCGCGCAGGGAGGCGCCGGTGAGGTCGGCGGCGGCGAAATTGGTGCCCGAGCAATCGGCTTCGTCGAAGGCGGCCCGGCGCAGATCGGTGTTGGTGAAATTGGTGAAAGTAAGCTGGGCGCGGTTGAACTGCGCGCCCGGCATCGAGGCACCACCGAAATCCATGCCGCGCAAGTCGCAGCCGGAAAAATCCAGGCCCGGCAGTTTCTCGCCGGCAAAGCGTGCGCGCTCGCCCTGGCTGCCATTGGATGCCACCCACAGCGAATGCTGCTTCAGTTTCACTTCCACTTCGGGCGGCAGGTTGATCACCCGGCGATAGACCGCGCCGCTCAGATCGGCGCCGGAAGTATCGGCCTGGCCGAGATCGACATTGCGTAGATTGGCGCTGCGCAGGTCGCAGCCGATCAGGCGCGCGCCTTCCAGCCGCGCCCCCATCAGGTTGCATTCCTTCATCTTGGCGCCGCTGAAATCGGCACCGCTCAGATCGGCGCCGGCCAGGTTCACGCCATACAGGCTGGCCCGGGCGAAATTGGCGCCCTTGGCCGAGGAAACCGACATGTCGGCTTCGTCCAGCTTGCTGTCGGAAAGATTGGCATTCTCCAGAAAGGCCTCGCGGAACGAAGCCAGTTTTTTCTTTTTTTTGCCCTTCTCGGCCGTGAGGATCATGCCGGGTCGCAGATCCACCTGCTTCAGGGTCACACCCCGCAGGATGGCGCCCAGAAAGTTGGCGCCGCGCAGATCGGCGCGGTCCAACAAGGCATCGGTCAGATCGGCACGGGTGAAATCGGCGCCGAACAGATCGGCGCGGCGCAGCTTGGCGCCCTTCAGCTTGGTTTCCTGAAACAGGCAGCCGGGCAGCACGGCATCATCCATCACCACGCCGGTGAGATCCAGGCGCGACAGGTTTTCCGCGCGGCGTTGCAGGCGCTCGGCCTCCTTGCCTTGCTGCATCAGAAAGGAGGCATGCTTCTTCAGGGCGGTAAGGAAAGCGGGGGGCGGTGGCTTAAGCTCCGCCATGGCAAACTCCGTTATCTGTCCGGGCCTGGATTCACGGTTCGGAAATCCTTGGCGCGAGCGCACAGATTACGGATATCGCCTGCGCCTGCAAGCGGCCCACCGGCAGAATGCCGGCCTTTACACCCGGCTATACCGCCTTGGCATGACGCGGGGTGGCAACCGGTATGGCATGGGCATCGAAAGCCGCCGCAGCCAGCCGCACCAGCGGCCGGTAGGCATCGGGTACGCTTACCGCCCAGCCATTCAGTTGCACGATGCCATCCTCGGCCAGACCTTGCAGCGTGTCTTGCGACGGCAACAATACCTGCGGCGCCATGCCGAATTGCCGGGCTATCTCGGCCACGTCCACCCGCAGGTCGCACATCAGGCGCTCGATCACCGCCCGGCGCAGCCGGTCCAGCGCACTCAGCCGCACGCCGCGGGTTACCGCCAGCCGCCCGGCATCGATGGCAGCCGCATAGCGGTCCAGCGGCACGACATTCTGCACATAAAGATCAGGCAAGGCACCGATGGAGGATGCGCCCAGGCCCAGCAGGGTTTCCGAGGCATCCACCGTATAGCCCTGGAAATTGCGCCGCAGCCGCCCTGCCCGCATAGCCTGCACAAGGCTATCGTCGGGCTTGGCGAAATGATCCAGCCCCACGGCTTCATAGCCCGCTGCCAGCAGGGTATCGGCAATCGCCTGGGCCTGGGCCCAACGCGCCGGGCCATCGGGCAGGCTGGCCTCGTCGATCAACCGCATATGCTTTTTCATCCAGGGCACATGGGCATAACCGAATACCGCAAGCCGGCTGGGCCCCAACGCGGCCATGGCACGGGCGGTGGCGGCCACGCTTTCGACCGTCTGGTGCGGTAGGCCGTAGATCAGATCGATATTCACCGCCGCGATGCCGGCTTCGCGCAACCAGCCGATCACCTGCGCGGTCTCGTCCAGGCTTTGCAGCCGGTTCACGGCCTTCTGCACCCGGGTATCGATATCCTGCACGCCGATGCTCACCCGGTTCACGCCGGCCTCGGCCATGGCCTGGATGGTTTCGCGGGCCAGGCCGCGGGGGTCGATCTCGATGGCGAATTCGCTGCCCGGCTGGCGCGGAAAACGCCCATAGATATGCCGCGCCAGATCCAGGATATCTGCCGGCGCCAGAATGGTGGGCGAACCGCCGCCCCAATGCATATGCCCGGCCGGCCGCTGTCCGGTCAGATCGGCCAGCATGTCCACCTCGCGCTTGAGGCGTTGCAGATATTCCGCCACCGGAGCATAGCGCCGGGTCAGCTTGGTGTGGCAGCCGCAGAACCAGCACATCGTGTCGCAAAACGGCACATGGGCGTATAGCGACACCGCCTCCCCTTCAGGCAGCCGGCTCAGCGCGCCGGCATAATCCCAGGCATCGATGCCTTCATGGAACTGCACGGCGGTGGGATAGCTGGTATAGCGCGGCACGGGCCGCGCGGCGTATTTGGCAAGCAGGTCTGCGGATAATGTCATGCCGCCTGCATAGCCGGCGGGAAACGCCGCCGCCTTGATCTCGATCAACCTTGGCGGCGGCGGAATTGCATCGGGGTGATGCCGACATGCTTGGCGAAGAACCGGCTGAAATAGGCCGGATCCTCAAATCCCAGCGACAGCGCCACCGCCTTCACCGGCAGCATCGTAAAGGTCAGGTCTCGTTCGGCCTCGCGCAACAGGCGACGATTCAGCAGGCCCAGTGCCGACAGGCCGAATGCTGCGCGGCTGATGCGATTGAGATGGGTTTCCGATACCCCCAACTGCGCAGCGTAATGGCCGATGCGGCGCTGCTGGCGGAAATCGCGGTCGATCAGGGCCTGCAATTGCATGGCCAGGCGCTGTTGCCGTCCGCTCTCGCCGGTCTCGCGCTGCGCTGTCCGCCAGAGCCGCCAGGCCGCCAGCAGGATCACCAGCAGATGCGCCTCCAGCGCGGCTTCGCGGCCCTCTGCGCTGCCGGCGAATTCCCGCGCCAGCGCTGCCACCGCAGCCGCGATATCGGCGGCCTCGTCCCGCTCGCCGGTTCCCTCGCCCTTCCGGCCGGCAAGCGGCAACCGCACCGGGCCGGCCTGCAACAACAATCCGCTCATGTCGCCCGCCATGGCCAGCAGCCGCTCGGCCCGCCCGGTCATGGCGGTAAGCACATGGCCCTGGATATCGCGGGAAAACCGGTAGCCATGGGGCACCCGGGCCGGCACCAGCACCAGGATGGGCGGCTGCAACGCAAACCTGGTTTCGCCCAGGAGGGCTTCCGCCGAGCCCGAGCCAATGTATAGAATTTGAAAGAAATCCCGGTGCCGATGGGGCCGGATTTCCCAATCATGCAGGGCCGAGCGGGCCGCGATGGACTCGCTATGGAGCCAAGATTCATGCTGATTTTTCAGCCCCTCGCCATACAGCCCGAAGGTTGGGATGGGCGGCTGAACGGTTATGAGCGGTCTGCGAGACATGTTTGGATAATCCTATCGAATGGCGCTTTTGTCCATCGCCCGTCCGGCCCGCCCGGGGATAATCTGGCGCCATAAAGCGGGAGGAATCCATGTCCACACAGGCGGGACGCACCCAGGTCGGCATCATCGGCGCCGGCCCGGCCGGTTTGCTGCTCGGGCAATTGCTGCACCGGATGGGTATCGAAAGCGTGATCCTGGAGCAGCGCAGCGCAGAATATGTGCTGGGCCGCATCCGCGCCGGCGTGCTGGAACAAGGCAGCGTTCACCTGATGGAACAGGCCGGCTGCGCCGACAGGCTGCACCGCGAGGGCTTGATCCATGACGGCACGCTGCTTTCCATCGGCGGCGAGAATCATCGCATCGATTTCCGCCAGCGCACCGGCAAGACCGTGACCATCTACGGCCAGACCGAACTGACCCGCGATCTGATGGATGCCCGCGCTGCCTGCGGCGCCCGCACGGTTTACGAAGCCGAGGATGTGCAGCCGGTGGATTTCGATGGCGATCATCCCCGCCTGCTCTACCGCAAGGACGGCGTGCAGCATGAATTGCGCTGCGATTTCATCGCCGGTTGCGACGGCTATCATGGCATCAGCCGCACCAGCGTACCGCAGGCCGCGATCCAGCTATTCGAACGGGTCTATCCCTTCGGCTGGCTGGGCGTGCTGGTGGACAGGCCGCCGGTATCGGAAGAACTGATCTACACCCACCACGAACGCGGTTTCGCGCTCTGCTCCATGCGCTCGCATAGCCGCAGCCGCTATTATGTGCAATGCCGGCTCGACGATCGGGTGGAAGACTGGTCCGACGATCGCTTCTACGACGAATTGCGCCGCCGGCTGCCGCGCGAAACCGCCGAAGCGCTGCAAACCGGCCCCTCGATCGAAAAGAGCATCGCCCCCCTGCGCAGCTTCGTGGCCGAACCCTTGCGCTTCGGTAGGCTGTTCCTGGCCGGCGACGCTGCCCATATCGTGCCGCCCACCGGGGCCAAGGGCCTCAATCTGGCGGCCTCCGATGTATTCTATCTGGCCGAGGCCTTGCGCGATTATTACCAGGAGAAATCCAAGGCAGGGATCGACGGCTATTCCGCCCGCGCGCTGCGCCGGGTTTGGAAAGCCGAACGCTTCTCCTGGTGGATGACAGCCACGCTGCATATCTTCCCGGAAAGCGCCGGTTTCGACCGCCGCATCCAACGCGCCGAACTGGATTACCTGGCGCAATCCGACGCGGCGCAAACGGCGCTGGCGGAGAATTACGTGGGGTTGCCGTTCTAACCCGCAACACCCCTGGCAAGCGCATCGCGCTTCCACTTTATCGGCCGGCCGATTTGCGCCATTCTGGCGCGTGATGAAACCTGTCCGCAGCCCTGAACCGGCCACGCCGCCGCGCAGCGCCCCGCTTTCAGCCGGGGTAAAGCCGGAGCGCGATCTGCGGCTGGATTTCTTTCGCGGCCTTTCGCTGCTGTTCATTTTCCTGAACCATATCCCCAACAATGTGGTGAGCTGGATTTCCAACCGGAATTACGGCTTCTCGGATGCGACCGAGATTTTCGTATTCATCTCGGGCTATTCGGTGATGCTGGCCTATGGCGGATTGCCGGCACGATCCGGCTATGTCGTCACCTTCGCGCGAGTGTGGAAACGGGTCTGGCAGATCTACACCGCCCATATCTTCCTGTTCATGATCTTCATCACCCATATCGCCTATGTGAGCAGCCGGTTCAATCCGGTTTTCGCCGAGGAAATGGGTATCGCCGATCTGTTCGATGCGCCGCATATCCTGTTGCTGCAAGCCATCATCCTGCGCTTCAAGCCGGCGAATATGGACGTGTTGCCGCTGTATATCGCGCTGCTTTTCGTGTTCCCCTTCCTGCTGCCGATCCTGCAGCGCTGGCCTAACCGGCTGCTCGCCGCCTCGCTGCTGCTCTGGGCCGTGGTGCAGCGCACGCACTGGAATTTTCCGGCCCATCCGGAAGGCGGCTGGTTCTTCAATCCGCTGGCCTGGCAATTCCTGTTTCTGCTGGGCGCCTGGTGTGCGCTGAAACGGCACGAGGCGCCCTGGCGCAAATTGCCCAAGCGCCCAACCCTGGCCATTGCCGCGCTTTATCTGATCTTTTCCTTTGCCATCGTGGCCACCTGGCATTATCCGCCCTGGGGCGCCTATGTGCCGGATTGGCTGAAGCTGATTCTCTATCCGGTGGACAAGACCGAGCAGGATGTTCTGCGCCTGCTGCATTTCCTCTGCCTGGCCTATGGCATCGCGCTGTTGGTGAAACCGCAGGCGGCGTGGTTCGACTGGCGCATCGCGCGGCCGATCATCCTGTGCGGCCGGCATTCGCTGCATGTCTTCTGCGCCGGCATCTTCCTGTCGTTTGCCGCGCAATTCATCCTGGTCGAATTCCATCCCGGCTATGCGATGCAATTCGCCGTCAGCTTCGGCGGCATCGCCCTGCTGATCGGCCTGGCTGAGTTGATGACCTGGTACAAGAAAGCCGAAACCGTTCCCCCATCCTCACGCTCCGGCAGTTCCATGCCGACAAAGGCGGCCGAATGATGCGCTTGGCTTCCCTCCTGCTGCTGTTGCCCCTGCTGGCATTCGCGCTGCCCGGCCAGGCTCAGCCCCTGCTGACCATGCCAGAGCGCTGCGCCTCGCCAGACAGCCTGCATTATGTGGATGCGCCCTTACACAATCTGGCCGCGCGGCTGAAAACCGACGAACCGGTGCGACTGTTCGTGCTGGGCACTTCCTCGTCGATGCGCGAGGCAACCCATGGCCTGCCGCGCACCTATATCGCCGGCCTGCCCGAGGCTTTGCAGCCTCTATTGCTCGGCCGGTCGCTCGACATCGTCAATCTGTCCCAGCGTATGCAATCGACGCAGGAGATGCGCCGCAAGATCGCCACCGATATCATCCCAGCCAGGCCCGATCTCGTGCTATGGCAGACCGGTGCCGTGGAAGCCGGGCGGCAGACCGATGTGAACACCTTCGGCGAAGCGCTGATGGATGGCTTGCAAGCATTGCGCGCCGCGAATATCGACGTGGTGCTGGTGGGGCCGCAATACCGGCCGCGGCTTTCCGCACTGGTGGATGCCCGGGCCATCAACAATTACATGGCGTTGATTGCCGAACGCGAGAATGTGCCGTTGTTTCCGCGCTATGAGATCATGCTGTACTGGTCGGAGAATGGCCGCTTCGATGGCAGCACCAACAACACCGAATTGCAGATGCGCGAAGCCGAAATGCAAAATCGCTGCCTTGCGCTCGGGCTGGCGCAGATGATCCAGCGCGCCGTGGCAATGGCGCGGAAATGATCCATCGCGGCATGATGATACTCAGCCCGCACTGGATCGGCGCCCTGCTGATACTGGGTCTTTGCATGCCGGCCGGCGAAAGCCGGGCCAGCGCATCCCAGTCAGGCAAGCCGCAATGCGACACCCCCGCTGCCCTCACCGCCCTGCAAGCGCCGTTGCCGCACGTAGCGGCGAAATTCGCCGCGGGCAAGCCGGTCACCGTGGTGGCCATCGGATCGTCTTCCACTGCCGGCGCCGGTGCCAGCCTGCCGGGCCATAGCTACCCGGCGCAGCTGGCGCGATTATGGCCGAAATATCTGCCTGGCCTGCAAGTGACAGTGCTGAACCGGGGCCGCAATGGCGAAGAGATTCCGCAAATGCTGGAGCGCTTCGAGGCCGATGTGGCCAATGCGCAACCCGATCTGGTGATCTGGCAATTCGGCACCAACGCCATCCTGCGCAATAACGGCATCGCCGCTTTCGCTGCGCCGCTGCAGGATGGCCTGAACCGCCTGCGCGCGATTGGTGCCGATATCGTGTTGGTGGATTTGCAATACGCGCCATTGGTGCTGGGCGACGCCGATCATCAAGCCATGCAGATAATGATCGGCAAGGCCGCGCAGCAAAACGGCATCGGCCTGTTCCGCCGTTTCACCATCATGAAACACTGGGTGGATAGCGGCCAGATGGTGCTGGCCCAGCAGGTCGGCCCCGATGGCCTGCATCATAACGATTTCGGCTATCTCTGCCTGGCCAAGGGCCTGGCCAGCGGCCTAACCCAGGCAACCCGCAAAGCCCTGCGTTGAGGGGCTGTGCTACTTGAGCGCCAAGCCGGCCCTAAAAAAGACGCAACCGATGCGGGATATTTTGACGAAATAATGGCAAATTCCTGTTTCATTTAAGTTCTCATGAAATATAATTTCATAGCCCATAAGCTGAAAATAAGTAGAATATTATTAGCTTAAAACCCAAGAATCACCACCTATGGTAATAAAATGAAAAAAACCGCTGCAGCAGCCTTCATCCTCTTTGCCCTGCTTTTGGCTGCTACAGGCGGCGGATATTGGCTTGGCCTGCAGCAGGCCAACCGATCCGGCGGGACAGCCAGCGCCGAGCCCTTCGAATATCTGCGCTATAGCCTTACCCGCAAACCTGTCGAACGCGACAATCCGCTGCGCAATCAGGTGGATCCCTTCGGCCGCCCGTTCCGGCCCGTTGAACAGGTCTGTCTGGATTTCAGCCGGCCGCTGGCCAAGGCGGCAAGCTATGAGGGACGGGTCAAGGCGGCGCATGTGGAAAAGCTGGGCATGCAGGTGCAACAGCAAACCCTCTGCCTGTCAGGCTGGCCAGACAATACTGCCATTCTTGATCTTGTGCTGCCTGCCGGTTTGCCTGCCGCCGATGGCGCCCAGACATCTGCCGAAACCAAGCTGCGGATAGACTTCAATCTGCCCGACAAGGAAAAACTGGTCGCCTTCTCCGGCTCCGGCTCGATCCTGCCCCAGGTCGGCGCCACAGGCATTGCCATCGAAACCAAAAATGTGGATCGCGTGCGCCTGCGCGTGGTGCGCGTGAACGACGCCAAACTGATGCGCGATTGGCCCAAACACCGGGCAAAGAAAAAAGCCACCCCTAACAATCGTGCTGACGACGACGACGACGATTATTACGATTACGACTTCAGCACCGGCCGCTTGCTTGCTGGCGGCGGCTATGTTGTCTGGGACGGTACGATGGCGGTGGAAAATCGCGGCGACACTCGTAGCATCACGAGTTTCCCGCTGACCCAGATTCTGCCTGAACGCCGTCCTGGCGCCTATCTGCTGATGATGGAAGAGGACGGAGAGGCCGCAAAACGCCGCTATATGTCCAGCTATGATGGCCCGGTTACACGCTGGCTGATCGAAACCGATATCGGCCTCACCGTGCTTCAGGGCGAGGATGGCCTGCATCTGCAAGCGCGCTCCTACGATACCGCCAAACCGATAGCCGGCCTGGATATCGCGCTCATTGCCGAAAATGGCAGCGATCTAGGCCGCGCCATCACCGACAAGGATGGCCGCGTGCGGTTCGAACGCAGCCTGCTGCAAGGGCTGGATGGCAACCGACCCAAAGCCGTGTTCGCCTATGGCAAGGAAGGTGCCTTCGCCTTCCTCGATTTGAACCGCCCTGCTTTCGATCTGTCGGATCGCGGCGTATCGGGCCAGGCCGCATTGCGACCATTGGCCACCTTTCTCTATGCCGATCGTGGCATCTACCGCCCCGGCGAAACCCTGCATCTTTCGGCAATGATGCGCCGCGACACATCCGACGCCCTGGCCTCGCCGATCACCCTGGTGATCCAGCGACCCAACGGCGCCGAGTTCCGACGCCATACGCTGCAGCCCGATGCTGGCGGCGGTGTGCATTTATCCAGCGAATTGCCGCCTGGCGCCGCACGCGGCCTGTGGACCGCGCTGGCTTTTGCCGACCCCACCGACAAACCGATCGGTCGCCTCAGCTTCGAGGTACAGGATTTCGTACCCCAGCGCCTGGCAGTGCGCGGTAGTATCAACCAACCAAACTACACCCCCGCCAATCCGCCGGCCTTGCAGCTCGAAGCACAATGGCTATACGGCGCACCGGCATCCGGGCTGCAAAGCTTCGGTGAATTGCGGATCGCCCGCGATGCCAATGCCTTCCCGCAATGGCGCGGCTGGCAGATCGGTCGTCATGACGACCCGTTCGAGGATGTACTGGCCAAACTGGCGGCGGATGCCACCGATGCGGATGGGCGAGCGACAATAGAATTATCGCGGCAGAATTTGGGCTCCACATGGCCATTGCGCGCGATCGCAAGCTTCGGCGTTTATGAGCCGGGCGGCCGCGCCACCGAAGAGCGCTTGAGCCTGCCGGTGCGCCACCGCCAGAGCTTCCTCGGCATCAAACCGGGCTTCGACGACAATAAAGTTGCCAATGAAGCCGAGGCTGTATTGTCGGTTTCCGCTTTCGACGGCGAAGGCAGGCAGATCGCGCGGCAGAATGTTGCATGGCGGCTTGAACGTGAAATATGGGATTACATCTGGTATCGCGACGAACGCCGCGGTCGCTGGACCTATCGCATATCGGTGCGATTGGAAACCGTAAAAAGCGGTGAATGGTCTCTGACAAACGATGCCTTGCAGGAAGTGCGTTTCGTCACCGATTCCTGGAGCCGTTACCGCCTGACCGTGGAAGACAAAACCGGCGACGATCCGGCCGGCAATGCCGCCGCCAGTTATCGCTTCGCCTCAGGCTATGGCAATTCCTCGCCTGACGACGAAATCCCCGACAAGGTGGCTGTTTCCGCCGACAAGGCCAGCTATCCGATCGGCGCGAAGGCAAAGCTGGCGATCAAAGCGTCTTTTGCCGGCGAAGCCTTGGTGATGGTGGCAACCAATCGCATCCTGTGGTCGCAGAATATATCGCTACCGGCCGAAGGCGCCCAGGTGGAGGTTCCTGTAACCGCCGATTGGGGGGCTGGTGCCTATGTACTGGTGGACGCCGTGCGTCCCCTGAAAGGCGGATCGGCCCGCGATCCGGTGCGCGCCATCGGATTGAGCTGGCTTGCCATCGACAATGCCGCACGCCAGGTAGCTGTGGCGATGGCGGTGCCGGACCAGGCCCTGCCGCAAAGCAGGCTGCGTGTGCCTGTATCGATCAGCAATCTTGCACCAGGCAGCAAAACCACCCTCACCATCGCCGCCGTGGATGAAGGCGTGCTATCGCTCACCCGTTTTGCCTCGCCCGATCCAGTTGACTTCTATTTCGGCAAACGCCGTCTTGGCCTGGATCTGCGCGATGATTACGGAAGGCTGTTGGATGGGCAGGCCGGGCCAGCCGGTCGCGTGCGCCATGGCGGCGACGAAGTGGGTGGTGCCGGTCTACAAACCGTGCCGACCAAAACGCTGGCATTATTTTCAGGCCCCGTTGAGGTGGATGCCACCGGCAAGGCCAGCGTGGACTTTGAACTACCGGATTTTGTCGGCCAGGTACGGTTGATGGCCGTCGCCTATAATGCCAGCCAGGTCGGCAAGGGCGAAGCCAGGCTGCGGGTGCGTTATCCGCTGGTGGCCGATGCCTATTTCCCGCGTTTCCTGGCACCGGGCGACAAGGCCCGCATGACCCTATTTGCCCAGAATGTGGACGCGCCGGATGGCACGTACAGCTTTACGGTTTCTGCCAACGGCGCGGTACGTCTGGATGGCGAGGCAAAGCTCGTACAGCCGCTGGCGGCGCGAGAAACCCATCAGGCCACGTTTGCGTTGAATGCCGACGAGATCGGCATCGGAACGATCAAACTGGCGGTGAGCGGTCCGAACGGTCTGGCCTTCAACCGCGAATGGCAGATCGAAAGCCGTTCAGCGCATTATCCGGTCACACTGGAGCACAAGCGTATGCTGACACCAGGGGAGGCTCTGGTACTAGGGCCTGAATTGTTGGCGCCGTTCCGCCCCGGCAGTGCCAAGATATCGGTGAACTTCAGCACCACGCGCGGTATCGACGCGGCCAGCCTGCTGCAATCGCTTTACCGCTATCCCTATGGCTGTACCGAACAACTAACCAGCGTGGCTCAACCGCTGCTGGGCTTCGAGGATTTCGGATTGCTGGGGGCTGCCACGCAGGCTGAGTCCGAGCAAATCCGTCGCCGCGTACAACAAGCCATTGACGCCATACTGGACAGGCAGGATGAAACCGGCGCCATCGGCCTGTGGCGGATCAATGATCGTGGGGCGGATTCCTGGCTGATCGCCTACACGATCGATTTCTTGCAGCAGGCCCGCGAACGCGGCTATATCGTGCCCGATCAGGCATTGGAGCGCTCGAAAAAATTCCTGCTCAGCCTGATATCCAGTGATCGCGATAGCCTGGATTACGATATTTTCGGTTATGGCGACCAGGCCCGGGCCAGCCATTTCCGCGCCCGCGCCTATGCGCATTATCTGTTGGCCCGCAATGGCGATCCGCAACGCGCCATGCTGCAGCGCCAGTTGGCCGAATTGCAAAATTCCGGCTCAGGGATTGCCGCCGGCTTCGCTGCAGCCGCACTAGGCCTTGCCGGTGAACGCGATCAGGCCCAGGCAATCTTCCGCCGTGGCCTCGGCCTGGTGGGAGAAGCGCAGGGCGTTTTTTACGGCACCTTCCTGCGCAACGAAGCCGTTTTCGCAACGCTTGCCATGGAAAGCCTGGGCGCCGCAGCAGCCACGCCGTTCTACGACAAGATCGCGCAAAACAGCTATGGCGTGGAGCGGCTGAGCACCCAGGAGAAAGCCTGGCTATTGCGTGCCGCCACTGCTGCCAAACGCAACACCGAAATCCGTATAGACGCTAACGGCACCGAACACCTGCGCAGCAATGTCGCCGCCTTCAGCCTTTCGCCCGCAATACAGGCCATCGGCGGCGGATATCGCATCGTCAACCGCTCGGCCAGCGAAATCGCCAGCAGCCTGGTGGTGCATGGCGCGCCCAATGCCCCATCGCCCGCCCTGCGCAATGGCTTCACGCTGAACAAAACCGTGTATAACGCGGAAGGCCAGCGCATCGATCCCACCGATCCTCAGGCGATCCGTCGCCATGATCGGCTGGTGATCGTGCTGGATGGCAGCGTTCAGGATAACCTGTATCACCAGGCCGTACTGGCCGATCTATTGCCGGCGGGCTGGGAAATAGAAACCATCATCCGCCCGCCGCTGACCGAAAGCGACGCGCCGGTGCCTTATCCCTGGATTGGCGCCATATCGCTGCCGCAATTGGCCGAGCGACGCGACGACCGCTTCGTGGCCGCCTTCGATCTCAACAACCAGCCCCGATATAATCGCTATTCATTCTTCTATGAGCGCGAGGATTCCTGGCGCAATCGCGTGCTTAAGCCGGGGCGGGATTTCCGCTTTGCCTATGTTGTGCGCGCCGTTACCGTCGGCGACTTCACTCTGCCGGCTGCCACGGTGGAAGACATGTACAGGCCGGAACGCATGGCCCGCACGGCCACCGGCCGCACCGTTGTGAGGCAGCAATAAGTGAGCCGCGTGATCGGCACGGCAAAAGGCAGAAGCAGGCTAAAGCTGGCGCTCGCGGCCGGCCTAGGCCTGCTTCTTGCCGTTGCTGCGCTCGATCGCCTGCTACCGCCCGATACCAGCCGTTACGACGATAGCAGCCGGCTGGTGGTTGATCGCCATGGCGAAGCGCTGCGCTATCTGCCGACATCCCAAGGTATCTGGCGCCTGCAGGTCGATCCCGATGCAGTGGACCCGCAATACCTGGCGCTTCTGCTGGCCTATGAGGATCAGCGTTTTCACAGGCATTTCGGCATCGATCCACTGGCAATCGGGCGGGCAGCCATCAGCAATCTCGCTGCCGGCCGCATCGTGTCGGGCGCCTCCACAATCACCATGCAGGTGGCGCGGCTGCTGCACAAACCCCGGCGCGGATGGCGTGGCAAAGTCGAGCAAAGCCTGCGCGCCCTGCAACTCGAACTGCGCTATTCCAAACGCGATATCCTTTCGATGTACCTCACCCTCGCACCGTTTGGCGGCAATATCGAGGGCGTGCATATGGCCAGCCGGATTTTCTTCGGCAAGGTTCCGGCTTCTCTCAGCCTAGGCGAAGCCGCCCTGCTGATCGCCTTGCCGCAATCACCTACCCTGCGCCGGCCGATCGACAATCCGCAAGCAGCCCTTGCCGGGCGCGCGCAAGTGCTGACCCGCCTGGCGGAAGCCGGCATGATCGGCAGCGCAGAAGCAGCCTGGGCAAAGGCAGAGCCGCTGCCCAGAGAGCGCCAGGCCCTGCCCTTCAATGCACCGCATCTGGCATCGGCCGAAGCCCGGCGCAACGCAGCACCGCCCATCATCCGCACCAGCCTGGAGGCCAGCCTGCAACGCAAGCTGGAACAACTTGCCCGCCAAGAGGCCGGCTGGTTTCCCGACCCAGCCACAATCGCCATCCTGGTCGCGGAAATACCCAGTCGCCGCATATTGGCAGCCGTGGGCCACCATGATTTCGCCGGTCCGCAAGGCCAGGTGGATATGACCATGGCCATCCGTTCGCCTGGTTCCACATTGAAGCCGTTCATCTATGCCATGGCATTCGATGCTGGAGACATCCACCCCGACACCGTGATCGACGACCGCCCCACCCGCTTCGGCACGTATCTGCCGCGCAATTTCGACCGGCAATTCCAGGGCCGTATCACCATGCGTGCAGCGTTGCAGCAATCTCTCAATGTCCCCGCCGTTGCGGTGTTGGAACGGCTTGGGCCCGGACAATTCACGGCCGCGCTGCAAACCCTCGGCGTTACAATGGCACTGCATCAGCCCAACGAACCGCCCGGCCTTGCGATTGCATTGGGCGGCGTAGGCATGACATTGCGTGACTTAGTGGGGCTTTATACATCGCTGGCCGATAATGGGCAGTATCGTCCGCTATCCGCCAGCGACCCGGCGATTCCAGCCGCGGCAATGGCAACCCACATGTTTGTCCGCCCTGCCGCTGCGCGCCAGGTCGGCGATATCCTAGCCAACGCACCCCGCCCGATGGGCATTCAGGGTATCGCCAATAATCTCGCCGATCGCGTCGCCTACAAGACCGGCACGTCCTATGGTTTCCGCGATGCCTGGGCCATCGGCTATACCGACAGCCATGTGGTGGGAATTTGGGTGGGGCGGCCCGATGGCACGCCACGGCCCGGCGCCTATGGCAGCAATACGGCGGCGCCGATCATGTTCCACACCTTCGATATCATCGACGGCCGCAGCAGCGATATAGCTCCTCTGCCAGATTCAGAGCCGCATGATACACAGGCACCGTCCCCGCGCTTGCCGCCGCAGGCCCTGCGCAACTTCCAGCGCAATGGCAGCGTGATTGCCGAGGGGCCGCGTATCCTGTTTCCACCGCCGCAAGTGGAACTCGCCCTGCCCGCCGATGGCAACGACCGCGTTGTGCTGGAGGCGCGCGGAAAACAGCCGCTGCGCTGGTATGTGGATGGCGCGCCGCTCGCAAGCCGCAGTCAGGGCAACAATGCCGAGTGGCTGCCCTCCGGCCCCGGCTTCTTCCGCATCAGTGTAATCGACGCCGAGGGCCGCAGCAGCAGCGTGCGCACGCGGCTGGTGAAGGGTGATGGACGTTAGGATGAGAAAGGAAAGTGGCGGAGGTGGCAGTCAGGAGCTAGCTGTTCTCCGCCCCCAATTCCCTGTTCCGGCCCAAATACTGGGACTTTTGGTTTTTTTGATGATTTTTCCGCATTGCAACGCCGAGTTCTCGGCTCGAATCAATAGGTTAATGAAGAATATGGCTTATGCCCGATTGGTGTCATCAGGGAATTATCAGGGAAAGGCGCCCTCGCCCTAATTTTCGCCCCCAGCCTTCGTATTGGCGGGAAAGTCCAACAATTCGAACACTTCGCCCAGTTTTGCCCTTATCAAGTCGAGCCGCGCCGCCCTGATCCGATGCTCATGCCCGGACAAGAGGAGAAAGACCTCGAGTACGTCGGACGAATGCTGGGCGAGTGAGATTAGGTGCTCTCCGCTCGGCCCGCACCGCGCCGCAAACCAGTTCTTGACCGTGCGCTCGCTCGCACCCGTCCACCGAGCGACGATCTTCACCGAATTCTGGGTCTCTCCAAGTTCATGCCGAAGCGCCTGGGAAATCGCGCTCGCGTACAGAGTCGCGGTTACATGACTCGCTTTTCCCGGAAAAACATTGCCCGTCTTTTGAAACCACATTCCGCACCTCAGTACTAACATGCGGTACTTCAGCGCATCTGGATCGGCTCAACCCAGAATTCTCGATCCTAGGACGCGCATCAGGTCACGGTTTTCCGCCACGAAATGGCTCGCCATGTTCACTGAAACAGCAGACCTCAATCTGGATAAACCGGGCGCGTTTACCAGTCTGGTGCGTGCCGCCCAGTACGTACGAATGTCCACCGAGCACCAGAAATATTCAACTCAAAATCAGGCCGACGTCATTCAAAAATACGCGCTGCGCAAAGGCTACGAAGTCGTCAGGACATACGCTGACGAAGGCCGCAGCGGACTGAGCCTGGGAGGGCGCGACGCGCTACAGAATCTTATTCGTGATGTTCAGAACTGCACCGCAGATTTCTCAGCAATTCTTGTATACGACGTCAGTCGCTGGGGCCGCTTCCAGGATGCCGATGAGAGCGCCTACTACGAATACCTGTGCCGGCGCGCCGGGATCCAGGTGATTTACTGCGCCGAACAGTTTGAAAATGACGGCAGCCCGGTTTCCACGATTGTCAAAGGCGTGAAGCGCGCCATGGCCGGTGAATACAGCCGGGAACTCTCGGTCAAGGTGTTTTCCGGGCAATGCCATCTCATTGAACTGGGCTATCGACAGGGCGGACCGGCCGGCTACGGGCTGCGCCGGATGCTCATTGACCAGAATGGCGAGCGTAAAGGCGAGCTGACGCGCGGAGAGCATAAAAGCATTCAGACCGACCGGGTGATTCTGGTGCCCGGCCCAGACGAGGAGGTGGAGGCCGTACGCTGGATCTACCACGCCTTTGTCAATGAGGGCCGCTCAGAACGTGACATTGCTGCTGCGCTCAATCTGCGCGGTCTGCGCACCGATCTCGGTCGCCCGTGGAACCGAAGCACCGTGCATCAGGTCCTGATCAATGAGAAGTACATTGGCAACAACGTGTGGAACCACGTGTCGTGCAAGCTCAAAGGGAGACGCATTGAAAACGCGCCGGCGATGTGGGTCAGAGCCAATGGCGTCTTTGATCCTTTGGTGGAGGAGGACCTCTTCCACGCGGCTCAGTCGCGCATCATCGCGCGTTCCGAGCGCCTGTCAGATGACGAGATGCTGGGCCTTCTCAAAGGCATATTCGATAAGAACGGCTATCTCTCCGGCCTGATTATCGATGAATCCGACCGGCTGCCGTCCAGCAGTGCCTACCGGATGCGCTTCGGCAGCCTGCTGCGCGCCTATCATCTGATCGGCTTCCGCCCTGAGCGGGACTACGAATATGTCGAGATCAACCGGATTCTACGGCAGATGCATCGCACGATTGTGGATGATACGGTCGCTGAGATTACCCGGGTAGGTGGAGAAACCACCAGGGATCCACAAACCGACCTGCTTCTGGTCAATCGCGAGTTCACTGCCTCCGTGGTGATCTCGCGCTGTCGCGAAACCTGGGCTGGCTCGCTGCGCTGGCATGTCCGCTTCGATACCAGTCTGCGGCCCGATATTACGGTGGCCGTCCGCATGGACGAGCTGAACCGCCAGCCGCTCGACTATTACCTCCTGCCGCGCCTTGATATGGCTGGACCGAAACTACGGCTGGCGCAGGACAACGGCCTGTCATTCGATTCCTACCGATTCGACGATCTTGAACACCTGTACACCATGGCCATGCGCGCCCAGCTTCTGGAGGTGGCCTAATGCTTCCTGAGAGAACGCCCCAGATCCAGATGATCCGGATGGACCAGATCACGGTTGTCAATCCGCGTGTCCGCAATCGCAAGGTTTTCCGCGAGATTACCGACAACATCGCGCTGCTGGGCCTGAAGCGCCCGATCACTGTCATCTGTCGTGACAACGGCACGCGCTATGATCTGGTCTGCGGGCAGGGACGCCTGGAAGCCTATCAGGCACTGGGACAGGTTGAGATCCCCGCGATTGTGGTGGAAGCCAGCGAGGAGGACTCGCTGGTCATGAGCCTGGTCGAGAACCTGGCCCGCCGGCAGCATAGATCCGTCGACCTCCTGCGCGACATCGAGGGCATGAAGCAGCGCGGGTATAGTGACGCGGAGATCGCCGCCAAGACGGGCCTGACGGTGGAATATGCCAAGGGCGTCATCCGGCTGCTGGAGAATGACGAGACCCGGCTGCTCCACTCGGTCGAGGCAGGCCTCATCCCCGTCAGCGTCGCGGTCTCGATCGCGGAGTCCGATGACGCCGGCGTGCAGGAGATCCTGCAGAAGGCCTATGAGTCGCACCAGCTGCGCGGCCGGCGCCTTTTGATGGCCAAGCGCCTGATCGAAAACCGCCGCCGCCGCGGCAGAGGTCTGCGCGGCAGCTACCACCGGACTGGTCTGGTCACTTCAGATGCGCTGCTGCGCGCCTATAAGGATGACGCCGAAAAGAAACGTCTGCTGGTGCGCAAGGCGGAAGCAACCCGCGATCGGCTCATATTCGTCACCGAAGCAGTGCGCAAACTGTTCACTGATGAGAATTTCGTCACCCTGCTGCGGGCGGAAGCCTTGGATACGCTGCCCAAGAATCTCGCCGACCGGCTGCTTGGCGGACAAGGAATCTGGAATGCGTGACCTTATGCATGCACATCCCATTGCGGTGGGTTTCGAGCCCACGGGGCACCGCATTGCCATTACTGACATCCGGCTGCTGCATCCGGTAACGGAGCAGGTCCGCGCCAGTGCCAAATATGGTCAGATCGCCTCCTCCATCCGCGAGGTTGGTCTGGTGGAACCTCCTGTGGTCGCCCGCGACCGCCGGGAAAGCGGTAAATACCTGCTGCTCGACGGACATCTGCGGCTCGACATTCTGCACGAAATGGGCGAGCGCGAGGTCGACTGCCTGATTTCAACGGATGACGAGGCCTTTACCTACAACAGGCGCGTCAACCGGCTGGCGATCATCCAGGAGCACCGGATGATCCTGAAGGCGCTTGAGCGTGGCGCATCTGAGGAGCGCATCGCTAGCGCCCTGAACGTCGATGTCGGCAGCATCAAGCGCAAGCGGCGCCTGCTCGATGGCATCTGTCCGGAGGCCGCTGAGCTGCTGAAAGACCGGCATATCGCGCTGAATGCCTTTTGGGAGCTCAAGAAGATGGTGCCGATGCGCCAGATCGAGGCTGCCGAGATCATGATCGCGATGAACCGGTTCACCATCGGCTATGTGCGGTCGCTGGTGGCGGCGACGCCTGCGACCCATTTGGTGGCTGGACGGAAGCCGCGCACGACCAGGGGGCTCAGTGGCGAGCAGCTGTCACTGATGGAACGGGAGGCCGGGAATCTTGACCGCGAGCTCAAGATCGCCGAGCAGAGCTACGGCACCGACCATCTGGATCTTGTACTGGTCAGGGGCTACCTGGGACGCCTGCTCGGCAATGCCAAAGTCGTGCGTTACCTCGCCCAGTGGCATCAGGAGATCCTGGCCGAGTTTCAGAAGATTGCCGATCTCGAAGGCCCGCCGGCAGCCGCCGGCTGAGTACGGGGACCCGGACCCACCAAGCGCGGGGACCGCAGGAGACGCCGCACGCTGGGGCGGATCGAGTGCGGGATGGGGATGGCGGCGGACCCGCCCGGAGCCCATCACCATTTTTTGCTCCACTCGGAGCATCATCTTCGCCGGCATCACCGTGCAGATACCAGCCAGATCAGGCATCGATGGAATGGACATCCAGCAGCGGCATTTTTCCGCGGATCTCGCCGGCGATAAATGAATCCGTCAGATGCGTGTAGTACCGCTCACAGATGTCGGTGCGTTTGTGACCGAGATTCTTGGCAACAGCCGCAATGGACGCACCAGCCTGGATCATCATGGAGGCATAGGTATGCCGGAAGGCATGGAATGTCATGTGCTGCAGACCAGCCTCGCGGAGCGGATCTTTCAGCCGGTGGGACGGATCGGTCGCCCGCCACTTCTCGCCATCGCCGCGCCTGAAGATCAGATCGGTCGGATGCAGGTTCTGCACGCATTCGGCAAAGAAGCGGATGCCTTCCTCATTCAGGAAGACATGCCGGCCATTGAGGTTTTTACCTGGCTTGAAGTGCACCGTTCCGGCCTTGGCATCGAAATCGGATACAATCAGGTTGACCAGTTCCATCAGGCGCGCACCGGTATAGAGGGCGGCGCGGGCCAGCCTGCGGAAGGCGGGTTCGAGCAGCGGCAGCAGCTTCTGACACTCTTCCAGAGTGAGAAACCGGGCATTGACGTTGTGGACATTCCTGAAAGCGGGGACCGCCCGCCAGACTGCGTCTGAGCTGACCTTGCCTTCACGAAACGCGAGATTGAGCGCCGCTTTAAGCGTCATGAGGTGAAGGTTCGCCGTCATCTTGCGACGCCGCTTCTCCTCTTGTGTTTTTGGCGGACCGTAATAGGCCCTTGGCTGGCCATAGGCGACATGCTTGGCCCGGGGGCTGTTGGCGATGCCTTCATGCCAGGCCCGGATTTCCGGCGCAGTGAGACTTTCGATGGTGCGGTGTCCGAAATGCGGGAGGATCGTGGCATTGGCGATCCACTGCACCCGTGTAATCGAATGCGTATGCGTTCTGGCATACGCGGCGTAGGCATCGACCGCCTGCGCGACCGTGTAGGTATTGTCGCTGCGCTGTCCACGTGGCACGCGGGCGGTCTGCCGGACCGGCGCAAACCGGCTGCCGATTTTGAAGAATTCCGGCGGATGGAAATTGTAGCGGCCGTCCGGTGTGATGCCACTGAGGCGATCGAGCCACAGATCGATCACCTTGCGGTCATAGAGACCAAAATGCGGCAGTGGCTGCGGAAACTGGATCTTCTTGAATGTGGAGATCAGTTTGGGCAGGGAGTCTGGCTTGACGCCGAGATACCGCGCCAGCTCATCCAGGGACATCAAACGGGGGGCACTGGTTTCAGGCTGTACAGGTGAGCGCATGAGACTCCCTCCTGCGGAGTATTCCATCCTATCATGCCAACCGGGGTGCACCTGCGTTCAAGTTCAAACTGCATACGGGCGCATGCAAGCAGGCCGGTGACTCGGCGCCGCATGAGCGGCGTGGGCTCTCTGCGTCGCGCTGCCCGCACGATCGACAACCTCATGATAAGGATCAGGAGAAGCGGAACAGTCCACGGAGCCGGGGTTATACCCCATGGCATCAGTGCAACAGCTAAGCGCAAAAATCTTTATCCAGGATAACCTCATCAATGCCAAGTTCGAGAGCATAGAGGACAAGGGGTCTATCATTCATTCTGATCAAGCTCATTGATCAACAGAAACGGCTCACCGAGAGCGCGGAAATATCGACCCGCGGATCTCGTCCGTTTACCAAGTCACCAACCAGTTCGGCCGTCACCGCCGCCAATGTCAGTCCCAAGTGCTGATGACCAAATGCCAGAGTCACGTTCCTGCAACCCGGCACCAACCCGACCATCGGCAAGTAATCTGGCAATGTCGGTCGGTCGCCAAACCATTGGGATTGCTCTGCCAAGCCCGGACGGTCAAATAGGTCTTCCGCATGGCGCCGGAGAATGTCAGCACGCTTCCAGTCTGGTGCCCGGGCGCCCAGTTCGACTGTCCCCGCCAGTCGCAGACCCGTCGCCATCGGTGTGGCCACAAAGCCGCGCTCGGCAAAAAGCAGGGGCATGTTTAGGGGGATCTCGCCCTCATCCACCATGACATGATATCCGCGTTCGCGGGTCAGGGGCGCCTTCACGCCAAGGGGGCGTGCCAGATCCACGGAGCCGCTTCCTGCAGCCAGGACAATGCTACCGGCCTTGAGCTCACCATCTGCCAGCCTCAGGCCGGTCGCTGATCCCGGCTCGGTCAAAATCGCACGAACATGCTGTCCTTCAATCACAGTACCGCCATCGGCGACAAATCTGCGGTACAGACTCCGCACCAGTTCGAATGGGTCGGTCGTGTAGATGGCGTCCGGGTGAAACCGTCCCGCATACATGTCCCGCTTCAAGGCAGGACACATCGCGCGAATACAAGTCGCGGAAACTGGTTCGAACTGTATGCCATGCCGCCGGAGAAGCCGATTTTCCGCTTCGGCAGCCGTGGCGGATTTTGCAGTTTCGAAAAGGGTGAGATATCCCTGATGTCGGAATAGCTGTGGCTCGCCGGCATCCACGGCGAGATGCTTCCAGGCCGGAACGGCTTCGCGGAGCAGCTTCGCCAGAATCTGTGTGCCATTGCTCACCGCACTGGGCCGAGATGCCAGAGCGAGGCGCATCAGCCATGGCAGAAGCGAAGGCAACGCCGACCAGCGCAGATGCAGAGGCCCCAGCGGATCAGCAAGCATGCCGAGCGCGCCCATGAGCACATCCGGCCGCGCCAGCGGCAGGATGTGGTCGACTGCAACCAGGCCGGCATTGCCGTAGGAACAGCCTCGGCCAACTTCGCTAGCGTCGATGACTGTTACCTGACGCCCGGCACGCTGCAGCACACGCGCACAAGCCAGGCCGATGACGCCGCCCCCGATGATGGCGACGTCAGTGACATTTAGGCTGCGGCCGGACAAAGCACTGACTTCTCGTAAACCAACGAGGCGGCGGCAAGATCCTCGATCGCGACACCCACCGACTTGAACAGCGTGATCTGGCTGTCCTGGGTGCGACCGGGATGCGTCTTGCGGGTCAGATCGAACAGGTCGCCACGGATTCCATCCGCCGAAAGCACCGAAGTCTGCAGCGGCACCACGATATCGCCTGCCTCTTTGGTTGCACCGGCACGGGTATCGACAAAGATTTCGCTGCGGCGGATTGCCTCGTCATCCGCCTCACGCATGGCCGGCGTGAAGCCGCCTACCAAATCGAGATGCGTGCCGGGCCGCAACCAGGCGCCCTGCACCAGGGGCAGCGTGCTCAGCGTGGCACAGCTGACGATATCCGCGTTGCCAACAGCCGTTTCCAGATCCGTGACTGCACTGGCCTCCAGGCCGCCCTGCCGCAGTTCCTGCGCCACCTCTTCCGCTTTCTGCGGGTTACGGCCCCAGACGGACACGGACTTTATGGGCCGCACGGCGGCATGGGCAAAGGCAAGATGCCTGGACAGCCGCCCGGTGCCGACGATCAGCAGCCTGCTCGCATCCTTGCGCGCCAGATAACGGGCGGCCAGGGCCGAGGCGGCAGCAGTGCGACGCACCGTCAGCTCACCGCCTTCCAGGATCGCCAGAGTCTCGCCTGTCTCGCCGGAAAACAGGAGATACACGCCCGACACGGCAGGCTTTCCGGCTTTTGCATTGGCCGGGAAAACATTCACCGCCTTCACACCGAGATACTTATTGGGAATCCAAGCGGGCATAAGCAGATGTACCGGCGGCTCCGGCCCGTCCGCCATCACATGGTGATGTCGCGTCGGCATCTTGCTGTCCTGAATGAAAGCCTGTTCGAGCACTTGGATTGTCGAAGCCCAGTCGAGACTCTGCCGAATTTCTGCCGCGGTAATAACCTTCACGCTTTCACTCCTTATGACAGCAATGCTGCCTACACATTCAAGCCGCCGCGCTGGCCGAATCTTCCACAAGGTGGCACTCGGCCCAGCGTTCGCCTCTGCCGCGCGCCGGTTCTTTGGTACTGCACACCGGAACCGCCACCGGGCAGCGCGGATGAAAACGGCAGCCTGTGGGAAGTTTGGCCGGGTTCGGCACGGTTCGACCAAGCCCCAGATCAGGAATGCCGGCACCCGGATCCGGCGTCAGCACCGAATGGAGCAGCGCGCGGGTATAAGGATGCTGGGGATTTCCGAACAGCTCGGCTGTCGCGGCCTGCTCGACGATGCGGCCCAGATACATGACCGCCACAGACGTCGCCATATGTTCGACGACGGCCAGATTATGACTTACGAATACGTAAGTGAGGCCAAACTCGCTCCGCAGATCGAGCAGAAGATTGAGGATCTGCGACTGAACCGAGACATCCAGCGCCGATGTCGGTTCATCGCAGACCAGAATGTCCGGCCTGAGCGCCAATGCTCTCGCGATCACAACACGCTGACGCTGACCACCCGACAACTGGCTCGGCGGACTGTCGATCAGACGCTGCGGCAGGCCAACCACATCCAGCAGTTTCCGCGCCTTCTGCGCACGCTCAGCAGAGGTTCCGATACCGTGAATCCGGAGTGGCTGCTCGATGATCCGGCCGATGGAGTGCCGCGGATTCAGCGCTGAATACGGATCCTGGAAAACATACTGGATGCGGCTGGCCACTTCGAGCCGGGGAATATCGGCCAACCGCTTGCCGTTCAGGCGCACTTCGCCGGCCGTCGGCTGGATCAATCCCATCATGATCTTGGCAAGCGTGGTCTTGCCGCACCCGGACTCGCCGACCAGCCCGAGCACTTCGCCACGGCGCAGTTGCAGAGACACATCGTCGACGGCGCGCAGATAGCGGCGACGGAACAGATGTCCGCCAAGCTGATACTGCTGGCTGACCGCTTTGACCTCGAAAATAGGCGCTTCGGACTGTGTCATCGCGACACCTCGCTGGTGGCGCCATATGAACTCACCGGCAGGATGCACCGGTAGCCCTGCCCATCCGGCAGTTGCTGCCAGTCGATATCAGCCTCGCCGCAACGCTCTTCGGCATATTGGCAGCGCTGGCGAAACGCGCAGCCCGCCAGATCGCCGATCAGGGACGGCACGACGCCCGGGATGGATGGCAGATGGGCCATGTGTTTGTGGCGGCCGGGAATCGGCAGGCATTCCAGCAGGCCACGGGTATAGGGGTGGCTCGGCCGATTGAAGACCTGGTGCACGTGGCCGCGCTCAACGATCTCTCCGGCATACATCACCGCAACCTTGTCGGCCATGCGAGACACGACGCCCAGGTCATGGGTGATCAGGATCATGCCCATGCCGAATTCTTCCTGCAGATTGCGCAGGACGCGCAGCAGTTCAGCCTGGATGGTCACGTCCAGTGCCGTGGTCGGCTCGTCCGCCAGCAGCAGTTGCGGGCCGCACATCAGCGCCATGGCGATCATCATGCGCTGACGCAAACCACCGGACAGTTCATGCGGATACTGCTTCAGTCGCTCCACCGGTGCACTGACGCCGATCTTCTCGAACAGGAACAGGGCACGTTCGCGGGCTTCCTTTGTGCTGACATTGCGGTGCTGGCGGTGAACGTCGACCAGCTGCTGCCCAATGGTCAGTGCCGGGTTCAACGAGGTCATCGGCTCCTGGAAGATCATCGCCATCCGGTTGCCGCGCAGGCGATTGAACGCCTTCTCCGGCAACGACAGGATGTCGTCCCCCTGGAACTCAAGCCGGTCGGCCGTGCGCAGCGCCTTGCGCGGCAGCAGCCCCATCAGGGCCATCGCGGTCAGCGACTTGCCGCAACCGGACTCGCCGACCAGGCAGAGCGTTTCTCCGCGCTTAAGGTCGAAATCGATGCCGCGGACGGCATGCAGTATGCCCTTGGGGGTCGGGATATCGACCCGCAATCCCCTGACGTCGAGCAAGGTATCGGTGGCACTCATCGGTTACGGCCCTCTGGCGCGGTGAGATCGCGCAGGCCGTCGCCGGTCATGTTGGTGGCCAGCACCAGCACGAACAGGAACGCGCCCGGAATGGTAATCAGCCATGGATCGAAGAAGACGTCGGCACGACCCTCGGCAATCATCAGGCCCCAGGATGGGGTCGGCGCAGGCACACCGATGCCGAGGAATGACAGGGCAGCCTCCAGCACGATCGCCTGCGCGATCTCCAGGGTCGCCACCACCAGCAGGTTGTTGACGACGTTCGGGAGAATTTCCTGCACCACGATCTGCAGATGGGAAGCCCCCTGGACCTTGGCCGCCACGATGAAATCGGCGGAGCGTATCTGCTGGGTGGTGGCGCGCATGACGATCGCGAACCTGTCCCATAACAGCAAACCGAGAACCGCGATCACCACCTGCAGGGAGGATCCGACCAGCGCCACCACGGCAAGGGCAACCAGCACCACCGGAATGGCCAGGCGGGCCGTGATCAGGAATGAAATGACCGTATCGACCCGGCCGCCGAAATATCCGGCGGCGACACCGAGCGTCGTGCCGATCAGGCATGAAAGCAGCGTGACGCACAGGCCAACGAAGAGCGAGATACGCGCCCCGTAGAAAATGCGGGACAGGTAGTCGCGGCCAACCTGATCGGCCCCGAACGGGTGATCCCAGCTGCCGCCCTCCATCCAGACCGGTGGACGCATACGCGACATCAGATCCTGGGCATAGGGATCGTGAGGCGCCAGCAGCGGCGCAAGAATCGCCATCAGTGCGAAGACAACCAGCACGGAGAAGCCGAGCATGAAGCCGGTATGCTGACGCCAGCGCGGCAGGATGCGCGTGACGATGGGCTTGGCGCCGACAGCGGACGCTACGGGCGCGGCGGTCATGAAATCCTCATTCGGGGGTCAAGCCAGGCATTGACCACATCCGCAAGGAAGGTCAGCACGATATAAAAAAGCGAGAAGCACAGGACCAGCGCCTGAATGACCGGTAGGTCGCTGCGCAGGATCGACTCCCAGGCAAGCCGTCCGGCGCCATGGATCGCGAACACACTTTCCACCACGACCGATCCGGCCAGCATGTAGCCGAACTGCGCCGCCGCCAGGCTCACCACCGGGATCAACGCATTCCGCAGGGCATATTTCATCAGCACCTTGCGGGGCACGATGCCCATGGCGCGCGCCGTACGAATATAATCGGTATCGAGGACACCGATCATGCCCGAACGAGTGAGACGCATGATGGCGGGCGCTGCGAAGTAAGACAGCACCACCATCGGCATGATGTAATGCTTCCAGCTGTCGAGGCCGGAACTCGGCAGAATCGGGAATGTCACGCTGAACGCAATCACCAGCAGCAGGGCAAACCAGAAGGTCGGCATCGCCTGACCCACCACCGCAAACAGCAATGCAAATCTGTCTATCTTCGTATTCGGATGACAACCTGCTGCGACACCCAGCGGCACACCGATGGCAACCGCCAGAAGAATGGCACAGGCGCCGAGCCTCATGGTGGTGAACATCCGCTCGACCAGGATCGACGAGACCGGCAGGTCGAAATACAGGCTGCGGCCAAGGTCACCGGTCAGGAACCCGCCAAGCCAGGACAGATACTGCAGGATGATGGGGCGGTCGAACCCGTAGGCTTCGCGGATGCGGATGATGTCCGCCACGCTGCCCGACTCGCCGGCCATGCGCGTTGCCGGATCGCCACCCGCAAACATCAGGAAGAACGTCGCCAGCGACACTGCCAGAATCAGCAGAAGTCCAGATACCGACCGACGCAGGATATAGCGATACATTCCGCCTCACTTGCTGCACTGAACCACCGACGGGATACTATCCCATCGGTGGCCGGACTTGAGGTGATTACTTCCAGGCAGCCTTGTAGAACGGCACGAACTCGTCCGGATCGACATCCAGTGACAGGTTATTCGCCTGCGCGGTGTTGACGCTGAAGGCCCACAGCGGCAGCCAGTAAGCCTGTTCGGCAACCCGCTTCTGTGCGGCCTCGTAGTGCTTCTTGCGCACATCGCGGTCGAGCGTCGTGTCGGCGATCTTCAGGTCGGCAACCACCTGCGGATCTTTCACGACGTCGTCGCCAGCGCCGCCGAAGAACGGGCTGGTGCCCAGACCGGCATCGGCGATGCCGTAAGCGCCCCAGCTCGAGAGGTACGTGGGCGCCTTGCCTTCGATGTAGTTCGTCCGCATCACCGCGGACTGCTGCTCGTTGATGCTGGTCTTGATCCCGACGGCATTCAGATTGGCGGCAATGGCCTCGACCTGCGAACGAGGGAAGGTCGTCGCCGTCAGAAGCTCCAGCGGGAAGCCGTTGGGATAGCCGGCCTCCGCCAGCAGGTCCTTGGCCTTCTTCGGATCGTAGGCATACTTCACCACATCCTTCGAGCAGGCAAAGGCAATCGGATGGCAGGCCGCGGCAATCGATTCAGATGCACCGCCCACCAGCGCCGTGATGATGCTGTCCTTGTTGACGGCATGGTTGATGGCCTGACGCACCTTGGCGTCTGCGATGGGGCTCTTGCCGCCACTGAAATTCGGGTTCATGCCCATGAAAGCAAAACGCAGGATCGGCGCGGCCTTCACTGTCAGGTTCGGCCGCGACGCCAGGCGCCTGGAGGCGTCGTGCGGCACGCGCCAGATCCAGTCCAGCTGGCCGTTCATCAGCTCGGCATACTGGACGTTCGCTTCCGGCAGCACTTTCGCGACCAAGCGCTTGATGGCCGGACGGCCCTTCGGGCTGCCCGCATAATGCTCGTCGAACCGTTCCAGCACGAACCGCGTCCCCGTGGTCGATTCGACCAGGCGATACGGCCCGGTACCGATCGGCTTCGCCGACATGCCAGACGATCCGACAGCTTCGAGATGATGCTTCGGATAGATCGGCAACGGGCCGGCAAGCATTTCCAATGCTAGCGGATATACCGCCTTCATGCGGATGCGAACCGAATACGGGCCGGTCTTCTCGACCACGTCGATCCAGCTCACCGTGATCTGGTATCGCGTGTTGTATTCCTTCTTGCTGACCTGGTTGAGCGTGTATTCCACGTCATCGGCAGTCAGTTCCTTGCCGTCGTGGAACTTGACGCCCTTGCGGATCACGAAGTCGAGCGTCTTCTCGTCGACAATCTTGTAGGACTCGGCCAGGGCCGGCAGGAATTCGCCGGTCTTGATATCCTTCATCAGCAGGTTGTCATAGAGCATGCGGGCGAGAATAAGGCCCGAACGCGAGATCTCCTTGTAGCCGTCCAGCGTGCTGACTTCTTCCTCGAAGGCGACATTCAGCGTGTCGTCGGCCTTGCCTGCCATGGCCTGGCCCGAGACGGTGGCAATCGCGATCGCCGCAGCGATGTTCAGTATCCGAATACGCATTTTAAGAACCCCCATTCCTGTTAAGCGATGAGTGAAAATTCAAGACCGTTCGGGCTCAGCTGCCCCAAACGGCGCGGAACACCCGCATCCAGTTGCCGCCCAGAATTTTCCGGATATCGGCTTCGGCGAAGCCGCGTTTCACCAGCGCCGCCGTCAGGTTCGGCATCTGGTCGGGCGTGCCCATCCCCTCCGGATAGAAATACGGCGGCGGCGGATACGCAGCCGGAGTCCAGCGGCCAGAAGCGATCGTTTCGTCGTAGAACTTCTGCGCTTCATCATCCGGCGTGTATGGCGACTGGCCCGTGAAATAGTCGATGCCGAGTGCAACGTGATCGATGCCGACCAGGTCAGCCACGTAGCTGATGTGGTCGATATACTGATCGATGGTCGGACGCTTGTCGGCGGCCACGAACGGCGGGAAGCCGACGATGCCAGTTAGGCCACCGGTCGCCGCGGCAGCCTTGATCTGCTCGTCCAGAACATTGCGGGGCGTGCCGTACACCGCTCGCGGATTTGCATGGGAGAACACCGTGGGTGCCGCAGAATTCTCGAAAGCATCCATCGTCGTGCGATAGCCGGTGTGGGAGCAATCGACGATGATGCGGGCCTCGTTCATACGGGCAATCGCCTTCAGGCCGAACTTGCTCAGACCGGCATCGGTGCGCTCTTCGCAACCGTCACCGACGCGGTTCTTGACGTTGTAGGTCAGCTGGATCATGCCGACACCGAGCGATTTGTAGGCATCGATCAGGTCGAGGCTGTCTTCCAGCGGGTCGGTGCCCTGAAAGTGAAAGATGACGCCGATCTTGTTAGTGCGCTTGGCTTCCTCGATGTCGGATGCACTACGAACCAGGATGGCATCACCGCGCTCCCGGATGTACTGAACCCAGCTGCCAAGGCCCCGCATGGTCGTGGCCGCGTTGTCCCACCCGCCCACGGTCGGGGCGATCGCGGTCAATCCGCCCTTCTTGTAGACGTCGAGCATCTCCTTCCGATGCAGCAACGGGCAAACCGGATCGATGATGATGGCATCCGCGTGAAGCGACTTCGCGTCGACTGACATTTGGTCATTCCCTCATTGGCGGCGTGGAGGCCGCAGCGAATAAACAGCGATTACGGGAGTAATCTGGCGTGATTGCGTAGTTATCATTACGACAAAAATTTTCCAATACGAAAATTATTAATCCGATTGGGAATCTGATTTAGCTTGAAATATTGGCAGTCTGGTCGCTTCCTGAGCGCGTCCAACTGCATTCCGAAATTGTTATTTCTCATTATTATACAGTTATTTAAATCGAAACCCCAATCTTCCCGGAGTGCATTCTGACTAAACCGAGGTCAATTCGTATTACCTTGAAAAAAATTTCGAATCCGATATCTAGTAAACCTAAGGACGCGGGGCTAACGCCCTATGCTCCTTTTTGGACCGGTGACGCCAACCAAAAGTCGCCGAACAGAAAATCTCGGATGAATCAGATACCTCGTTCCCCTTTACCTCAATTGCCGGACAGTTCGTCTGGCGTGGGGACGCAGTACGGCCAGGGCACCAATGTCGATCTCGGATCGCGGGTGCGGGGTATCAGACAGTCCAAGCGCATGACGCTGAAGGATGTGGCCAACCGCTCAGGTCTGGCCGTCGCGACACTGTCGAAGGTCGAAAACAACCGGTTATCGCCAACATATGAAAACATCATCCGGCTGGCGCGTGGTCTGGACGTGGATATTGCGGTCCTGTTTTCAGATCAGCCGCAATTATCGCCGCATGGCCGGCGTTCGATCACACGGCTTGGCAAAGGTAAGGTTTTCGAGACCGAAACCTACGATTACGAGATGCTTTGCACCGATGTGGTTGGTAAGCGCATCATTCCGTTGAAGGCCCGCATCAAACAGCGGGAATGGAAGGACTTTAGCCCCCTGATCAAGCATGAGGGCGAAGAAGTGATTTACGTCCTCGCGGGGCGCATCAAGCTCATCACCGAGTTCTATGAGGAAGTCATTCTCGAACCTGGCGACTGCGTCTATTTCGACAGCACCATGGGCCATGTTTGTCTAGCGCACGGACTTGAAGACGCTGAGGTGTTTTGGATCTGCTCCAGTTCCGACGCTATCAGCGTGGTTGAAGGTAGCGGCGAAGCCGGTCAGTCACGCAACAAATAACGTGAATTGTCTGACCGAACATTCGTAGCGTTTCGATTCACTCCTAATACTTTTCTGAGATTAACTTCGGTGTCGGCCTCTGCGCCGAACCTTCGATACCTCCATCTACAGACCGCCGTGCTATTTGATGTGCGCTGGACTATACGTTAATTCTGAAATCCGAGAATCAGATAGCGTTTTACTATGGAAAATCTATCGCGGGCTTGCGTCGCGTGTACGGCTGGCAAAGTAACCAGCCGTCGCGCCGTTCCGCCCTCCCCTGTCAACGCGCAGACATGCGTGCGCCGGCGTCAAGCGAGATAGTGGTCGCATTGAGATATTGGTTCTCCGCGATATGCCGCACTAGGCTTCCGAATTCCTCGGCCTGACCCATGCGGTTGGGAAACAGGATCATGCGGTTGATGATCGACTGCGACACATTCTCCGGCAGGCCGGCCACCATCGAGGTGTCGAACAAGCCGGGCGCGATGGTCACCACGCGGATGCCGAATTCGGCAAGGTCACGCGCTACCGGCAGCGTCAGCCCCATCACCCCGGCTTTGGAGGCGCTGTAGGCTGCCTGGCCGATCTGGCCCTGCCAGGCCGCGCCCGAGGCGGTGTTGATGATGACGCCGCGCTCCCCACCCACTTCGGGTTCATTCGCGCTCATGACCTGAGCCGCGAAGCGGATGACGTTGAATGTGCCGGTGAGGTTGACCGCGATGACCTTGCTCCAGGTCGCAAGCGGGAATGGCTGACCACGCGACAGCGTCTTTGCTGAATCGGCCACGCCGGCGCAGTTCACGGCGACGTGGATAGTGCCAAAAGCCTGCACTGCCGCATCAATGCCGGCCTGCACGCTGGCTTCATCCGCCACGTCGACGCTGCGGACGAGGCCATTGACGCCAAGTTCGGATGCAAGCATAGCCAGCTTCGTCTCGTCGCGGTCAAGGCCAACCACCCTGGCGCCGGCGGCCGCCAGGATCTTGCAGGTGGCAAAGCCAAGACCGGATGCGGCGCCGGTGACAACGGCGACCTTATTTTGGAGATTCATTGTTTTCCTCCCGGGAATGAAACGGCAGTGTTTTAACGGCCGAGGATAATGACGCTGGCAATCGCCTCTTCGATGCCATGCAGGCCGCCGCCATTTTCGGCCAGCGCCAGTCGCGCGCCTTCCACCTGACGAGGACCGGCTTCACCGCGCAGCTGCGTCACCAGTTCGAAGACCTGCGCAATGCCGGTGGCGCCAACCGGATGGCCCTTGGATTCCAGGCCACCAGAGGGATTAACCGGGATACGACCGCCCAGCGCGGTCTCGCCACGCTCCGACATCGGGCCGCCCTCGCCGAAATCGCAGAAACCGAGATTCTCGATCTGGATGATTTCGCCCATCGCGGTCGCGTCATGCACCTCGGCCACCGAAATATCCTTCGGACCAACACCAGCCTTTTCATAGGCACGCTTGGACCCCAGCGCCGTGCAGTGCTTCTCGACTTCGGTGGGATCGCGGTCGCTGCCGGACTGCAGCACGCTGGCCAGCACCTTGATGGCGCGGCTTTTGTCGATGCCAAGTCGGCGCAGGCCAGATTCGGTGACCAGCACCGCAGCAGCGGCGCCATCCGAGATCGGCGAGCACATTGGCAGGGTCAGCGGGTAGGTGATCGGCGGCGCGGCCAGGATCTGATCGACCGTATAGGCATCACGGAACTGCGCCAGCGGATTGTGCACCGAATGGGTATGGTTTTTTGCGGCAACAGCGGCGAGATGACGCTGCGTGGTGCCGAAACGCTTCATATGCGCACGCGAAAAGGCGGCGTAGACATCCATGAAGGCGCTGTAGGGTTTCGGCGAGGTCGTGCCGTCTGGCACCTCTACGCCGTCGCCCAGCTTCAGCAGGCGCTCGCGGATCGCCGGGATGTCCTGCACGTCCCAGGCACCATCGAAAGCCGAGAACATCAGCTCGCGATCGGTGGAGAACATCTTCTCGGCACCCAGCGCCAGCGCGACATCCCCGTCGCCCGCCTTGAGGAAATTGACTGCCAGGTTAAAGGCCGTGGCGGCACTGGCGCAGGCATTCTCTACATTGACCACCGGAATGCCGCCGACCCCCATGCTGCGCATCACCACTTCGCCGCGGATCATGTGCTGGCGTTCCATGTGGCCCTGCGCCGAATTTGCAAAGAAGGCGGCTTCTGCCGGCTGGCCCTCCAGACCGGCATCCTTCAGCGCACCCTGCACCGCTTCGGCGGCCATGGTCTTGATCGTCTTGTCGAGCTGGCGGCCGAAATACGTCATGCCCACGCCGGCGATGTAAACCTGTTCCATCCTTCCCTCCCTCAGGGCTCGTCCTTGGATAAGCGCTGCCGGCCATCCAGGGACCTCACGGCGCTTGCCAATATTTCTTTATAGTCTACATTATGACTTATAATATTATTTAATGACTCATGAGTCAATAAACGGAGGGAACCCTTGAACACATCCGCTGATTCCAGCGTCCTGATCGAGGTTCGCGATAGCGCCGTCTGGATCACCCTCAACCGGCCGGCCGCCCTGAATGCCATCACGCCGGACATCGTGGCCGGCATCCAGGCAGCGCTCGACCGCGCCGAGCGGGACGATATCCGCGCCGTGGTGCTAAGCGGCAGCGGCCGCGCCTTCTGTGCCGGCGCCGACCTCAAGTTCGTGCGCGCCACCAGCGGCGAAGATGGCCAGAACGTCAGCAAATTCCTGAATTCCGTGCTAGACATGATGACGCGGCTGGAACGCTTCCCGCGGCCGGTGATCGCCGCCGTGAATGGCCTGGCGATGGCGGGCGGGCTGGAACTGCTGCTGTGCTGCGACATGGTGATCGCGGCGCGGTCGGCCCGCCTTGGCGACGCCCATGCGAATTTTGGCCTTCTGCCGGGCGGCGGCAGTTCGGTGCGTCTGCCACGCAAGATCGGCCCGACCCGCGCCAAGTATCTGCTATTTACCGGTGAGTCGGTTCCTGCCGAAGATCTGGTGGCTGCCGGTCTGGTCAACGAGGTGGTGGAGGATGCCGACCTGGTGGCTGCCACCGGTCGCCTGGTGGCCAAGCTGGCGGTGAAAAGCCCGCTGGTGCTGCGGCGCATGAAGGCGCTGGTCGATGACGGGCTGGAGCAGCCATCCGCCCAGGCGCTGCGGCTGGAACTGCTGGCGTCGGAAGTGCATGCGCACAGCGCCGATCTGAAGGAAGGTCTGGCCGCTTTCGTGGAAAAGCGCCAGCCGCGCTTTACCGGACGCTGACCCAGGGAGAGCCCACGATGACCGAGACGCGTTTTGCGCGACTGCGCGCCATTCAGGCCAATGCTTATGCGCAGGCCCCTGCCATCCGCACCCTGTTCGATGCCGCCGGCCTGCACCCGGATCAACTCAGCGATGCCGCCGCCCTGGCACGTCTGCCGGTGTTCAAGAAAGAGGCGATGATCGAGCGGCAGCGCCTGGCCCCGCCCTATGGCGGTTTCCTGGCCGCGCCGGCCACGGACATCGAGCGTATCTTCGTCTCGCCCGGCCCGATCAACGAGCCGCAGTTCCGAGGTGAGATAGACGGCCTAGGTTTCGGCGCCGCCTTTGCTGCTGCCGGGATCGGCGGCGGCGATGTGGTGCTGAACACCTGGTCCTATCATCTGGTGCCGGCCGGGTTGCTGCTGGATGAAGGCCTGCGCAGCACCGGTGCCAGCGTCATTCCCGCCGGCACTGGAGGCAGCGAAATGCAGGCCAAGCTGATCCGCGACCTTGGCGTGACCTGCATCTGCGCGGCCACGGCCTATTTCGTCACCCTGGCCGAAACACTGGAACAGGCCGGCCACGAGCTGCCGCGCGATTGGGGCGTCACGTCCGCCCTGCTGGGCGGCGAATTCGGCGACTGGATGGGCAAGCGCCGCAGGCTGGAGGTGCGTTATGGCCTGCGGACCTTCTCGGTTTATGCCACAGCGGATTTCGGCCTGATCGGCTTCGAACGCGACACTCAGGAAGGCTACGAAATCCACCCCGACCGCATCGTGCAGATCTGCGATCCGGTCAGCGGAAACCCGCTGCCGGTGGGCGAGCCCGGTGAAATCGTGGTAACGACGCTGCGGCCAGGCTGGCCACTGATCCGCTTCGGCACCGGTGATGTCGCCATCGCCCGCGCGCTGTATGCCGATGGCAGCGTCGCACATATCTCCATGCTGCAGGGCCGCGTCGGTCAGTCCGTGAAGGCGCGCGAGATCTTCATTTATCCACGGCAGCTGGAGGAACTGGCGATCGCCATCCCCGGCATCCAGCGTGCCCAGGCCTCGATCACCCGCGAGGGGCATCGCGACTGCGTCACGCTGCGCCTGGCCCTGCAGGATGGTATCGATTCCAGCAGCGTGACCGAACCCGCTCAGGCGAAGTTCCGCGAACTGTCACGCCTCAAGGCCGACCATGTCGAGATTGCCGGCAGCACGGAGCTGAACGCTGAAGCGCCACTGGTGCGCGATCTGCGACAGTAAATTCTGGCTGGCTCAGCCGAGCCAGCGCTTGCGCCGCCGATAGTGTTTGACATCGCGGTAGCTCTTGCGCTCGCCCTGGA
>NZ_JAHBYG010000027.1 GCF_019636075.1 Ferrovibrio sp.
GCGGCTGCGATAGCCGGCGCTCTTGGCCGCCAGCACATAAGGATCGTTGAGCTGCCGCTCCAGCCAGCGTGTAGACGAAACCGTGCGGCCGCGCGCCTTCTTCACCTTCACATGCGCGCGGTGGGCCGGAGCCTTATGGCTGGATGATTTGCTGCCGGGAGCGGAAGGCCCCTTGGGTTTGTCGGCCATGCGATCAGCTCCGACCACGCATCATTTCAAGCAAAACCCCTTCGCGCACGCCTCGATCGGCCACGCGCAGACGCGGCGCCGGCCAGAAGCGATGCAAGGCCTCCAGAATCGCGCAGCCAGCCACCACCAGATCGGCGCGCTCTTCGCCGATGCAGGGATGCTTGGCGCGATCCGGCACCGGCATGCCCGCCAACCGGCGCGACTGTTCTATCACGGCCGGAAATTCCAGCCAGCAGCCATCCACATGGCGGCGCTCGTAACGCGGCAGGCCAAGCAATACGCCGGCAAGCGTGGTAACGGTGCCGGAGGTGCCCAACACCTGCACCTTGCCGGCACGCATGGCCGCATTCAGGCCGTGCCGGGCCTCGAACGGCGCAAGATGCGCCGCCACTTCGTCGATCATCGCGCCATAGCTGCCGCTGTCGATATGGCCGGCCCCGTGGCGTTCGGTGAGATTGACCACGCCGAAAGGCAGCGAAATCCAGTCCAGCACTTCGGGCCGGCGGTCGCGGTGCAGCCTGGCCCACATCACCTCGGTGGAGCCGCCGCCGATATCGAACACCACCGCCTGCTCATGCTGCGGTTCCAACAGCGGCCCACAGCCAGACAGCGCCAGCCGCGCCTCTTCAGCCGTGGTGATGATATCGAAGCCGATGCCGGTGCTGGCCTTCACTTCATGCAGGAATTCCGGCCCGTTGGCGGCGCGGCGGCAGGCCTCGGTGGCCACGGCACGCGCCATGGTCACCCCGCGCCGGGCCATCTTCTCGGAACAGATTTTCAGTGCCACCAGGGTGCGCGCCATCGCGGCTTCCGACAAGGCGCCGGTATTGGTAAGGCCCTCGCCCAGACGCACGATGCGGGAAAAGGCTTCCACCACGCGGAAACTGTCGGTGCGCCCTGTATCCCGCAAGGGACGGGCAATCAGCAGCCGGCAGTTATTGGTGCCGAGATCCAGCGCGGCGTAAATCGACGGCATCCGCGCCCCGCCCTTTGCAGGGGCGCCGGCGCCAGACTGGCGCTGGGCTTTGCCAAAATCAGTTTCCACGTTGCAAGTCTACCCCAGGGAAGCCAGAAGGATAAGGCTTCCGCTCTCGGGCTGCGCCCTATTGTTGATGGCTGGTATTTCCGACCGGGCTATTGTTTTTCGGATTTTTGCGGAGGAACCGCGAAAATCTGGCCAGGGTAGATCATATCCGGATCGCGAATCTGGCCCTTGTTGGCCTGATAGATCTCGGTATAGCGCAACCCCTCGCCATAGGCGCGACGGGCGATGCGCCACAGACTATTGCCTGGTTGCACCACCACGCTGCCGCCGGAAATCTTGATTTCCTCTGGCGCGGCGCGGCTGAACGGCAATTCCAGGCGAGACGCAACCTTGCCGCCGCCGGTCTGTTCCACTTGATCCACCCGCATCGAGTAGATACCGGGTTCGACCTTTTCGGTGGGGCGCAACTGCCAACGGCCATTGGCATCGGCGGTGGCCACGCCGATCGGGGCGTTATTGAGATAGACCTGCACGGTAGCGCCGGGCTGGGCACGGCCAGACAGGATCAGGTTGCCGGCCTCGTCATATTCGATGGCGTCCAGCGACAAGCCCTTGCGCGCCGGATCGAGCGGCGCCGTATTCGGGCCCTGCAACAGGCGGCTGGCGCCTTCCAGGGGGGTGAGCACAGCGATGGCCTGCTCGCCGGAAGCATTGGGATCGCATTCCGGCACCACGGCAACCACGCTGGCGGCAGCCTTGATCGGATCCATGTTGGGCAACTGGGCTTCCAGTACGAATTCCTGATTGCCCTTGTCCAGCGGCAGATCGGGCACCAGAACCCATTCGCCACGCGAATCAGCCGTGACGCGGCCGATCTCGCGGCTGCCGGTTTTCACCACCACAACGGCGCCGGCATTGGCACGGCCGGCAAACACGGCGGTGCAGTTGCGGCTGATGCGCACCACATCGAAACTGGGCAACACTACTTCGGCGGGTTTTGGCGGCGGCGGCGGCGGCGGCGGCACCGGCAGCGGCGGCGCCGATCCCAGATTGGCCTGGGGCGATGCGCCACGCTGCTCAGCAGGATCGTGACGGAAGAAGATCACGGCAAGAATGCCGAGCACCGCGAATATGAGAAGCGTGAAGAAGAACCGACTGCCTCGCACCGCGCGCCCCTCACGAAGATTTTATTTAACAGCGACTTACGCCGCGCCTCACCATCCGCCACCGGTTGCCCGTGGCGTTATCCATAGATTAGGCCCTCGCCAGTCGGGTAGCAACACTTCTAAACTGAAAACTCCCCGACTCCTCCGGCAAGGTTTTGCCATACCCTTCGGACCGCCCCATGCAGCAGCCTGCCCCGACCGCCCCCGCCAATGCGAAAACCGCCAAAGTTTGGGATCTGCCCACCCGGCTGTTCCACTGGCTGCTGGTCATCCTAGTGGTTGCCATGGTGGGTACCGGCCTGACCGGCAAGCTGGAGCAGCATATGGTGATCGGCCAGGCCCTGCTGGCCCTGCTGCTGTTCCGGCTGATCTGGGGCTTCGTGGGCAACCGACAGGCCCGCTTCACCGATTTTCTGGCCGGACCGGGCGCCGCGCTGGCCTATCTCCGCGGCCTGATCGGCGGCGGAAACAAGCCGGGCCATGACGGCGGCTATGTGGGGCATAACCCGGTGGGCGGTTACGCGGTTTTTGCAATGCTGGGTCTGCTGCTGCTGCAGGCGGTGTCTGGCCTGTTCACCAGCGACGATTTTGTCTACGACGGCCCGCTCTACAGCCTGGTGCCCAGCAGCGTGGGCGCGCAGATGAGCAGCATCCACCGCATTACCATCGACGCCATCTATATCGTGGTGGGCGTCCACCTGCTGGCTACGTTGTTCTATCTGCTGGTGAAGCGGGAAAACCTGGTGAAACCGATGGTGACCGGCGACAAACAATTGCCGGCCGAGCAAGCCGCCGCAATTACCGCATCCGCCCAGGGCCCTGGCAATCTGGTGGCGGCGATCCTATTCGCCCTTTGCCTGGCCGTGGTGTTCGGCGGCATCGCCCTGCTGCGCTGATGCCTGCCCGGTAAAGAGCGCGCTTTCGCGGTAGCGCGCCAGCGTGAAACGGGTGAGCACGCCGATCACGGCGCAAACCGGCACCGCGATCAGCATGCCGACAAAGCCGAACAGCGCACCGCCAGCAAACAACCCGAACATCACCCAGACCGGATGCAGGCCCACCCGCTCGCCCACCAGCTTGGGCGTGAGGAAATTGCCCTCGATGAATTGGCCGATGCCGAACACCACGGCAGTGACCGCCACCCAGGTCCAGTCACCCCAGAATTGCACCAGGGCCACGATCATCGCGGTGACGAAGCCCACGATTGTGCCCACATAGGGAATGAACGAGATCAGCCCGGCGCCCAGGCCGATGACCAGGCCGAAATCCAAGCCGATCAGCGACAGGCCGATGGCATAAAAGCTGCCCAGCGCAACGCAGACCAGGGTTTGGCCGCGCACGAAGCCGGCCAGCACCTGATCGATGGCGCGGGCCTGCTGGCGGATCACCTCGGCATGGTCACGCGGCAGATTCTGGTCGATCAGGTCGATCATGCGATCCCAGTCGCGCAGCAGATAGAACGCCACCACCGGCGTCACCACCAGCAGCGACACAACGCCCAGCACCGCCTGGCCGCCGCCCAGCAATTGGCTCAGCACCTGGCCGAACACCTTCATGGCATCGGCGGCATAGGTGCCCAACGCGGCCTTCACGTCGATGCGCAGGGGAATATCGTAATGCGCGGCCAGTTCCTGGATGATCGGCAATATGCGTTCGCGGAAGGAATCGATATAGCCCGGCAGGCGCGCGATGAAATTCGCCAACTGGCCGCTCAGCAGCGGCAACAGCAGCAGCAGAACCAGCAGGGTCAGCAGAAACAGCGTTGCCGTGATCACCGTGGTGGCGAGCGTGCGGCTCATCCCCGTGCGCTCCAGCCGATCGGCCAGCGGATCGAGGAAATACGCCAGCGCCATCGCCGCCACGAAAGGCAGCAGCACGCCGCTCAATGCCGACAGCAGCAACAGGAATAGTACGGTGAGTGCCGCCCATATGGCGATTTGCTGGCGGCGGCTCATGGCTTGCGCAGCCCCAGCTCCCAGAAGCCGTCGCGCTGGCGCATATCCAGCCCACGCTGCGCCATGGCGGGAATCAATTGTTCGGCTGCGCCGAAGAAATCGATCTGCAATTGGGCATCGCGGTGGCTCATGCGCAGCACATCGAAGCGCCGGATCGGCGCCACGGCAGCCAATTGTTCGCGCAGCTTCACCCATTCGGCCAGATTGGCGAAGGATGCCGCCGCCGAGAGGCTGGAGGGATGATCGAAATCCAGCCGCGTGATGCCCTTCCAATGATTGTCGAACCGCAGCACCAGGCCATCCACGGCGCCATTCAACGTGCTTTCCACATCGCGGCCGACGGCAATGAAGGGCTCCAGCTTTTCCAGCGCCGCGGTATTGGCATCCCAGGCCGGGCCGCTTTGCGAAGGATAGATCTCGATCCGCACATTGCCATCGTCCTGGCTCACCAGGGTGGCTGCGATCAACAACGCCTCGCCGGCATTCTGCGCTTCAATGAAGCTGCGCAGCCTGCCGGTCTCGCCCAGCAGGCGATCCAACGGCGGCAGCGGATTGGCGGCGCTGTCTTCCGGCAGCAGCAAAGGCACCAGGGCCTGGATATCGGCCCGGCGCTTCCAGGATTCGCGCCAGGGATTCTCGCCGCTCCAGAGAACAGCGCCCTGCCCGCTGGCGGAACTACCTTGCCAGACCGGAATCAGCAGCACCGGCTTGGCCCGCACCTCGGAATAGGTCAGCTTCTCGGCCTGCAGCAGATTGCGGATCGCCTCGGGCCGGAAGCGCACGGTGATGCGGCCCAGATAGCGGGTGGCCGAGGTGCGTTCCTCGTCGATCTCGAAGCCGGCGACAGCCTCGTTCAGCAGGGCCTCGGTGGGCTGCGGCAGGCGGCCGTGATCGGCGTATATCGTCAGCCGGCGCAGCAATTGGGTGAAGGCGCGGCGCTGGCCTTCCTGCAGGGCGACCGGGCGGGCATTGGCCGCGCTGTCGGCCGAGGCATCCACCGGCACGCCAGCCACGGTGAAGACCGGAAGCTGGCGGATTTCCGGGCGCGCTGCCGGCTGCTGGGCATAAGCCACGGGCATAACGGCAGAAACACCGATCATGGCTCCGAAAAGAACCCCGGTCAGAAGGCAGGCCGCCCGCTTGGCGGCGGACCGGAGAAGGCTGGATCGAAGCATTGCAAACAAAGCCGGAATGAGTAAGGTGGCGCCGTCAAATCTAGCCGACAAGCGAGGCTACCATCAACACGTCGCCGCTTTATAAAGCTGCCGGGGTCGATATCGACGCCGGCGAAGCCCTGGTCGATGCCATCAAACCGCTGGCTGCCAGCACACGCAGGCGTGGCGCCGATGCCTCGCTGGGTGGTTTTGGCGCCTTGTTCGATCCCAAAGCCGCCGGCTTCAAGGATCCGATCCTGGTTTCCTCCACCGATGGTGTGGGCACCAAGCTGAAAATCGCCATCGAAACCGGCCGGCATGACGGCGTGGGCATCGATCTGGTGGCCATGGTGGTGAACGACATCCTGGTGCAGGGCGCCGAGCCGCTGTTCTTTCTCGACTATTTTGCCACCGGCAAGCTGGACGTGGAAATCGCCAAGCGCGTGGTGGCCGGTATTGCGGAAGGCTGCCGCCAGGCCGGTTGCGCGCTGATCGGCGGCGAAACCGCCGAGATGCCCGGCATGTATGCCGCGCAGGATTACGATCTGGCCGGCTTTGCCGTGGGTGCGGCCGAACGCGGCACATTGCTGCCGCGCGACGTGAAGCCGGGCGATGTGCTGATCGGCCTGTCGTCTTCCGGCGTGCATTCCAACGGCTTTTCGCTGGTGCGCAAGGTGATCCGCGACAATGGGCTGGAATTCGAGAGCCCGGCGCCGTTTTCCAATGACCGTACCCTGGCCGAAATCCTGATGGCCCCCACCCGCATCTACGTGAAGAGCTGCATGCCCGATGTGCGCTCGGGTGCCATCAAGGCGATGGCGCATATCACCGGCGGCGGCCTGACCGAGAATGTGCCGCGCGTGCTGCCCGATGGCACCCGCGCGGTGATCGATGCCCGGAGCTGGCCGCTGCCGCCGGTTTTCACCTGGCTGCGCCAGGCCGGCAATATCAGCGACAAGGAAATGGCCCGGGCGTTCAATTGCGGCATCGGCCTGGTAATCGCCGCCGCGGCGGAAGATGCCGATGCATTGCTCGGCCGCTTGAAGGCGGTGGGTGAATCCGCCTATCGCATCGGCCATATCGAGGCCCTGCCCGACCCGAAGGCCGAGCCGGTGGCCGAGACGCTGAACACCGCACAAGCCTGGAAATGAAAAAGCCGGTTGCGATCCTGATCTCTGGTCGGGGTAGCAATATGCGGGCGCTGATCGAGGCGGCCCAGGCACCCGATTATCCCGCCCGCATTGCCTGCGTGATTGCAAACCGCGCCGATGCCGCCGGCCTGGACGAAGCCCGCGCGCTTGGCGTGCCCACGCATGCGATTGCCAGCAAGGGCCTCAACCGCGAGGCGTTTGAAACGCAATTGAGCGCGGCCCTGCAGGCATCGGGAGCCGAGATCATCTGCCTGGCCGGCTTCATGCGATTGTTCACGCCGGATTTCACCCGCGCCTGGTATGGCCGCATGCTCAACATCCATCCGTCCCTGCTGCCGGCCTTCAAAGGCCTGGACGTGCATCGGCGCGTGGTGGAAAGCGGCGTGCGTTTCACCGGCTGCACCGTGCATTTCGTCTCGCCGGAAATGGATGAAGGGCCGATCATCCTGCAAGCTGCCATACCGGTGCCGCAGCATGCCTCGCCCGAACAGGTTGCCGATGCCGTGCTGGCGGAAGAGCACAAGCTATACCCGCAAGCCCTGCGTCTGCTGGCGGAAGGCCGACTGGTTATCGACGGGCCGCGCGTGACGATAAGCTAATTGCTTAGCAGCACCGGTAGCGTCATGCCGGAGAGAATGCTTTCCGTAACGCCGCCGAAAACCAGTTCGCGCAGCCGAGAGGCGCCGAAGGCCCCCATCACCAATAGATCGCATTGCCGGCTGGTTGCCTCGGCCAGCAAAGCCGCCCCGACCTTGAGGCCAGTATCCTCGGCGGCAACGGCTTCCACGCGGATACCATGGCGACGCAGCAGGTCGGCGCCATCTTCCAGCGAGGTGCGGCCCTTCTTCTCCGGGCCGATGCGTAGCAGCACCACGCTTTCGGCGCCCTTGAGCAGCGGCATCGCATCATGAGTGGCGCGCGCCACCTCGCGTTTGCCATTCCAGGCCACCAGCACGCGACGGCCAAGATCGGTGAATATACCCTGATGCGGCACCGCCAACACGGGGCGCCCGGCCTGCAAGGCAAGCTCCTGCGGCAACACATCGGTGCCATAGGGAATGGCGCCCGGATCGTTGGGCGACGGATCGGGTTGGCCCACGATCACCAGATCGCTGGCACGCGCCTGGATGCGCAAGGCCTCCACCGGCACCAGATCGCTCTGTCGCCAGCGATGCGGCAGGTTGGCCGCCGTGCAGGCTGCGATGAAGGCCTCATGGTTTGCCCCGGAAGCAACCTGGGCATCGTCCATCTGTTTCTGAATCAATTCGGTGGGGATGTATTCGCCCATATAATAAGGCACGTTGGGCGGCGGCACAGTGTAGAAACCGGTCAGCTGCGCGGCGAAGCGCTTAGCCAGAGCGATGGCAAGCTGGGTGCGCGCGGTGTTGCGCGGATCCAACGTGAGATGCACGGTGATATCACGATAACTCATCGCCTGCCTCCTGTGTTGTTCAGTCCTGGCAGTGGGTCTTACTTGGTAGCGGGTCAGATGCGTTGATGCTTAGCGGTTTCCCATCAATCCCCCGGGAAAGCCGCTTGCATTTTTGTGCCTACGAATTTAGGCGCCTTGGCCTCAGGCTACAAGTGAACAAAATTCGGCAATATGAAATTATGCCGCCGCCTGTATTTTCCATGGCGGAAGGCGGCCTTCCTCTACAGCGTGGCAAGCAACTGCGCCGCCTTCCACTGCGCGCACAGCGGGAATTTCGCTCTTGCATCGTTCGTTCGCAAACGGACAGCGCGGATGGAAGCTGCAACCCGAAGGCGGATTGAGCGGGCTGGGCACTTCGCCGGCCACCGGCGTGCGCTGGCGTCCGGTCATGTCGAGGTCTGGGATCGCATCCAGCAGCATCCGGGTATAGGGGTGCAGCGGGCGCTGGAACAGAATCTTCTTGTCTGCCCATTCCACCAGACGACCGAGATACATCACGCCCACCTTGTCGGAGACATGATACACCACCGCCAGATTGTGGCTGATGAACAGATAGGTGAGGCCGAGGCGGCGCTGCAGATCCTTCATGAGATTCAGAATCTGCGCCTGCACGGAAACGTCCAGCGCCGATGTGGGCTCGTCGCAGACCAGGAATTCCGGCTCGCCGGCAAGCGCACGCGCGATAGACACGCGCTGGCGCTGGCCGCCGGAAAATTCATGGGGATATTTGCGCGCATCCAGCGGCGACAGACCGACCTGGCTGAGCAATTCGCCCACGCGCTGGGCAATCTGCTTTTCATCCTTCAGCAATTTGCGGAAGCGGATCGGCTCGGCGATGATATCACCCACCCGCCAACGCGGATTGAGCGACGCATAGGGATCCTGGAAGATCATCTGCATCCGCGCCTGCAAATCCGGATGCCTGGCGCGCTCCGCCGACGGGCCGATATCGGTGCCCTCGAAACGGATCGAACCGGCCGTGGGGCCATAAAGGCCGACGATCAAGCGCGCCACGGTGGACTTGCCGCAGCCGCTCTCGCCCACCAGGCTGAAAGTCTCGCCACGCTTGATCTCGAACGACACGCCATCCACCGCGCGCACGATGCTGCGATCCTTGCCTTCCAGCACACGGTTCAGCCAGGGCGCGGATACATCGAAATAACGGCGCAGGCCTTCCACCTGCAGGATCGGCTGGTCGGCGTCAGACTTCTGCATGTTCGGCTCCCTGCATTACGCGCCAGCAGGCGGCCAGGCCGTTGCCGGCCGGCATTGGATCGGGTCGCTCCACCAGGCAGCGATCGAACACCACGGGGCAACGCGGATTGAAGGCACAGCCCTTCGGGATCGCATTCAGGCGCGGCATGGAACCGTCGATCTGGGTGAGACGTTCCACATCCATGCCCATGGAGGGGATCGCCCCCATCAGGCCCACGGTATAAGGATGTTTCGGCCGTTTGATCACATCCTGCACCGGGCCGATTTCGGCGATACGGCCGGCATACATCACCGCCACGCGGTCGGCGGTTTCGGCGATTACGCCCATATCATGGGTCACCAGCATCACTGCCGTGCCCTTCTCGTGGCAGAGCCGCTTCAGCAGCGAGATGATTTGCGCCTGGATCGACACATCCAGCGCCGTGGTCGGCTCGTCGGCGATGATCAGCTTGGGTTCGGCGGCCAGGGCCAGCGCAATCACCACGCGCTGACGCATGCCGCCGGAAAACTGGTGCGGATAATGATTCACGCGCTCGCCCGGCGAGGGAATGCCCACATCCTCCAGAAGCTGCACCGCACGCGCCTTGGCGTCGGCCAGGCTTAGCGGCAGATGGGTGAGGATGGTTTCCACCAACTGGTCGCCCACCTTGTAGAGCGGATTGAGGCTGGTGAGCGGATCCTGGAAGATCGCACCGATCTGGCGGCCGCGAATGGCGCGCATGGCGGCATAGGGCAGATTGTCGATACGGCGGCCTTCCAGCAGGATTTCGCCGCCGGCAATGCGGCCCGGCGGTTCCAGCAGGCCGATGATGGCAGCTCCGGTCATCGACTTGCCGGCACCGGATTCGCCCACCACGCCCAGCACCTCGCCGGCATCGATATGCAAAGACACGTCGTCCACCGCGACAAGCGTGCCGCGCCGGGTGGGGAATTCGACGCGCAGATGGTTCACTTCAAGAAGTTGGCTCATGGCAGGCTCATGGGGCATTACCTGAGTTTCGGGTTCAGCGCATCGCGCAGCCAATCGCCCAGCAGATTCACTGCCAGAACCAGAATGGCCAGGGCGGCGCCCGGAAAGATCGTGATCCACCATTCACCGGAGAACAGGAATTGCTGTCCGGTATTGATCATGGTGCCCAGCGATGGTTCGGTGGGCGGCAGGCCGACGCCGAGAAAACTGAGCGTGGCCTCGGTGATGATGGCAAGCGCCAGGTTGATGGTAGCGATCACCATCACCGGCCCCATCACATTGGGCAGCACATGGCGCAACACGATCAGCGCGGCCGGCATGCCGATCACGCGGGCGGCCTGAACATATTCCTTGTTCTTCTCAACCAGCACCGAACCGCGCACGGTGCGGGCATATTGCACCCAGTAACTCAGCCCGATGGCGATGATCAGCACCAGTTCCTGCGCCTCGGCATGGCCCTGCGCACCCAGCAGCGCACGGCTGACGCCATCCACCAGCAAGGCGATCAGGATGGCCGGAAAAGTAAGCTGCACATCGGCCACGCGCATGATGATGCTGTCGATGGCGCCGCCAACATAGCCGGCCAGCAGGCCGAGCCCGATGCCCAGCACCATGGCGAAAGCCACCGCCAGGAAGCCGACGATCAGCGAGGTGCGCGAGCCATACATGATGGTGGAGAGCACGTCGCGTCCCTGGTCGTCGGTGCCGAGCAGGTATTTCGTCGTGCCGCCCTCCTCCCAGAATGGCGGCAGGAAGGCATCCGACAATTGCAGCGTGGCCAGATCGAAAGGATTATGCGGCGCGATGAAACTGGCCCCGAAAGCGCAGATGAAAAACAGCGCCGTGACAATTGCCGAGGCCACCACCAGCCATGAACGTGTGAAGCTGAAGAAGATGTCGCTGTCGGCGGCGCGGCGCCAGAATTCGATGGTGCGGGCCAGCGGCAGCATCATTTCGCCACCCCGCCGCCGCTCTGACCGCGCAAGCGCGGATCCACTACGAAGTACAGAATATCCACGATCAGGTTGATCATCACGAACAGGAAGCCGATCAGCACCAGATAGCTGGACATCACCGGGATATCCACATTCTGCACCGATTGCAGGAACAGCAGCCCCAGGCCGGGCCAGGAAAATACCGTCTCGGTGATGATGGCAAAGGCGATGATCGAGCCCACCTGCAGGCCGGTGATGGTGATCACCGGCACCATGGTGTTTTTCAACGCATGGCCGAAATGCACGGCGCGGTTATGCAAACCGCGGGCGCGGGCGAATTTGATGTAATCGGTGCGTAAGACCTCCAGCATCTCGGATCGCACCAGGCGCATGATCAGCGTCATCTGGAACAGCCCAAGCGTGAAGGCCGGCATCAAAATCGCCTTCCAGCCGCTGAGCGTGAGGAAGCCGGTGGACCAGAAGCCGATCTGCACCACATCGCCGCGCCCGAAGGATGGCAGCCAGCCCAGCACCACGGCGAAGATCACGATCAGCAGAATGCCGATCAGGAAGGTGGGCAGTGAAATGCCCACCAGCGATACGGCCAGCAACATGCGGCTGACCCATAATTTCGGATAGAGCCCGGTAAACACCCCCATCGGTATGCCCAGCAGCAAAGCCATCAGCGCGGCCATGAAGCTGAGTTCCAGGGTGGCAGGCAGGCGGTCGGCGATCATTTTGCCCACCTTTTCGGTGGTGCGGTAGCTGAGGCCGAAATTGCCCTGCGCTGCATCGGTGACGTATTTCACGAAACGCTGCGGCGTGGGCAGGTCCAGGCCCAGGGCTTTGCGCAAATCCTCGCGCTGTTCGGCAGAGGCATCCTGCCCGGCGATCAGCACAATGGGATCGCCGACGAAGTTGAACATCGAGAAGGCGATAAAGGCGACAGCAAGCATGACCATAACGGCCTGCAGCAATCGTCTCACAATGAAAGCAAACATCGGGGCGGCATATCCACCGGACCGGCCCCGCGAGGAGCCGGTCCGGCAGTTTTTGTTTTTACTTAATCGTCACGTAGCGCAGCGGGAAGTTATTATCCGCCAGCTGCACCAGATTCACGCCTTCCTTGGCCGCCCAGACAACGAATTGCTGGTGCAGCGGGATATAGGCATAGTCTTCGACATACAGCTTGGTGGCTTCGGAGATCATGGCATTGCGCTTGGCCACATCGGTCTCGCGCTCCATGGCATCGGCCAGTTCATCCACCTTCTTGTTGGAATAGCCACCGGCGTTGAACAGGCCCTTCTTGGTGGTGTTGGACGGCGTCTGGATCAGTGCCTCAAACACGTTGTGGGTGTCGTAGGTGGCTGCCGGAGACCAGCCCAGCATGTAGAAATCGGTATTGGGCGACTTCTCCACATCCGACGAGGTGCGGAGGATCTTGGCGAAATACTTGCCGCGGGTCTGCGCCAGCAGCTTCACCTTGATACCCACGCGGGCCAACATGGCCACGGCGGCCTGACAGATCGCTTCGTCGTTCACGTAACGATCGTTCGGGCAATCCATACCGGTTTCGAAGCCATTGGGATAACCGGCTTCCGCCAGCAGCTTCTTGGACAGTTCAGGATCGTAGCTCGGACGCTTGTCGAGATCGGCGCTGTAGCCGTTGATGCCCTGGCCCACCATCAGAGCGGTGGGGCGAGCCTGGCCGCGCATGACGGTGCGCTTGATCGCCTCGATATCGATGGCGCGATACATCGCCTCGCGCACCTTCTTGTCCTTGTAGGGGTTCTTGCCCTTGATGTTGGATTCCGGCAGTTCATCGACCTGCTGGTTGAACCCCAGGAACACGATGCGGGTTTCCGGGCCCTCGATGATGCGGCGGCCGGCGGTGCGCTTGACACGATCCACGTCCTGCGGCGGCACGGTGTAGACCATGTCGATTTCGCCCGACAGCAGGGCCGCAACGCGGGTAGCATCGTTGGCGATGCGCTGGAAGATCACCTCGGTGAGGTTATGCTCCGGCTTGTCCCACCAGCCCGGATTGGGCTTCAGCACGGTGCGCACATCGGGTTCGCGCACCGCTACGGTGAACGGGCCGGTGCCCATTGCATTGCGGGTGGCGAAGTTCTCTTCGTTCTTCGTCATGTCGGCGGTGTTGGTGGCGTTATTCTTTTCCGCCCAGGCCTTCGACATGATGTAGATCTGCGCCATCTTGCTGGCGAACAGCGGATCCGGATACTTGGTCTCGACCTCGACCACGAAGTCGGACACCTTTTTCACTGCCTGCATCGACACGAAATAGGACGCCATATTGGAGCCCTTGCCGGCGGCGCGGGTGTAGGAGAACACCACGTCATCGGCCGTGAACGGCGTGCCATCGGAGAATTTCACGCCCTGGCGCAGGGTGTAGCGCCACAGATTCGGCGACGGGTTCTCCACCTTGGTGGCCAGGGCCGGCTCGAGCTGCAGATTCTTGTCGCGCCGCATCAGCGGTTCGTAGATGTTTGCCACGAAGCTGAGCAGGAAGGTTTCATTGCGAGCGTAAGGATCGAGCGAGTTGACATCGCCGTCATTGGCCCATTTGAAGGTCTTGGCGGCTGCCGGCTGTGCGCCCATCAACGAAATGGCGGCAACGGCGGCGAGCAACGTGCCCTTGAAGAATGCGCGTGCTTTCATGGTCCCCTTATCCTTTTCCCTGTTTGGTTGACATGCCAGCAGGCACCGGTCCGGATTGCGGCCGATCCGGCATTTGCCGGCATGCTTACCCCCACCCGCCGGCTCTGCGCCAGACAGGTTCTGCCAGGATCATAGGCAGAAGCGCACCGGGCCGTCTAGATGGTTGTTAGGCAAATGATTTTGCCGAAAAGGCAAATGCCGCAGGGTAAACGCCTCGTGAGCGGGGGTGATTGCCGGAAACGGCGCTCAAACCGGCTTCGCCAGCAGCACCATGTCGCGGCCCACGGTAACGCGGCCGGATGGCATCACGATGGTGCAGCGGGGGAATGGCGCACGGATTTCCTCGTCGCCATCGGTGGCGATCAAATCGCCCTGCTGCAATTCCTCGAAGCCCTGCCAGGGCCGGGCGAAACGGAATTGCTCGCTCTTGCTCACCACCGATTGTTCGATCTCATAGCGCATCGGCTCGCCCGCCAAGGCCGGATGCGCCGCCGACAACGCGGGGGGCACCATGCCGAAAAAATCCAGAAAGCGGATCGCAACGCCGATCGCCACATCGCCGGCCGATTTTGCGAAATGCTGCCCGCATTCCACCACAATGCCCAGCGGCACCGCATCGGGATCGGCATAGGCACCATACTGGATCAGCGGCCGGCCGGCATGCTTCACGCCGCGCAGCAACACATGATGCAGCGGCGAATGCATATGGGCAGAGAGCGGCAGGTATTTCGCCATCGGCTGATAGATCAGCATCGGCGGCATCGGCGAAGAGGTGGAATGCAGATCCAGCAGGGCATCCACCTCGGTGAAGATCGGCCGCAGCGCGCGGGCACGATCCAGATCCGGGCCCGGCGTGGGCCCATCCAGCAGCGCATCGTCCCACAGGCGGTTGAAATCGCGCTCCACATAACGGGAATCATAGGGCTTGGCGGCATCGAACAGATGATACGCATCCACATTCGACAAACTCAGCGTCAGCTTGCCGCGCACGGGACGCAGGCCGCTATCCAGCAGATGGGTCACCGCCGTCATGCCGCAGAATTCGTTGCCATGGGTAAGGCCGTTCACCAGCACATGCGGCCCCGGCTGCCCGGAATCCAGCGTATGCACGTAATCCACGCCGCGATTGCCCTTGCGATAGGCCGAGATATCGCGCGGCAGAACCTCGATGGGCGGCAACGTGGCTGGGGCTTGTTCCGACATATCCTACCGGCTCCATATCCATAAAACGCTACCGATACCGTATAGGCCGAAACACAGCAGCAAAAGCCCCGAGCCACGATTGATCCGCAGCATGCCGCCGCCGCGCAGCCTATCGCGGAACCGCGCAGCCAGCCCCGCCAGCGACAGCCACCACAGCGACGATCCCAGAAAAACCCCAAAAACCAGCGGCCATGCGAGGGTTTTGTCCACGCCGATGGCGCCGATGCCGAGAAAAGCGAAAATGCCCAGAAACGCCACGATGGTGATCGGATTGGTGGCGGTCAGAATCATCGTGGTGAAGAAGATATTGGCCAGGCCTTCATGTTCAGGCAAAGCGGCTGCGCGGCTACCATCCACCGCCTTCAGCATGCGCCAGGCCATGAACAGTAAAAACACGCCGCCCACCAGCCTGAAGGCCAGTTCATGCTGCTGCAGCCAGTTGGCGATCAGGCTGAGGCCGAAAGCGGCGATACAGCCATAGGCGGCATCGGCCAGAGCCGCGCCAAGCCCCCCCACCAGACCGCTCAGGCTGCCGCGTTCCAGCGTGCGCTGCACGCACAGCACGCCCACCGGCCCCACCGGCGCGGCGATCACAAACCCGGCCACCGCCCCTTTGCCCAGCATCACCAGCAAATCCAACACGCACATTACCTCATGCACGACACCAGGCTCGCAATAAGCCTGGCGGAAAATAGCCCCGCTTTGCGGCATAAAGCGAGCGGCAGGCCGACCGTGAATTCCGGCACCATCAGTTGCACAAAATCCGGCCCTTATACCAGAGCCGGAAAGCCGGTAGCAGGAAAGCGTATTCTTTCAGGAGCCTTCCAGATGTCCGACAAGCCCGCCTCCCCCCGCGTCAAACTGCGCCGCCTGCCCGATCGTGGCCGCTATGATGCCGCCAGCCTGCATGCGGTGCTGGATGCCGGCCTGGTCTGCCATGTCGGTTTCGTGATGGGCGATACGCCGATGGTGATCCCGACCGCCTATTGGCGCGAGGGCGAGCATCTTTACATTCATGGCTCGTCCAAAAGCGGCATGGCCATGGCGCTGGCCAAGGGCGCGCCGGCCTGCGTGACCGTGACCATGCTGGATGCTCTGGTTCTGGCGCGGTCGGCCTTCCATCATTCGGTGAATTACCGCTCGGCGGTGATCCTGGGTCGCTTCTTCGAGGTGACCGACCCGGATGCCAAACTGCGCGGCCTTGAAGCCTTCATGGAACGCATCGCCAAAGGCCGCTGGGCGGAAATACGCGGCCCCAACAAGCAGGAACTCAAGGCCACCAAGCTGCTCGGCCTGGAACTCGGCGAAGCCTCGGTGAAAATCCGCAGCGGCCCGCCCAAGGATGACGACGAGGATATGGCCCTGCGCTGCTGGGCCGGCATTGTGCCGGTGCGCGAGGTGTATGAAACACCGATCCCCGATCCACTGCTGGCCAAAGGCATCGCCCTGCCCGGCTATCTGAAGATTTCCTAGCGCAAAGCAGCCGCCAGCCTGCCGGCGGCGGCGCTAAGCTCCTCGGGCGGCCAGGCCGCATAGCTGAGCAACAGGCCGCTCATCTTGCGCTGGATGCAATAGCACGAGAGCGGCGATGGGGCCAGGCCGGCGGCCTGGCAGGCAGCGGCGGCCAGGCTGTCGTCGCGGCCATCCTTGAAGTGCGCCACCAGATGCAGCCCGGCTTCGGCCGGCTGCACGCTCAGTATATCGCCACAGCTTTCCTGCAAGGCGGCCAGCAGGGCTTGCTGGCGCTGACGATAAAGCTTGCGCATGCGGCGGGCATGCTGGGCCAGATGGCCCTCACTGATGAAATCGGCCAACACCGCCTGCGGTAAAGCCGAGTTATGTCCATCGGCTATCGCCTTCACCCGCCGGAAGCCATCCAGCAAAGCCGGCGGCAGCACCAGATAGCCAAGCCGCAAACCGGGAAACAGCACTTTCGAGAAGGTGCCCACATGGATCACCCGGCCATTATCGCCGCCGGCCTCTGCCGTAGCCTGCTCCAGGCCTTGCAGCGCCGGCAAGGGCGGGCCGGCATAGCGGTATTCGCAATCGTAATCGTCTTCCAGGATCAGGAAATCCTCGGCGCGCGCCTGGGCCAGCAAGGCCAGCCGGCGCGGCAACGGCAGGGTGCCGCCCAACGGAAATTGGTGCGAAGGTGTCACCGCCACCAGCTTGGCGCCCTTGGCCAGTTTCGGCAGCAAGACCGGGTCCAGCCCCTGGGCATCCACCGGCACCGGGGCCAGCCTGGCGCCCACCGCCAGCATGGCCTGGCGGATGCCGACATAGCCTGGGTCTTCCAGCGCAGCCAGATCGCCGGGATCCAGCAGCACCCGGCCAACCAGGTCCAGTGCCTGCTGAGCGCCCGAAACCACCAATATCTGTTCCGGCCCGCAGCGCAGCCCTCTCGCCTCGCGCAAGTAATCGGCCAGTGCCTGGCGCAATTCCAACAGCCCCTGGGGATCGCCATGAGCCAGCAGGCCGCGTTCGGAACGACGCAACCTTCGATTTGTAATTCGGCGCCAAGCCTCCAGGGGAAATTCATCCAGCGCCGGCAGCCCGATGGCAAATATCCGGCCAGCCGGAGCCTCGGCCTCGCGGTTGCTGCCAGCCCCGATCAGACGCTGGCCGCGCCGGGAAAAACTGCTGGCGCGGTCCCGCCGGCCATGGTCCACGCTGCGCCCCAGGCTTTCCGGCATGTCTTCGGCCACGAACAGGCCCGAGGCCGGGCGGGCTGCCAGGTAGCCCTCCGCCACCAGCCGGTCATAGGCTCCGGTCACCGTGTTGCGGGAAAGGCCAAGATCTTCTGCCAGGGCCCGGCTGGACGGCAGACGCTCGGCCGGACGCAGCCTGCCATCCAGCACACCGGCCCGGATGGCGCGGTAAAGCTGCTCCTGCAGGGATGGCTGATCCTCCCCGCGCAGGGGCCGGAACCAGCCGATGAAATGCCCGGCGGCTCGACGCGCCATATAACCCTCTATTTCAGTTCATATAAATCATATAATTTATTGATTTAATTTGTTTATATTAAATTTAATAAATCGGCATGACAGGTACGCCGAAAAATATCGCATGACCCCACATAAATAATGCATAAAGCGCTGCTGCCATTAGGATATTCATCCAACCGATATCCTCGAAGCTAAGTTTTTGCCGCCCTTCAATCACCGCAACCATCGGCACGATCGAGGTTTTATCCGCAAACCTTTGCCAAACCACACCAAATTTTGCTGCACGCTTGCGGTCGATAGAGCCCATCCCGTTCAGCGCGGTGAACAGCACGGCGCCGGCCAGCAGCCAGGTGGCGGCATCGCCATTGGCAATCATGTGAGAGATCGCCCAGAGGCTGAAGGCCCATAGCATCGGATGTCTGGTTACCTTGGTGAAACCCACCACAGGCAGCTCGCCCTTCATGATCATGTCGGGGCCGGCCAGGGTGGGATTGGTGGGGCGCAACGAAGCCACCAGGAACAGCAAGGCCACCGGCATCACCAGCAGGGGCACCAGGGCGACCGCCTCGGTGGTCGGCCAGAATTCCACATAAGGCGCTTGCGGATAAGCCCAGATCATCGCCCCCAAACTGAGCGCGCTGGCCAGCGAAAACAGCCCGCGATAGGCCGCCTCGCCCAGCCTGGCCACCAGCGCAGGCCGCAACGGGCCTGCAACCACAACATGCAAGGCAACCCAAAGGATGGCAGCGATGGTCAGGGTGATCATTCGTCTTCTCCTTGCGCGGCCAGCGCCTGGGCGAACAAGGCTTCCGCCGCCGCCTGGGCCTGCAAACGCTGGTCCTGCCCCAGCCTGGCTTCCACTGCCCGGCGATTGGCGCCGGCCTCGGCCAGTCCCAGTCGCTCGGCCACCGCCCAATGCGCCCAGGCCAGCGCCGGATCGGCCGTTACATTCTCGCCCCGGAACAGGAAATTACCCATCACCAGCAAAGCCTCGCGCTGGCCCCGCAGGGTGGCCTGGCGCAGCAGGCGCATGGCTTCGGCGGTGTTCTGGGGCACGCCCTCGCCGTTGAAACTATAGCGCGCCAGCAGGAACAGCGCATCGCCATTGCCAAGCCCGGCTGCCCGGCGATACCAATCCAGCGCCGCCTTGGGATCGGCGGCTATGCCCAGCCCGGCTTCCAGATTGGCCGCGTATTTGAAGGCGCCGCGCCCGCTGCCCTGCTCGGCCGCCAGTTTGAACAATGCCAGCGCCCGCTCGGGATCTTTCGGCGTACCGGCATAGCCGGCCTCGTACCACAGCCCCAGCCGGAAGGTGGTGCGCGCCACGCCATCGGCCGAAAGCTTGGCCAACATGCCCCGCGCACGGTCCGGATCGGCCGGCCGGCCGCGCCCTGTAGCCAGGTAGGTGGCGAAATTGTTGATCGCGGATGGGTAATCCTGCGCGGCGGCCTTCTCCCACCAATCCATGCCGCGCACCGGATCGGCCGGCACCCCAAGCCCATTGAACAAGATGGAGGCGAGCCGGTTCTGCCCTTGGGCATCGCCAGCCTCCGCCGCCTTGGTCAGCCAGGCCAGGCTGCCTTCCGGATCGCGCGGGCCGCCCTGGCCGTTGCGCAGCATCAGGGCGAATTCGGTCATCGCCTGGGGAATGCCGCCCTGGGCAGCCAGACCGAACATCCGGCGCTGCTCCACAGGATCGCCCGGCAGTTTGCCCTCTTTATACAGCAGCCCGAGATTATACGGCGCATCCGGCTGTTCCTGGGCCATGGCGCGGCGATACCATTGCGCTGCCGCCTGGCCATCCTCGGGCACGCCAAGCCCGTTGGCATAAAAGCGGCCGAGTTCGTTCTCGGCTTCGGCATAGCCCATATCGGCGGCACGGCGGGTCAGCGCAAAGCCTTTGGCCGGATCCACCTCGATCCCCTCGCCGCCGATCACATGCATATGGCCAAGATAGGTCAGCGCCATGGGGTGGTCGGTCGCCGCTGCCTCGCGCAGCAAGGCCAGACCGCGCGCAGAATCCGCCGCCAGCAGCCTGCCTTCGTAAAGCCACACGCCAAGGCGATAGCGCGCATTCACGGCGCCCAACGCAATCGCCCGTTCCAGCAGGGCCACAGCATCCGGCAGCGCCGCCGCGCCATCGCGCTGCAATTTCAATTCGGCCAGATTGGCCAGCGCGGTGGGCTCGCCCTTTTCGCCGGCCCGCAGCAGGGCCTTTTCCGCCCCCGCGATATCCACCGGCCCGCCCTGGCCCAACAGCAGAAGGAACCCCAGCCCGCCCAGGCCAAGCGCATGATCCTGTGCCGCCGCGCGGCCGAACCATTGCCTGGCCTGCACCAGATCGCGCGGGCCGCTCAGGCCGAGTTGAAAATCCAGCCCCAGGCGGTATTGCGCCTCGGCCTCGCCGGCCTGAGCGCGCGGCAACAGGGCCTGGCGGTTTTGTGGCTGAGCGGCAGGCGGCATGGTTTGCGGCGCGCTGAACGGCACATCGCGCAACGACGGGGCCGCCATGGCCGGGCTATGCAGAGCAATCGCAGATACAGCCGCCAGCGAAGCCGACAGCAGGGAGGCGGAACGCATCAAATCAGTTGCCTTTGGACTCCAGATAGGCGCGGCCGGCCGGCGTAAGCTTGCAGACCACCCAATCCGGTTTGATCGGGTTTTCAAACCAGGGCTCGGCCCAGCCGGCCCGGATGCATGATTTCACAGTTTGCAGGCTGATCTGCTGGCCGTCGAGATCGAAAAGCGGCAACTTGCCGCCCGGCTGGCTCAGGCCGCGCCGCAGATAGGCCAGTTGGGCTTCCGTCATCGGGTCCACCTCCGACTGGGTCATCACCGGCTGAGACTGACGGATCACCGCCGCATCCCAGATACGCACCACCTCGCCCATCGCACTCTCCTCAATCCCCAAATGTAACATGGGGTTAGCCCCCATGGATTTGCCACTCTGGCGCAAATCCTTTAAGGAAAAGCGAATGACCGGTATCACCCTCGCCAATTCCAGCCAGCCCCAGCCCCGCCATGGCCGCAATCCGCGCTGGGTGGGCTTTGCCATGCTGGTGGCTCTGGTGGTGGCGGCCCCGATCATCGCCGTGCTGATCAACCTGGGCCGACCGACCAGCGGCGTATTCAGCCATCTGGCCAGCACGGTATTGCCGGAAATGCTGCTGAATACCGCCCTGCTGGTGCTGGGCGTGGGCCTGGGCAGCCTGGTGATGGGCGTGGGCTGTGCCTGGGCCGTAACCATGCTGGATTTCCCTTTCCGGCGGCATCTGGCCTGGCTGCTTTTCCTGCCGCTCGCGATCCCAAGCTATGTCGCCGCTTTCGTTTATGGCGACCTGATGCAGTTTTCCGGCCCCATACAGACCGGCCTGCGCCAGATTTTCGGCTGGAGCCGGGGCGATTACTGGTTCCCCGACATGCTGTCGCTGGGCGGCGCCATCCTGCTGCTCAGCCTGGCTTTCTATCCTTATGTTTTCATGCTGGCCCGCGCCGCCTTCCAGGAACAGTCGGTCTGTGTGCTGGAAGTCGGCCGCACCCTGGGGCTGGGGCCTTGGGCGCGGTTTCGCCGCATCGCCCTGCCGCTGGCCCGACCGATGATCGCCGGCGGGCTGGCCTTGGTGATGATGGAAACCCTGTCGGAATTCGGCGCGGTCAGCTATTTCGGCGTGCCCACTTTCACCACGGCGATCTACCGCACCTGGTTCGGCATGGGCGATCCGGTGGCGGCGGCGCAACTGGCCTCGATGCTGATGGTGTTCGTGCTGGCAGCGGTGATGCTGGAACGCGCAGCCCGCCAGGCCAAGCGGTTTCACCATTCCTCTGCCCGCACCCGGCCATTGCAACCCGCGCGACTGCCGGTCGGCCGTGGGCTGTTGGTGCTGGGCCTGTGCAGCCTGCCGCTGCTGCTCGGCTTCTGCCTGCCTGGCGGCTGGCTGCTGCATCTGGCGATAGCCGAAGGCGACGGCCTGGGCATGCAGCGGCTGGCCGGCTTCACGCTCAACAGCTTCATCCTGTCTGGCCTGGCGGTGCTGGTGTTGGTGCCGCTGGCGCTGGCGCTGGCTTACGCGCAAAGGCTGGCGCCGGGCCGAATGATGGGCTGGAGCCTGCAATTCGCCACCATCGGCTATGCCGTGCCCGGATCGGTGATTGCCATCGGCGTGCTGCTGCCGCTGGCTACCATCGACCATGGCATCAACGACTGGCTGCAAAGCTGGTTCGGCTGGGCGCCCGGCCTGCTGCTCACCGGTGGGCTGGTGGCCCTGCTCTATGCCTATGCCGTGCGTTTCCTGGCGGTTGCCTTCAATGGCGTGGATGGCGGATTGCACCGCATCCGTCCCAGCCTGGACCACGCCGCCCGGCTGCTGGGCGAAAAGCCGCTGGGCGTGGTGCGCCGGGTGCATGTGCCGCTATTGCGTAGCAGCCTGCTGGCGGCGGCCATGCTGCTGTTTGTGGATGTGCTGAAGGAATTGCCGGCCACGCTGATCGTGCGGCCGTTCGATTTCGATACATTGGCGGTGCGCGTGTATCAGTTGGCATCGGACGAACGGCTGGGCGAGGCTTCCACCGGCGCATTGATCATCGTGCTTGTCGGCTTGCTTCCGGTGCTCTGGCTGAATAGGGTCACGGCGCGCTCGCGGGCGGGCGACGAGTCGGACCGATAAATCTCGAAAGGCCGCGATCATGGGCAAGGGTATCAGCGATTTTCTGCTGCAACAGGGCGGCGGCGCGCCGGAGACGATCTCCATCGCCTTCGATCTGCTTGGCCGTGGCGAGCTGGATGCGGCCGCCGGCATGTTTCAGCGCCTGCTGCTGCAAACCCCGCGCAATGCCGAGGCCGCCTACGGGCTGGGCCAGGTGGCGAGCCGGCGCGGCGATGTGAAAGCCGCGGCCAAGCTGTTTGCCCAGGCCGTGCAAAATGCTCCGCAATTCGTGGAGGCCTATCTGCTGCTGGGCAATGCCTTCCAGCAGCTGGGCCGCATTCCACAGGCGCAGCAGGCCTATCGCAGCGGCCTGGCGGTGGCACCCGATCATCCCAACCTGCATTACAATCTGGGCGTGGCCCAGCGCCTGGGCGGCGATTTCGACGGCGCCATCGCCAGCTATCACACGGCAATCCGCCTGAAACCGGATTATGCCCGCGCCTATTTTTCGCTGGGCAATGCCCACCGCGACCAGGGCCGCATGGAAGACGCGGAATCCGCCTATCTTTCCGCCGTGCGCCTGCAGCCGGATTTCGCCGATGCGCAAACCAATCTGGGCGGATTGTATGCCGCGCGCGAGGAACATGCCCGCGCCCTGCCCTGCTACGAGGCCGCGCTGCGCACCCAGCCCAATCACCTGATCGCGCAGAAAAACCTTTCGCTCACGCTCTACAAGCTGGGGCGTTTCCGCGAAGGCGCCGAAGCCACGCGCCTGGCCCTGCTGCTGTCGCCCAACGAAATGATGATCCATTACCAGATGGGCGAAATGCTCTATGGCCTGGTGCGCGAAGGCGACCGCGAAACCGCCAAGCGCTATGCCGAAGGCTGGCAGCAGGCCTATCCCGACAATCCGGTGGCCAAGCATATGTCGGCCGCCGCCCTGGGCGAGAAGCCGCCGGAACGCGCCGACGATGCCTATGTGAAGGAAACCTTCGACCGCTTCGCGGTGGATTTCGAGAAGGTGCTGGGCGGCCTGAATTACCGCGCACCGCAATTGCTGGACGATGCGCTGAAGCCCTTCCTCGGCGAGCGGCGCAATCTGGTGATCCTCGATGCCGGCTGCGGCACCGGGCTATGCGCGCCGCTGCTGAAACCCCGCGCCCGCAAGCTGGTGGGTGTGGATTTGAGCCCCGGCATGCTGGCCAAGGCCTATGACCGCAAGCTCTACGACCAATTGGCCGAGGTCGAACTCGGCGCCTTCCTGGCCAAGACCTCGGATCGCTACGACGTGACCGTGGCCGCCGACGTGTTCTGCTATTTCGGCGAACTCGAAACCATCCTGAAGGCCACCGCCGACAAGATGGCCGCCGACGGCCTGCTGGCCTTTACGGTGGAGCGCATCGTCGGCGAAGCGCCGGCCGAAGGCTTCCGCCTCGATCCCACCGGTCGCTACGCCCATGCCGAAGGCTATCTGCGCCAGGCAATGGAAAAGTCCGGGCTGGTGCCGAAGCTGTTCGAGGAATCCGCCGCCCGCGTGGAAATGGAAAAGCCGGTGCCCTGCTTCCTGGTGGTGGCCGCGAAAGGGTGATTACTTCACCTTCTCGCGCAGCGTGACGAATTCTTCCGCCGCTGTGGGGTGAATGCCCACGGTGGCATCGAAATCCGCCTTGGTGGCCTTGGCCTTGATGGCGATGGCGATGCCCTGGATGATCTCGCCGGCCTCGGGCCCCACCATATGGGCGCCCACGACGCGGTCGGTGCCGGCATCCACCACCAGCTTCATCAGAATCTTCTCATCGCGGCCGCTCAGCGTATGGCGCATCGGCTTGAAGCTGGTGCGATAGATATCCACGCTGGCGAATTGCTTGCGGGCATCGGTCTCGCTCAGGCCCACGCTGCCCACATTGGGCTGGCTGAACACGGCCGATGGCACATCGGCATGATCGGCCTGGCGCGGCTTCTTGCCATAGACCGTATCGGCGAAGGCATGGCCCTCACGGATCGCCACCGGTGTGAGATTGATGCGATTAGTGACATCGCCCACCGCATAGATGTTCGGCACGCTGGAGCGCGACCAGGCATCCACCTTCACCGCACCGGCCTTATCCAGTGCAACGCCCGCCTGCTCCAGCCCGATGCCTGCCGTGTTGGGCTTGCGACCGGTGGCGGCCATCACCGCATCCACTTCAAGCATGCTGCCATCGGTGAGATGCAGCAGCAACGCGCCATTGGCTGCCTTTTCCAGTTTCACGGCATCGGTGTTGAGCTTGAGGTCGATGCCGGATTTGGCGATCTCGGCCCCCAGATGGTTGCGGATATCCTCATCGAAACCGCGCAGCACCTGTTCGCCGCGATAAAGCTGCGTCACCTTGGAGCCAAGCCCGTTGAAGATGCCGGCGAATTCGCAGGCGATATAGCCGCCGCCGATCACCACGATGCGCCGGGGCTGCGTGGGCAGATGAAAGGCCTCATTGGAAGTGATCATCAGCTCGGCGCCCGGTATATCGGGCTTCACCGGCGTGCCGCCGGTAGCAATCAGGATGGTTTCAGCCGAAACGCGCTGGCCCGCCACCTCGATGGTATGGGCATCCAGCAGCTTGGCGCGGCCATCGAAGGTCTTGGCGCCGGCATTCTCGAACAGTCGGCGATAGATGCCTTCCAGCCGACCGATTTCCTTGTCCTTGTTGGCGATCAGCTTGGCCCAGTCGAAACTGGTTTCACCGACAGACCAGCCGAAACCGGCCGCATCCTCGAAAGCATGGGCATATTCGCTGGCATAGACCAGCAGCTTTTTCGGCACGCAGCCACGGATCACACAGGTGCCGCCATAGCGGTATTCCTCGGCCACCGCCACGCGGGCGCCATACCCCGCCGAGATGCGGCCGGCGCGCACACCGCCCGAGCCGCCGCCGATCACAAACAGGTCGAAATCATATTGGCTCATGGTATCGCTCTATCCCAAGCTCTTACTTCCGCCGCCATTGCTCCGGCAATTCATGGGCGCGGCCCACCTCATGCATCAGATCGCGCAATTCGGCCGACCGCTCCGCCTGTCTCATATGGTGCGCCTTGAGAGCCGAGACAAGCGCGCCGCGCCGGCCCAGGATATCGTCGGCATGGCTGATCATCAGCGTGTTGGGCCAAGCCTGCGGACGGATTACGCTCAAGGCGGCGAAAACTTCGTCTTCGCGGCCCGGATTGCGCAGCGCCAGCAGCATCGATGCCGTGGCGGTGGACCGCGAAATGCCGGCCCAGCAATGCACCAGCACATGATCCGGCGCGGCATCCAGCACGCTTTCGCAGGTTTGCAACACAGCTTCCACATCCGCGCGGCTAGGTGCCAGACGCAGGGCTTCCGGCTGCACGATATCGTGAAAACGGAATTCGGCATGATGCCGCGCGCTTAGATCGGCATAGGCACCAGGCCGCGCCGTGCCGGGATCCAGGATGCCGATCACATGGCTGACCCCGCGACCGGCGAAGCGCGGCAATTCCGGCACGCCGCAGATGCTTACCTGGAAAGGCAATAAGCGCATCGTCATTCCACCGTAACCGACTTGGCGAGATTGCGCGGCTGATCCACATCGGTGCCCTTCAGCACCGCCACATGATAGGCCAGCAACTGCACCGGAATGGCATACAGGATCGGCGCCACGAAAGGATCGGCGGCAGGCAACTCCACGCGGGCGAAACTGCGCTCATCGAGATGCGTCATGCCCTCGCGGTCCGACATGAAAATCACCCTGCCGCCGCGCGCCATCACTTCCTGCATGTTGGAAATGGTCTTCTCGAACAAGCCATCCGTCGGCGCGATCACGATCACCGGCACCTGTTCGTCGATCAGCGCGATCGGGCCATGCTTCAATTCGCCGGCGGCGTAGCCTTCGGCATGGATATAGGAAATCTCCTTCAGCTTCAGCGCACCTTCCATCGCCAGCGGATAGCAAGCGCCGCGGCCGATATAGAGCACATCGCGGGCATCCATGATTTTTTCGGCCAGCGCATGCAGCGCTTCGTCATGATTGAGCACTTCGGAGATCAGCGACGGCACTTCGGTGAGCGCGCCGACCAGACGGGCGGCCTCACGCGGCTCAAGCGCTCCGCGCGCCTGAGCCACCGCCAGCGACAGCGCCGCCAGCGTTACTAGCTGGCAGGTGAAGGCCTTGGTGGAGGCCACGCCGATTTCCGGTCCCGCCTTGGTGAGCAACACCGCCTTGGCTTCGCGCGCCATGCTGCTTTCCGGCACATTCACGATGGCCAGGGTGCGTCCGCCATGGTTTTTCACATAGCGCAGCGCCGCCAGCGTATCGGCGGTCTCGCCCGATTGCGAAATGAAGATCGCCAGGGTTTCCGGATCCACCGGAGATTCGCGATAGCGGTATTCGGATGCAACATCCACATCCACATTCACCTTGGCAAAACGTTCCAGCCAGTATTTCGCCACCAGGCCAGAATAATACGACGTGCCGCAGGCGATGATGCAGATGCGCTTGAGCGCGCCGAGATCGAAACCCAGATCGGGCAGTTGGATGCTGCGGTCGATCGGATTGAGCACACCGTTGATGGTATCCCCCATTACGGCCGGCTGCTCGTAGATTTCCTTCTGCATGTAATGCCGGTAATTGCCCTTGCCGATCATCGCACCGCTGATGGCGGTGGGCTTGATCTGGCGTTTCACCGGCTGGTAATCGGCATCGTAGAATTGCGCCCCGGTGCGGCTGAGCACTACACTGTCGCCTTCTTCCATATAGGCGATGCGATCGGTAAGCGGCGCCAGCGCCAGGGCATCCGAGCCGAGATACATCTCGCCATCGCCGAAGCCCACTGCCAGCGGCACATTGCGGCGCGCGCCGATCAGCAGATCTTCATCGCCCTTGAACAATATGCCCAGCGCAAAAGCGCCGCGCAGGCGCAGCAAAGCTGCGTGCACGGCTTGCAGTGGGCTGAGGCCATCCTGCAGCAACTGGTCGATCAGATGCACCGCCACTTCGGAATCGGTCTGGCTTTCGAATTTATGGCCTTTGGCGATCAACTCGTTGGCCAATTCGCGGTAATTCTCGATGATGCCGTTATGCACCAGCGCCACGCGCTCGGTGGCATGGGGATGAGCATTCACTTCGTTGGGCGCGCCATGGGTGGCCCAACGGGTATGGGCGATGCCGGTGCGGCCGGAAAGCGGCGCTTCAGCCAGCCGGTTTTCCAGATTGCCGATCCGGCCCTCGGCGCGACGCCGCGCGATGCCGCCCTGCACCAGGGTGGCGATACCAGCGGAATCATAGCCGCGATATTCCAGCCGCTTCAAACCATCGATCAGCAGCGGCACAACTTCGCGGTTGCCCAATACGCCTACAATTCCGCACATGCGATACGCTCCACTAGGTCAACTGATCTTCGGCTACTTTTTCTTCTGCTTCTGCTTCTGCTTCTGCTTCTGGCTGCGGAAGCGTGCGGCGAAACCCGGCTTTTCCACTTGCTGGCCCCGGCCCAGCCCCAGGGCATCGGCAGGCACATCGCGCACGATCACACTGCCTGCCGCCACGATGGCGCCATCGCCGATCTTCACCGGCGCCACCAGCGAGGAATTCGAACCGATGAAGGCACCCTTGCCGATATCGGTATGGCTTTTGTTGAAGCCATCGTAATTGCAGGTGATGGTGCCGGCGCCGATATTGGCCTTCGCACCCACCCGGGCATCGCCAATATAGGTCAGGTGGTTCACCTTCGCACCGGCCTCGATGCTGGCATTCTTGATCTCGACGAAGTTGCCGATATGGGCATCGCTGGCAATATCGGCGCCGGGCCGCAGCCGCGCATAAGGGCCGATGGTGGCGCCTGAAGCGATACTGGCGCCCTCGATATGGCTGAAAGCGCGGATCACCACGTTATCGGCCACGCGCACATGGGGGCCGAACACCACATGCGGTTCGATCACCACATCGCGGCCCAATTTGGTATCGCTGCGCAGGAACACGGTTTCCGGCGCCACCAGGGTAACGCCGTTTTCCATCGCCGCGCGGCGCAGGCGGTTTTGCAGATGCGCCTCGGCTTCGGCCAGTTCGACACGGTTGTTAACCCCCATCACATCAATCGCATCGGCCTCCACGGCGCGGCAATCCCAGCCGGCCACGCGCGCCAGGTGCACCAGATCGGTGAGATAGTATTCGCCCTTGGCATTGTCGTTGCTCAGCTGCTTGAGCAGCTTGGGCAGACGCGCGCCGTCCAGCACCATCAGGCCGGCATTGCAGAAACGCACCTGGCGTTCCTCGGCATTGGCCTCCTTGAATTCGACGATGCGCTGCAAGCTGCCGCGCTTGTCGAGAAGCAAGCGGCCATAGGCAGCCGGATCGGCAGGCGTGAAACCCGCCACCACAACGGCGGGATCGGATTTCCCACGCCGCGCCGCCAGCATGCGTTTCAGGCTGTCTGGCGTCAGCAGCGGCGTGTCGCCATACAGCACCAGCACATCGCCGGCAAATCCCTTCAATGCCCCCATGGCGGCACGCACCGCATCGCCGGTGCCTTGCGGCGGATCCTGAATGGCGATGGCGGCCGGCGCCACGGCGCTGGCCACGCGCTCCATGCCACGGCCCAGTACCACAACGCTACGCTGCGGCTTAAGGTCGGCTGCGGCATCCAGCACATGGCGCACCATGGCCTTACCCGCCACTTCATGCAGCACCTTGGGCAGGCTGGATCGCATACGCGTGCCCTGCCCCGCCGCCAGTACAATCACCGCCAAAGACCGTTTCGCCATTGCATTCCGCCGTCTAGACTGTCAGGTACGAGCAGGCTGTTCCGAATCGCCAACAGGCCCACCTTCGCGCGTTTGCCGATGGGGTTGTCTCATATCCCCTACTGCAACGTGAAATCAAAAGGTTTTTCCAGGTGTTTCAAGATTTTTCCGAGTGTTTCAGCCGAAACCTCGCATGCCACGGAATACTGCCATGACTCTGCGGGCGATATTGTTCGATCTTGATGGCACGCTGGTGGATACAGCGCCAGACCTTGCCGCCGCCACCGATCATGCTTTGCAAAGCCAAGGCCGCGCCGCCGTGGGCCTTAATGCCGTGCGCGGCATGGTGGGCGATGGCGCCATCGCCCTGGTGCGCAAGGGTTTGGAAGCCACCGGCGGCAACACCGATCCGGCAATGTTCGATGCCGCGATTGCCGCCTTCTATGCGTATTACGAAACCAACCTTTCCGCCACCAGCCGACCCTTTCCGGGCGTGGTGGAATGCCTGCGGGCGCTGCGCGACGACGGCTATGCGCTGGCGGTTTGCACCAACAAGCCCGAACGTTTCAGCCTGAAACTGCTGCACGATCTGGACCTCACACAGTATTTCGGCGCCATCGTGGGCGGCGACAGCCTGCCGATCCGCAAGCCCGATCCCGGCCATCTGCATGGCACGCTGGCGCGCCTGCCGCAGCCGGCGAAATGGGCCGCGATGGTGGGCGACAGCGCAAACGACATCGATGCCGCCAAAGCCGCGGGCCTGCCCAGCGTGGCGGTCAGCTTCGGCTATACGCGCATTCCGGCCGCCGAATTGGGCGCGGATCGTTTGATCCACCATTTCGACGATCTGCGTTCAGCCTTGCACGATCTGGAACGCCAAGGCTGAACCGGCTGCCGGCTTACACCCGAATGCGGCCCGCCGGCAGGCTGACAAAAGCTGTAGTGCCATAGCCGAACCGGCTGGTCAGCCGCAGGCTGCCGCCATGCAGGCTGACCAGGCGCTCCACCAGCGGCAGGCCCAGGCCGGTGCCCGATTGCTCACGGGTGAGCGTGGTCTGCACCTGATAGAATGGCTCCAGCGCGCGAGCGAGTTGCGCCTCGGTCATGCCGATTCCGGTATCCTTCACGATGAATTGAAAGCCGCCATCGGCCAACATGGCGCTGCTCAGTTCGATACTGCCGGCTTCGGTGAATTTCACCGCATTGCTCAGCAGATTGAGCAATATCTGCAAAACCGCACGCCGATCCGCAAACAGCCGCACCGGCTGCGGCGGCAGAACCAGCTTCAATGCCAGGCCGTCGCGCTCGGCCTTGTCGCGTACCAGCCGCACCGCAGCCTGCATCACCTCGGCGGCCTCGAATTCCGCATCCAGCAATTCCAGCTTGCCGGCCTCCACCTTGGAAAGATCCAGGATGTCGCTGATGATCGAAAGCAGATGCTCGCCGCTGGCATGGATATCGGTGGCATAGCCGCGATAGCGCGACTGACCGATCGGCCCCAGCATTTCATCCTTGATCATGGTGGAAAAGCCGATGATGGCATTCAGCGGGGTGCGCAATTCATGGCTCATATTGGCCAGAAAATCGCTTTTGGCTCGATTTGCCTCCTCGGCCGTGCGTTTGGCGGCCAGCAGCGTCGCCTCGGCATCCTGCATCCGGTCGAGCAGATGGCGTTGGCGCAGCAGCAGCACCACAAGCCCCACCACCAGCAGCGCCACCAGGCCGATCAGCATCGACACGCCGATGGCAAACCCGGTGATCCGCTGCTCCTGCTCGCGCATTATATTCCGCGCCATGTCGCGCGACTTGGTCATTTGTTCCAGCAACTGGTTTTCGGCTTCACGCGCCTTGCCCTGCATCAGCGCCATCACCGCCGGCGAGCCGGCCGGCTGATCGGTCATGCCCGACAGAAACCAGCGGCGCATATCCTGCAAAGCAGGATCGACGATGGCCTGCATGCCGATCGCATGATCCGAAGAGATGCCGGCGGTTTGTTTGCTCAGCAATGCGGCCAGATATTCGGCCTGTTCCAGCCGCTGCTGCACATCGCGCCGGCTGCTTTCCGTGGTTTCGATGCTCCAGAATTCCACCGACCAGGCAAGATCGGCTACGGCGCGGATCAGGGCTTCCGCATTGCGCTCCTGCTCCAGCAGGGTGGTCGGCAGGTTGCGGGCGATGGATGACAGCGTCTGCTGCACGAACACCACCAAGCCCAGCGCCACCACCAACATGATCCCAATGGTGATGGGCACCCGCTTGCTGCCGAGAAGCCAGGTCCGCATGGCGCTCAGCTATTCCGCAACGCCGAAGCGTTCAGGGATCATTCGGCGTCCGGCTGCCGCTCGGGAGCCGCATTGGCGAAGGCTGCCACGGTGAGGCAATGATCATTGATGCGCATCACGGTCGGGCAAGCCGAAAGATCGCAGCCGAACCGCTTGGCATTGGCGATCTGCGGCACCAGGCAGATATCGGCCATGCTGGGTTTGTCGCCATGGCAGAAGCTGCCGGTGCGGGGATCGGAAACCAGCATGGCCTCCAGAGCCTGCAGGCCGGTTTCCACCCAATGGCGATACCATTGATTCTTCTTTTCCTCGCTCAGTTCCATTTCGCGCACGAGATAGCGCAGCACGCGAAGGTTGTTGAGCGGATGGATTTCACAGGCAACCGCCATGGCCAGCGCGCGCACCCTGGCGCGACCGGCGGCATCCTTGGGCAACAGGGCCGGTTCGGGGCGGGTCTCTTCCAGATATTCCATGATCGCCAGCGACTGGGTGAGCAGCGTGTCGCCATCCTCCAGCGCCGGTACCAGCTGTTGCGGATTCAGCTTGGCGAAATCCGCACTCAACTGAATGTTCTTCTGCAGGTGAACGAATGCCTGCTCATAGGCCAGTCCCTTCAGGTTCAACGCAATGCGAACCCGGTAGGCAGCCGAAGAGCGAAAATAACCATGCAGTTTCATCGTAACCCTCCCGTAACACAGATCAACATTAGGCTGCGGCAACAGCCTACGGCAACCGCCCGGCTTGCCCCGGTGTGATTGCCCCTGGTGGTTGCCCCTGCCAGCGGCTGCCACTACATTGTCAGTCAGAGGGTCCCGAGGCTGGGGCCCGCCGGCCAGGCACGGTATTTGGATACAGTATTTTAGGCGGATGCAATGCGGTTGTCGATAAATGGCGAAACCCGGGAGCTGGATGCGGCGGCAAACACCGTCAGCGCGCTGCTGAGCACGCTTGACCTGGATGCCCGCAAGATCGCCATCGAACTCAACCGCGAGATCGTTCCGCGCTCCGCCTACCCGCAAACCGCCCTGAAAGACGGCGATGCCATCGAAATCGTGCATTTCATCGGTGGCGGCAATGCCCCGATGGCACCGCTCGACGATGATACATTCGAAGTGGCGGGCCAGCGCTTCCGCTCGCGCCTGTTGGTGGGCACCGGCAAATACAAGGATTTCGAGCAAACCCGCCTGGCGCTCGAAGCCTCGGGCGCCGAGATAATCACCGTTGCGGTGCGCCGGGTGAACGTGACCGACCGCAACCAGCCCATGCTGGTGGATTACGTCGACCCTAAGAAATACACCTACCTGCCCAACACCGCCGGCTGCTTTACCGCAGAAGACGCCCTGCGCACCCTGCGCCTGGCGCGCGAGGCCGGTGGCTGGAAACTGGTGAAGCTGGAGGTTCTGGGCGACCAGAAAACCCTCTATCCCGATATGGAGCAGACGCTGGCCGCCACCAAAATCCTGGTGAAGGAAGGCTTCGACGTGATGGTGTATTGCGCCGACGACCCGATTGCAGCCAGGAAACTGGAAGATCTGGGCGCCTGCGCCATCATGCCGCTGGCCGCCCCCATCGGCTCAGGCCTCGGCATCCAGAATCCAGTGAATATCCGGATCATCAAGGAGAATGCCAAGGTGCCCGTGCTGGTGGATGCCGGCGTGGGCACGGCCTCCGATGCCGCCATCGCCATGGAACTCGGCTGCGATGGCGTGTTGATGAACACCGCCATCGCCGAAGCCAAAGATCCGGTCCGCATGGCCCGCGCCATGCGGCTGGCCATCGAGGCCGGTCGCCTCGCCTACCGCGCCGGTCGCATGCCGAAACGGCGCTATGCCGATCCGTCCTCTCCGCTTGCGGGATTGATCTAACCCCGCCATCAACCAGCCAAGGCCAGCCCCGTGAATATCGACATCAATCAACTGATCGCCGAATACCGAGACTGGTTCTATATCATCACCTTCGTCTGGGCCTTCCTGGAAGGCGAGACCTTCGTGATCTTCGCCGGCGCCGCCGCCAGCCAGGGCCACCTGCATATGTACTGGCTGATCGGCGCGGCCTGGCTGGGCAGCTTCATGGGCGATCAACTATATTTCTGGATCGGCCGGCGCTGGGGCCACAAGCTGCTCAAGCGGTTTCCGAAATTGCAGGGCGGCGTGAATGTGGCGCTCGACATGCTGCATAAATATCATGTCGGCTTCATTCTCTCCTTCCGCTTCATCTACGGCGTGCGAAACTTCTCGTCGCTGGCCATGGGCATGAGCCCGATCGGCTGGCCGCGTTTCGCCGGGCTGAATTTCATCGCCGCCGGCCTGTGGGCCAACTCCTTCGCCTGGGCAGGTTATCTGCTGGGCGTGGCTTTCGAAGCCGTGCTTGGCGATATCGCCAAGGATTTCGGCCTGGTGATGCTGACCGTATTCGTGGTGGTAGGCATCATCCTGTTCATCGTGCATCGGCGCAGCAAGGCGAATTTCGACCGCCGTGTGGCCGAAAGCCTGGCCGAGCACAAACAGGATGCCACCAGCCCTGAGGCAGCGCCAACCGCGATTCCCGGCCCAGACAAGCCGGCACCGTAACTATTCCGCAGGCAACCCACCGGCAAAGCGGATAGCCGGATTGCCCACAAAATCGTGCGGCCCGGTATGGGTTAGCCTGCTTTCGGTATCCAGCCAGACCTGCCCGCCCAATTTGCGCCAGCGCCGGCAGAAAGCGTAATCCTCGCTCAAGTAATGCCCGGTTTCTGGATCGATCATGCAATCGAATAATGCATATTGCGCCCGCCCCACCCGCTGCCGGGGATAGACCAGCATGGCGCCATAGGCCAATTCGGGATAGGCCGCAATCATGCGTTCCAACGCGCCGCGCCGGATCATCATGAAGCCGGTGCCGGCATAGGGCCCGGTCGCAAAGCCATCCCGCCATTCGCCCTGCTGGCCATCGAACGGCATACCGCAATAGCGCAGCGCCGCCTCGGCAGTACCCTCGTGACAATCGTTGCCGCGCTGGCGCTGTTCGCCTTGCGCCCAGTCATACACCTTCAGCGGATAGATACCGGCAACCACATCCTCGCCGAATCCCAGCAACCGTTCCACCTGCTGCGGCTGGAACGAAATATCCGCATCCACAAACAGCAGATGAGTGGCATCCTGACGATCCAGAAAAGCGGAAACCAGGGTATTGCGGCTGCGAGTGATCAAGCTGTCATTGCCCAGCAGCGCCAGACTGACATCGAACGGGCGTTCGCGCGCATAATTCATCAGCGCGATCACCGATTGCATGTATTGCTGATGCACCAGCCCGCCATAGCAGGGCGTGGCTAGAAATATCGAAGGCCGTTTCATGCCCGCAGCTTTACGCCATCGCCGGCCATGACGCACGGATCATAATGTAACACCTGCCGCACAAGAGTAACGCCTTGTTGCCGGTAGCCGAAACGTAGCGATGTTTCGTTCGGTAACCAACGGCGCCGCGGCCCAGGTCTATTCCATCAATTTGGTCTATTCCATCAATTTGGCGATGGCGCTATCCAACGCCTGGCGCTCCTGCGGCGTGAGGCGGGCCAGTAATTCGCGCTCGAAACCCAGCGCCAGCGGCACGATCTCGGCATAAACCGCATCGCCCTTGGCCGACAAGGTGAGCAGGCTCTTGCGCTTGTCGCCGGCATCGCGGCGACGTGCGATCAGTTTTTTCTGCTCCAGTGCGGCCACCGCGCGGCTCACCGTCACCTTGTCCATCGCCGAACGCTCGGCCACTTCGTTGGCGGTAAGGCCCGGATAACGACCCAGATTGGCAATCACCCGCCATTCCGGGATGCCGATTCCAAACCGCTCGGCATAATGCCGCGACAACGCGCCGCTGATCCGGTTGGCCGCCACCGAAATCCGATAGGGCAGGAAATTTTCCAGCAACAACGGCGTTTTAGGCATGGTGCTCCGGTTCCGGCCAGGATCGCCTTGATTTAGTTTCAAATGTAACTATCATGTCCGGCAAATAACCGCAATCTTGGCATCTTCATTCCGGGAGGAGTATCACCATGGCCGATCTGTGGGACAACCCGATGAATACCGATGGGTTCGAATTCGTGGAATATGCCGCGCCCGAACCCGAGAAGCTGGCAGCCCTGTTCGAGCGTATGGGCTTCGTCGCCGTCGCCAAACACCGCTCGAAAAACGTGACGCTGTTCCGCCAGGGCGATGTGAATTTCATCGTCAACGCCGAGCCGGAAAGTTTCGCTCAGAGCTTTGCACGCATCCATGGCCCCTGCATCTGCGCCATCGCCTTCCGCGTGAAGGATGCCGCCTTCGCCTATAAGCGCGCCGTTTCGCTGGGCGCCTGGGGCGTGGAAAACAAGGCCGGCCCGATGGAATTGAACATCCCCGCCATCAAGGGCATCGGCGACAGCCTGATCTATCTGGTGGACCGCTTCGGCCCCAAGGGTACGATCTACGATGTGGATTTCGTGCCCATCGAGGGGACGGAACGCAATCCGCCAGGCGTGGGCCTCACCTATATCGACCACCTCACCCATAATGTGCATCGCGGCCGCATGGGCGAATGGGCGGATTTCTACGAACGCCTGTTCGGCTTCCGCGAGATCAAGTATTTCGATATCGAAGGCAAGCTGACCGGCCTGAAATCCAAGGCCATGACCAGCCCCTGCGGCAAGATCCGCATCCCGATCAACGAAAGCTCGGACGATAAATCGCAGATCATGGAATACCTGCATGCCTATCATGGCGAAGGCATCCAGCATGTGGCGCTCGGCACCGACGACATCTACGACACCGTAAGCGCCATGCGCGGCCGCGACGTGCCGTTCCAGGATACGCTCAGCACCTATTACGACGGCGTGGATGCCCGCGTGCCCAATCATGGCGAGAAGCTAGAGCGCCTGCGCGAGTTGAAAATCCTGATCGACGGCGCCCCCACCAAGGGCCAGGGCCTGCTGTTGCAGATTTTTACCGACACCGTAATCGGCCCGATCTTTTTCGAAATCATCCAGCGCAAGGGCAACGACGGATTCGGCGAGGGCAATTTCAAAGCCCTGTTCGAATCCATCGAGCTGGACCAGATCAAGCGCGGCGTATTGAAGGCCAACGCGTAAGTTTTTATCGACCAGTCAGGAGGAAACGCCCCATGGCAAAGACTTGGATTCCGATGGTGCATAGCGAAGGCGAAGCCTCGCGCCAGGCCCATACCGCGCTGCCGAAAGGCACGTTCGAACGCGAGATGGGCAAGGAAGGCTTTTTCGGCCCGGCGGCGCATTTCTATCACAGCAATCCCCCCACCGGCTGGATCGACTGGGATGGCCCGCTGAAGCCACGCGCTTTCGATACCACCAAATATGCCGATACCACGAATTCGCCCTGGGCTGCCAAGCCGCTGATGAGCAATGCCCATGTGAAATACCGCTTTGCCGCCATCGACAGCGCAATGGACCATCTGGTGCGCAATGGCGATGGCGATGAATTGCTGTTCGTGCATGTGGGCAGCGGTGCGCTGTTTTGCGATTTCGGCCATATGCGCTATGCGGAAGGCGATTACATCATGTTGCCGCGCGGTACGATGTGGCGTCTGGAGCCCGACAGCCCCACCCGTATGCTGCTGATCGAGGCCACCAACGACAGCTACCGTCTGCCGGAAAAGGGTTTGCTGGGACCGCATGCGATTTTCGATCCCGGCGTGCTGCAGGTGCCGACGCTGAACGATGCCTTCCGCGCCCAGCAAAGCAACAGCCAGACCTGGCGCGTGGTGATCAAGCGCCGCGATATGCTGTCCACGGTCACCTACCCGTTCAATCCGCTGGATGCCGTGGGCTGGAAGGGCGACCTCACCCCGGTGAAGCTGAACTGGCGCGATATCCGGCCGCTGATGAGCCATCGCTATCATCTGCCGCCCTCGGCGCATACCACGTTTCTGGCCAGCCGCTTCGTGATCTGCACTTTCGTGCCGCGCCCGGCCGAGATGGATGCCGATGCGCTGAAGATTCCGTTCTTCCACAATAACGACGATTACGACGAGGTGATCTTCTATCACCATGGCAAGTTCTTCAGCCGCGACAACATCCATCCCGGCATGATCTCGCTGCATCCCTGCGGCTTCCCGCATGGTCCGCATCCCAAGGCGTTCTCCATGGGCACCGCAGGCAACGCCAACGACGCCCCCACCCTCAAGATGATCGACGAGGTGGCGGTGATGCTGGATACCCGCGATGCGCTGGATGTGCTGCCCGCCGCCGAACAGGTGGAATTCACCGGTTATGTGGCAACCTGGAACCCGCAGGGCTTCCGTCAGCAAGCCGCCGAATAATCATCCATAAAATTCTGGAGTAACGCGATGAAACTCGCCTCCCTGCGTCATGGCCGCGATGGCCGCCTCGCCCTGGTCAGCCGCGACCTCACGCATATGCTGCCGGTGGATAGCCTGGTCCCCACCTTGCAATTGGCCTTGGATAGCTGGGCCGTGGCAGCGCCCAAGCTGCGCGATGCCTATGATGCGCTGAATGCCGGCAAGGCCGGCGGCGCGTTGGCGTATGATCCCGACAAGCTGGCCTCGCCGCTGCCGCGCGCCTATCAATGGTGCGATGGTTCGGCCTATCTCAATCATGTGGAACTGGTGCGCAAGGCGCGCGGGGCTGTGATGCCGCCGGAATTCCTGCACGATCCGCTGATGTATCAGGGCGGCTCGGACGATTTCCTGCCGCCGACCGCCGATATTCCGGTGGCCGACGAAGCCTATGGCATCGACCTGGAAGGCGAAGTGGCCGCCATCACCGACGATGTGCCGATGGGCGTTTCGGCCCAGGCGGCGGCTGGCCACATCAAGCTGCTGATGTTGGTGAACGACGTATCGTTGCGCAACCTGATCCCGGCGGAACTCGCCAAGGGCTTCGGCTTCTTCCATGCCAAGCCCTCCAGCGCCTTTTCGCCGGTCGCCGTTACGCCCGACGAATTGGGCGATGCCTGGCAGGATTGCAAGATCAAGCTGCCGCTGCACAGCCATATCAATGGCCAATGGTTCGGCTCGCCCAATGCCGGCGACGACATGCAGTTCAGCCTGGCGCAGTTGGTCGCCCATGCCGCCAAGACCCGCAATCTGCGCGCCGGCGCCATCGTCGGCTCGGGCACGGTGTCGAATTTCGATGCCACGCGCGGTTTTTCCTGCTTGGCGGAAATCCGCATGATCGAGACGATCAATGAGGGCAAGCCGAAAACCGGCTTCCTGAAATTCGGCGACCGCGTGCGCATCGAGATGAAGGATGCCAACGGCGCCTCCATCTTCGGCGCCATCGAGCAGAAAGTGGTGAAATACATCGCGCCCTAACCGGGACACCGCAACCAGTGCGACCTAGGCGCCCAGATCCACCTGGGCGCCTAGGCTGATGGCCGGCGCGCTGGGCGCGGACGAAACCGTATTCCTCACGCTATTGCCGCTCGCGGGAAGGCCGGCGGTGCGCTCGTTGCCGCTGCCGCGATCCGATTGCGTCTCGCGCGCCGGATCGCCACGCCCATTGCGCTCCGTATCGCGGTCCTTGTCGCGCTCGGAAACCCGCCTAGTCTGCTCCCTATCGCGCTCATCGGCGGCGCGCTCGTCGGCAGCACCGGGCGCCAGGGCCGCTGGATTAGGCACCGGACGTGGCGGCGTGGCCAGTTCCTGCAAGGGACGCAGACTCTGTTGCACAGCCTGATAAGCCTGCGCGGCACGTGAAGCGCTATCGGCTGCAGAAGTGGCATTGCCGGCGGCTGCGGAAGCGGCATTGCCAGTCTGCTCCGGCGATGCGTAATTGCGGAGCGCCGAATCCTGCAAATCCGAGAAGGTGCTTTGCGCCACCTGGGGCCGGTCGAAGCGCAGCAATGCCGAAGACCGCTGCTTCGCCTGCTCCTCGGGCGACTGCAACGGTGTCGGCAGGACAGCATTCTGCTGGGCCAGTTTTGTCGCCGCGGGTGATCCCGGAAGAAGCGCAGGCAGCAAGCTGCCCGAAACGGCGGTGACCATGGTTAATATTTACCATGATCCGGCCTTTTTGGGCAGAGCCCGTTTAAGCTGTGCCCAATGCGCGGTCAGACACGAAAGGGTTGCTGCGCTTTTCTTCCCCGAAGGTGGAAAGCGGGCCATGGCCGGGCACGAAAGTAATATCGCCGCCCAGCGGAAACAGCCGGTTGCGGATGGCATTGATCAGGTCGGCATGATTGCCGCGCGGGAAGTCCGTACGGCCGATCGAACCGCGAAACAGCACATCGCCCACCAGCGCCACCTTGGAGGGGGCATGGTAGAAAACCACATGCCCCGGCGTATGGCCCGGGCAGTGCAGCACATCCAGGGTGAAATCCCCCAGGGTCACCGTGTCGCCCTGTTCCAGCCAGCGGTCAGGCGTGAAGCTGCGGCTGGGCGGAAAGCCATAACGCTGCGCCGAATCAGGGATATTGTCGATCCAGAAGGCATCCTCGCGCTGTGGCCCTTCAATCGGCAGGCCCAGCTTTTCGGCCAGATCGGCCACCGCGCCAGCATGGTCCAGATGGCCATGGGTGACCAGCAGCTTCTCCAGGGTCACGCCGTTGCGCTTGGCCGCCGCCAGCAGCATGTCGGGCTCGCCGCCGGCATCCACCAGAGCGCCGCGCATGGTATTGGGATCCCAGATCAGGCTGCAATTCTGCTGAAAAGGCGTAACCGGCAGGATTTCTATATGCAGGCGCGGATCGTGGGGCATGGGGGCGATATAGCAGGCCGGCGTTTCAGCCGCCACCGGCTTTTTCACAAGAATTAATCGTGAATAATGCATCCCTCGCAACCTGCCCGACCCGTCCCCATATGCTGCTGGCCGCCCAGGCTGTTGCCGGGGCGGGGCGGAATGGTGTAGGGCAGACGCTTCGGAAATTGGTGGGCAGGCATTTCATGGCTCAGGCGGCCGGACAAACTGGCGGTAAACGGAAAGCGGCAAAACCGCTGATCTTTGTGTTGAACGGTCCGAATCTGAACCTGCTGGGCCAGCGCCAGCCGGAAATCTATGGCCGCGATACCCTGGACGATGTGGAAACCCTGTGCCGCTTCACCGCCGACCGGCTTGGCATGGATGTGGATTTCCGCCAGAGCAACCATGAAGGCGAGTTGGTGACCTGGATCCACGAAGCCCGCCTGAAGGCAGCCGGCATCGTGATCAATGCCGGTGCCTATACCCACACATCCGTTGCCCTGCTGGATGCCCTCAATGCCGCCGACAAGCCGGTGATCGAGGTGCACCTGTCCAACATCTTCAAGCGCGAGAGCTTCCGTCACCATTCCTATGTGTCGCCTGCAGCCCGCGGCGGCATTTTCGGTCTCGGCCCAAAGGGATACGCGCTGGCGCTGGAAGCGCTGGCCGATATCATCGCCTGATTTAGCAAAGAAGAGGATTTCCACGATGGCGTCCACCCCCGCCAAGGACAAGAAGCCTGCCGAAAGCCGCATCGATCAGGACATGATCCGCGACCTGGCATCGCTGCTCAACGATACCGGCCTGACCGAAATCGAATGGAGCGAAGGCAACCTGAAGGTCCGCGTGGCCAAGACCGTGCAGGCCGTGCAGGCCTCGGTCGCCCTGCCTGCCATGGCTGCCGCTGGTGCGGTTGCCGCCCCGGCTGTCGCTGCCGCCGCTGATGATGCCGCCAGCCATCCCGGCGCGGTGAAGTCGCCGATGGTGGGCACCGCCTATCTAGCGCCGGACCCGACCGCTGCGCCTTTCGTCAGCGTGGGCAGCAATGTCTCTGCCGGCCAGACCCTGATGATCGTGGAAGCCATGAAGACCATGAACCCGATCACCGCCCCCAAGGGCGGCCGGGTGGCACGCATCCTGATCGAGAACCAGCAGCCGGTCGAATTCGGCCAGGTTCTGCTGGTTATCGAATAAGCCGGTCGGGCATCCCGCATGTTCGACAAGGTGCTGATCGCCAACCGCGGCGAGATCGCGTTGCGCATTCACCGCGCCTGCAAGGAAATGGGCATCCATACCGTGGCGGTGCATTCCACCGCCGATGCCGATGCCATGCATGTGCGCATCGCCGATGAGTCGGTCTGCATCGGGCCGCCCTCGGCCTCGCAGAGCTATCTCAACATCCCCGCCATCATCTCGGCCGCCGAAATCACCGGCGCCGATGCCATCCATCCCGGTTACGGCTTCCTGTCGGAGAATGCGCAATTCGCCGATATCGTCGAGGCGCATGACATAACCTTCATCGGCCCGACGCCCGATCATATCCGCCTGATGGGCGACAAGATCACCGCCAAGGAAGCCGCACGCGGCCTTGGCATTCCCTGCGTGCCGGGATCGGAAGGCGCCGTCAACAGCGAGGCCGAAGGCCGCAAGCTGGCCGACGATATGGGCTATCCGGTGCTGATCAAGGCCACGGCCGGCGGCGGCGGTCGCGGCATGAAAGTGGTGCGCAGCCCGGAAGAATTCGGCCCTGCCCTGGCGCAGGCCAAGGCCGAGGCGCGCGCTGCTTTCGGCAATGATGGCGTTTACGTGGAGAAATACCTCACCCGTCCGCGCCATATCGAGATGCAGATTTTCGGCGATAGCCATGGCAATGCCGTGCATCTGGGCGAACGCGACTGCTCGCTGCAGCGCCGCCACCAGAAGGTGCTGGAAGAAGCCCGCTCGCCGGCGCTGAACGACGACCAGCGCGCCAAGATCGGCAAGATCGCGTCGGATGCGATTGCCAAGCTGGGCTATCGCGGCGCCGGCACCATCGAGTTTCTTTACGAGAACGGCCAGTTCTATTTCATCGAGATGAATACCCGCCTGCAGGTGGAGCATCCCGTCACTGAAATGATCACCGGCCTGGATCTGGTGCGCGAACAGATCCGTATCGCCGCCGGTGCGCCGCTGGGCTACACCCAGGACGACATCAAGTTCAACGGCCACGCCATCGAATGCCGCATCAACGCCGAAAACCCGCGCACCTTCGTGCCCTCGCCCGGCCGGGTGACGGATTACCATGTGCCCGGCGGCCTCGGCGTGCGAGTGGATAGCGCGCTTTATACAGGCTACCAGATTCCGCCGCATTATGACTCGCTGATCGGCAAGCTGATCGTGCACGGCTCCAACCGCAACGAATGCCTGATGCGGCTGCGCCGGTCGCTGGAGGAATATGTGATCGGCGGCCTGGAAACCACCATCCCGCTGCATCTGTCGCTGATCCGCGATCCGGATTTCGTGAATGGCGCCTACGACATTCACTGGCTTGAGGAATTCATCGCCCGTCAGGGATAAATCCCTACATAAATCCTGGAACTGATCTGCAGACCAGGATCGTGCACAATCCAAACCCATTGCCGCCATTCGAAAATTTTCCGTGACGGCAATGGGCCGCTCATGGCATGACTCGCGCCATGCACGGCCTGCCCGAACCCCTCACCCCGCAATTGCTGTTGCGCGCCTATGCCAATGGTTATTTCCCCATGGCGGAAAGCGCTGAGGATCCGAATTATTTCTGGGTGCATCCGGAGCGTCGCGGCGTGTTGCCGCTGGATCGTTTCCACTTGCCGCGTTCGCTGGCCAAGACGATCCGGCGCGGCACCTTCACCGTTTCGATCGATACCGATTTCGCCGCCGTGATGCGGGCCTGTGCCGAGCCCTATGGCGCGGCGCGGCGCGAAACCTGGATCAACCGGCCGATCCTGCATGCCTACACCGCTTTGCATCGCGCCGGCCATGCCCATAGCGTGGAATGCCGCGATGCCGCCGGCAATCTGGTGGGCGGACTTTACGGTGTGCGGCTGGGCGGCGCCTTCTTTGGCGAAAGCATGTTCAGCCGGGTTACTGATGCCTCCAAGGTGGCGCTGGCCTATCTGGTGGCGCGGCTTATCGCCGGCGGTTTCTGTCTGCTCGACACACAATTCCTCACCAGCCACCTGGCCCGCTTCGGCGCCGTGGAAATTCCGCGCGATCACTACATGCAGCGGGTGGACGATGCCATGCAGTTCGATGGCGAATTCTTCCGCCTGCCACGCGATGCCGACGCGCAAGCCATCCTGGCCATCCTGCCCTCCTAGCGTTCAGAGAAAATTATGCTGCTTATCCGCACCTATGCCGCCGCCAGCGCCATTCAGGGCGTCGGCCTGTTCGCCGCCGAGCCGGTCAAGGCCGGACAACTGATCTGGCGTTTCGATCCGGTTTTCGACCGCATCGTGTCGGAAGCGGATTTTGCGCTATTGCCGGAAACCGCCCGCGCTTTCATCGAGCGCTATGGCTATATCACGCCGCAGATTCCCGGCGGCTGGGTGGTGCCGCTCGATAACACCCGCTTCATCAACCATTCCACCGATCCCAATACCGATAATACTAGCCCGGACACCTATGCCCGGCGCGCCATCGCAGAGGGTGAGGAAATCACCTGCAATTACGCCGAGTTCTGCGAGGATTTCAGCCTCGATTGAGCAGCGCTGACGCCGCCTTCCGCTGCAAACCCGAAATTTGATCTAGATCAAAGTCGAAAAATCCTGCGCGCATAAGCTTTCTGCATCGAGCGTTGCCCAACAGACTCAACGCTCAGGCAGCAAGTCTAGTGAGGCAGGAAGCAAACGATGTCGCAGTACGAGATTTTCTATTTGGTTGGCGCTGTGGCCGCCTTCGGGATTTTTGCCGTCACCCTGGTAATGGCGCGCGTCACATCCGGCAGCCGTCCGGGCAGCAAGTAAGCCATAGCGGCTTTCGCCCGCATGCGCGGGCACATGTTTCGGGTCTGCCGGTTTCCGACAGACTGGGGGCAAGCGGCGCGCGCGGTTCCACCCCCCGCGCCGCCGCGAGCCCTCCCTACACGACCTTGAAGACTCCCGCTCACCCCGGGATCCCCTTCAAGTTTTCCCCCGCAGTAATCCTTGGGCCGACCTAACCGTCGGCCCTTTTTTTGCCTGCAAGGCAGCCAATTCCGCGCCCATTTGCGCGCCACTCCGCCCGATTTTCAGGCCTGGCTTTTTCGGTATTCCGGCTATCTTGTATATACATGAATATTAGACTTGCCGGGCCGAGAAAGACCGCGTTAGCATGGCACCCAGAGGGCGGGCCATGATGGCCATGCCGCAAGCCATAAGCATAAGGGGGTTGCTTCATGACATCGCGTTATCTCGCCTCGGTTTTCGCCGCAGGCATGCTGTTTGCCGGTGCGTTGTCGTCTGGCGCCGCCATGGCCCAGGATATGCCCAAGATCGTGCTCGGCATGAGCGGCTGGACCGGCTTTGCCCCGCTGTCGCTGGCCGCCGAAGCTGGCCTGTTCAAGAAGCATGGCGTGGATGTGGAGATCAAGTTCATCCCGCAGAAGGAACGCCACCTCACCGTAGCCGCCGGCGCCACCCAGGCGGTGGCCACCACGGTGGATACCTTCATCGCCTATTCCGCGGCCGGCATCCCGCTCACCCAGGTGTTGCTGCTCGACAAATCGAATGGCGGCGACGGTTTGGCCGTGCGTGGCAGCATCAACAAGATCACCGATCTGAAGGGTAAGACCATCGCCGTGGATGGCGCCGGCACCACGCCCTATTTCACGCTGATCGCCTTCATGAAGCGCAACGGCATGGGCCCGAAGGATGTGAACTTCGCCACCCTCGGCCCGCAGCCGGCCGCCCAGGCCTTCATCGCCGGCCAGTACGACGCGGCGCTGACCTACGAACCCTATCTCTCCTCGGTGCGCAATGCGCCCAATGCCGGCAAGATCCTGCTCACTACGCTGGATTATCCGGTGGTGGTGGACATGGTCGCCTTCCAGCCCGACTACATCAAGAAAAACCCCAAGGTGGTGCAGGGCGTGGTGAATGGCTTCTTCGATGCCCTGGCCATGATCAAGACCGATCCGGCCAAGTCCAACGAGATCATGGGCAGCAAGGTGAAGCAGACCGGCGAACAATTCGCCGGTTCCGCCAAGTTCATCTCCTGGCAGGACAAGGCCGCCAACCAGGCCTATTTCAAGGGCGAATTGCAGGCTTTCATGAAGGAAGCCGCCGATATCCAGCTTGAAGCCGGCGTGATCCGTGCGATCCCGGCGCTGGGCCCGATGGTGGACGACAGCTTCATCAAGTAAGCATGTTCGAACCGCTCAAACCGGTTTCCCCAGGGCGACGCATCGCCCTGGGGATTCTCTTTTTCGTGGTGTTTTTCGTCCTGTGGGGCGGAGCCACCTTCAGCGGCCTCGTGCCACCGCTCTTCCTGGCCGATCCGTTGAAAACGGCCCAGGCCGGCATCGCGCTGTTTGTGGAATACGGCTTCATCAAGGATGTGGGCGTCACCATCTGGCGCGTGGTGGGCGGTTTCGTGATTGCCGCCGTATTCGCCGTGCCGCTGGGCATCATGATGGGTGCCTTCAAAAGCGTGGAAGCGTTTTTCGAGCCCTTCATCTCTTTTGCCCGCTATCTGCCGGCTTCCGCTTTCATTCCGCTGCTGATCCTCTGGGCCGGCGTGGGCGAAGCGCAGAAGCTTTCCGTCATCATCATCGGCTCGTTCTTCCAGGTGGTGCTGATGGTATCCGTGATCGTTGGCGGCAGCCGCGTGGACCTGGTGGAAGCCGCCTATACGCTGGGCGCCAAGCGCGGCGGCATCGTGCGCCGCGTGCTGTTGCCGGGCGCGGCGCCGCAGATCGCGGAATGCCTGCGTCTGGTTCTGGGCTGGGCCTGGACCTATGTGATCGTGGCCGAACTGATCGGCGCCTCCAGCGGTATCGGCCATATGATCATGGACAGCCAGCGGCTGCTCGATACCGGGCAGATGATCTTCGGCATCGTCACCATCGGCGTGATCGGCCTGGTATCCGACTTCCTGTTCAAGCAGGCCAATGAGCGCCTCTATCCCTGGTATTTCCTGAAATGAGCAAGCTGCGGGTGGAGAATGTGAGCCGGGTATTTCCGGGTGTGCGCGGCGGCCAGCCCACGCGCGCGCTGGAACCCACCGATCTCACGGTTGAGGATAACGACTTCATCACCATCCTCGGCCCTTCTGGTTGCGGCAAATCCACCCTGCTGCGTATCGTGTCTGGCTTGGATCGCCCCACCACCGGCCGCGTGCTGCTGGATGGCCAGGAAGTGAGCCAACCCGGCCCCGATCGCGGCATGGTTTTTCAATCCTACACGCTGTTTCCCTGGCTGACCGTGCGCGAGAACATCGCCTTCGGCCTGCGTGAAAAACGCGTACCCGTCGCCGAGCAGGCCGATATCGTCAATCGCTTTATCGGCCAGGTTGGCCTCAAGGGCTTCGAGAATCATTATCCCAAGCAGCTTTCCGGCGGCATGCAGCAGCGCACCGCGCTGGCCCGCGCGTTGGCCAACGATCCGAAAATCCTGCTGCTGGACGAACCTTTCGGCGCGCTCGACAACCAGACCCGCGCGCTGATGCAGGAATTGCTGCTCGGCATCTGGGAGGCCGACCGCAAGACCGTGCTGTTCGTCACCCATGATATCGACGAAGCCATCTTCATGGCCAACCGCGTGCTGGTGATGACCGCCCGCCCTGGCCGGGTGAAATGCGACATTGCCATCGACCTGCCGCATCCGCGCCATTACACGATGAAAACCACGCCGGAATTCGCCGCCCTCAAGGCCCGGCTGACGGAGGAAATCCGCGTGGAATCGATCCGCGCGGCGGCCGAGCATTGATCAATGCATCAGGAAGCCCGGCTTCCAGGTGACAAGAGTTTCCGCAACAGACTGACTCGCCTCGCGCAATTCACCTGAAAGCGGAAAACCCATGCTATTGACGGCAATATCGATCAGCCTTGCCGTTATTTCGTCAGCCGATGCATCGTGATCCATCAGCATGACGTAGACCTCGTTAATATAGGCGTCATACTCATCAAAGGCGGCCGGCTCATCGGCAACCATGAGCAGATCCCATTCTTCCATGAAAAGCCTGCGTATTCTTGCCTGGTCAGATCGTGATTGGTATTTATTGCGGCCATTTGGCATGGCATCCTCGTGTTCCAACATCCTCAGAAGCATGCAGTCATGATCACAATGCGTCTGTTCAAAGAATCCGACCGCGCAGCACTCATCGCACTCTGGCAGGCCTGCGGCCTCACCCGGCCCTGGAACGACCCGGACCAGGATATCAGCTTCTGCATCGCCTCGCCTGCCGCCAGCATCCTGGTCGCGGAAGAAAACGGTGCCGTGATCGGCAGCGCCATGGTGGGCCATGATGGCCATCGCGGCTGGATCTACTATCTCGCAGTCTCACCCACGCAGCAGAAAGCCGGCCTGGGCCGCAAGCTGATGGCCGCCGCCGAGGATTGGTGCCGCCAGCGCGGCGTGCCCAAGCTGATGCTGATGGTGCGACCCGAGAATGCCGCCGTGCGCGCCTTCTACGAAACGCTCGGCTATGGCGAGGAAGAACGCGTGATCTTTTCCCGCCGCCTGGATGGCGTGGACTAATTCACTCCGCTGCCGTGGCGTGAAGCTGATAGCCCAATGCCTGCATCACTTTGAGGATCGTGCCGAATTCCGGGTTGCCGTCCGGCGACAGGGCTTTGTAGAGACTTTCACGCCCCAGTCCTGCCGCGCGCGCTACCTTGCTCATGCCCTTGGCCTTGGCGATATCGCCCAACACGGCAGCAATCACTCGCGGATCACCATCGGCCAGTGCCGCATCCAGATAGGCCTGCTGGTCACGCTCGGTCTTCAGATACCGGCTGGCATCATATGGGCGAATAGCGATCTTCTTGCTCGGCATTGCTCTGCCCCTCACTTCAATCCACGCGCCAGATCGATGGCACGGGCTATATCCTGCTGCTGTCTGCGTTTGTCACCGCCGCACAACAACACGATCAATTCCGCGCCTTGGCGTATGAAATACACGCGATAGCCTGGCCCGTAATCGATGCGCAATTCGCCAACCCCTTCTCCGACCGGCTTGGAATCACCAAACAGGCCAAGCCGCAACCGTTGCAAACGCACTTGAATGCGCGACCGCGCCTCTCGATCCCTCAATCGCTCGAGCCATAATGAGAACTCAAGCGTTTCGTGCAATTTGAACATGGGGTGACTGTATTCCAAAGGATACGATCATGCAATGCGATACTTTATCGCGCCGCCTTGCAGTCGATCACCCAGACATCATAGACTGGGTGTTCCAGCGCATTGAGCGCCGGGCTGGAGGCGAACATCCAGCCCTGGAAGCGCTGCACAGGGGCGCTGCCGGTCACTTGCTCCACGATCTCCAGATAGGCGGCATTTTCCGGCGGATATTCCGGCGGTCGCTTGCGGCAGGCGCGCACAGTGATCTGCAGCCGGCCGAAGTTTACGGTCTGGTCCAGCGCTGCGTCGAAAGTGGTGATGCGGGCGGTGATCTTGTCCAGCCCCTGCAGCACGGCAATGGGCAGCGGATTGCTGGGCAGAGCCTGTGCCGGCACACCGCTTTGGGCGAAGGCCGGACTCGAAGCCAGCAGCAGAAAGGCCGCCGCCAAGAGACGCCGCATGTTACTGCGCCTTGGCCTTTTCGCCGTTACCAGACCCATTGGCGGGGCCGGATGTGGCGCTGAAAATCGCCTGGCCGATCAGGTCCATCAGGTTCACCGAGCCCTGGGTGAATTTCACGCTGTCGCCGGCCTTCAGGTTCACATCGCTGCCGCCTGGCTCGATGGACAGGTAATTGCCGCCCAGCAGGCCTTCGGACGCGATCTTGGCTGCCGAGTCATCCGGCAGTTGGTAACGGCCATCCACGCTGAAAGTGATCACGGCATCGTAGGTCTTGGGATCCAGCGCCTGCCCGGTGATGGTGCCCACCTTGATACCAGACATACGAACATCGCCGCCCACCACCAGGCCATCGGCGCGATTGAAGCGGGCATGCAGCTCATAACCCGCCGTGGTGCCGCGCATACCAGCCGAACTGTAAGCGAAAGCCAGGAAGAAGCCGGCCACCGCGAGCACAACGGCTCCAATCAGCGTTTCGACCAGATTGCTGCTCATCCCAGCCCCTCTCCAAATGTCTTGAACTTACTCAGGCCGCCAGGCTTCGTAATCGCCAGTGGCCTTCGGGCGCTGGCCGCCGCCAGTGCCGGCCGGCTTATAGGCATAGGGCGTGCCGGTGAGATTAGGCAGATGCTCCTTCTCCCAGCGATGCTTGTGCACGCCGCCAACCGGAGCATCATCCACCGTATGATGCAGCCAGGCATGCCATTCCGGCGGCACCTTGGATGCTTCCGGCTTGCCATTGAAAATCACCCAGCGCCGGCGGCCGTTCTTTTCACGGAAATACCGGTTGCCGAAGCCGTCGCTGCCGACAGCTTCGCCCTTCCACCAAGTGAACAATTTCGTGCCGATCAAGCTCATGGGGCCAGCCTCTATTAATCGGCGCGACTATGGCATCGCCATCCCGCGCGGTAAAGCCTTACAAACATACCCTATTTCAGCACCAACAGGGCGATTTCCGAGGCGAATTCGCGGCTCAGTTCAGCCACCGCCGCCGCCTCGAAGCCGGGGTATTTATCCGCCACGCGCTCCAGCCCCGGGCGATTGGCGAAATCCTCCGGCCGCAATAGATCGCCCTTCTTCACCGCATTGCCGCGCCCCACCGCAAACAGCGCCCGCCCCAGCGCCGTGGTGAGCGTGCGCTGACCTTCATCGGAAGCGAAATAGCCATCCAGCGCAGTAAGTTCCGGCGCCGAGTAGCTTTGCGCAGCCGCCTTGGCCACCGCGCCCCGGAAACGCTTGCCGGCGCCGGGGGATTTTTCGCGCAGCAGCCGCGCCCGCTCGGCATCGGCCGCCGTGTTTTGCGGCGCCAATTGGATATAAAGCTGCAGGATCGAGTCGACGCGCTTTTCCAGCGCCAGGGTATCCATCAGGCGCTCGGCGGCCTGGCGCGTGGCCCGGTCTTGGGCCCGGTCTTGGGCCCGGTCTTGAGCTTGTGTGCCCCCTGCAAGCAGCGGCCCGGCGGCAAATACCAGCAGGCAACCCAGCAACGCGGCTCGAATCAGGATCGGAAAGTGACGGATCTTGTGCATGGCGTATTCTAGCATGCTCACAAAATCCGGCAAAATTGCGTCAAGTCATTGTGGGGCGATTTATTTGCCTCACTCCCCCAAATGTAGAGTTGACCCGTTCCACCCCCACCCCCTAGATTTAGCCACCGTTGAGCACGGTTCACGCAAAATCTGGTGGTTTTTCGCGTTCCAAGGCGTTTTCCGACGCCCTCAACATATTGATTTCATGAGCGTTTATGGGAGCGGGCGATGCGGATCGAGCGGCATTACACAGAGGACGGCAAATCTGCTTATGCAGGGCTGGAATTCCGCACCACCAGCAGCGAAATCCGCAACCCTGACGGCTCGGTGGTGTTTCGCGCCGAGGCTCTGGAAGTACCCGCCCATTGGAGCCAGGTGGCCGCCGACGTGCTGGCGCAGAAGTATTTCCGCCGGGCCGGCCTGCCCGCCCGGCTGAAGCCGGTGGAAGAATCCGATGTTCCGGCCTGGGCCTGGCGCCAGCAGGCCGACGAAGCCGCCCTGGCCGAATTGCCGCCCGAACAGCGCCTGACCGGCGAAACCAGCGCACGCCAGGTTTTCGACCGCCTGGCCGGCACCTGGACCTATTGGGGCTGGAAGGGTGGCTATTTCGATTCGGAAGCCGATGCGCGCGCCTATTTCGACGAGATGCGCTTCATGCTGGCCGCCCAGGTGGCCGCCCCCAATTCGCCGCAATGGTTCAACACCGGCCTGCATTGGGCCTATGGCATCGACGGCCCCGCGCAGGGCCATCATTATGTGGATTACCGCACCGGCAAGCTGGTGCAGTCGCAATCCGCCTACGAGCATCCACAGCCGCATGCCTGCTTCATCCAGTCGGTAAGCGACGATCTGGTGAATGAAGGCGGCATCATGGATTTATGGGTGCGTGAGGCGCGCCTGTTCAAATACGGCTCCGGCACCGGCTCCAACTTCTCCCGCCTGCGCGGCGAGAATGAGCCGCTTTCGGGCGGCGGTAAATCGTCGGGCCTGATGAGCTTCCTCAAGATCGGCGACCGTGCCGCCGGCGCCATCAAATCGGGCGGCACCACGCGCCGCGCCGCCAAGATGGTGATCTGCGATATCGACCATCCCGATATCGAGGCCTTCATCGACTGGAAGGTGGCCGAGGAGCGCAAGGTTGCGGCTTTGGTGGCCGGCTCCAAGCTGGCACAGAAGCATCTCGGCCGCATCATGCAAGCGTGTCAGCATGGCTCGACCGATGATCGCTTCGATGCCAAGCGCAACAGCACTTTGCGCGCCGCCATCCGCAGCGCGCGCGAAGCGATGCTGCCGGAAAACCTGATCCAGCGCACCATCCAGTTCGCGCGCCAGGGCTATACCGCAATCGAATTCCCCGCCTACGACACCGACTGGGATTCGGAAGCCTACCTCTCGGTCTCGGGCCAGAATTCCAACAACTCGGTGCGCGTGTCGGATGCCTTCCTGCGCGCCGTGGAGAAGGATGCCGATTGGTCGCTGACGCGCCGCACCGATGGCAAGACCACCAAGGTGCTGAAGGCCCGCGCATTGTGGGAGCGCATCGGCGAAGCCGCCTGGGGTTCGGCCGATCCGGGCCTGCAATTCGATACCACCATCAACGATTGGCATACCTGCCCCGAGGATGGCCGCATCAACGCCTCCAATCCGTGCTCGGAATACATGTTCCTCGACGACACGGCCTGCAATCTCGCCTCGCTGAATCTGATGTGTTTCCGGCGCGACGATGGCAGCTTCGATATCGAGGGCTTTGAGCATGCCTGCCGGCTCTGGACACTGACGCTGGAAATCAGCGTGCTGATGGCGCAATTCCCCAGCCGCGAAATCGCCCGCCTGTCTTACGAATTCCGCACCCTGGGCCTGGGCTATGCCAATCTCGGCGCGCTGCTGATGAGCTGCGGCTTCTCGTATGATTCCGATACGGGCCGCGCGCTGTGCGGCGCCATCACCGCGCTGATGACCGGCGTGTCTTACGCCACCTCGGCGGAAATCGCCTCCGAACTCGGCGCCTTCCCGGGCTATGAGCGCAACCGCGACGCCATGCTGCGGGTGATCCGTAACCATCGCCGCGCCGCCCTTGGCGAACGCACCGGCTATGAGGCGTTGAACATCCTGCCGGTGGCGCTGGACCGCGCCAATTGCACCGACACACCGCTGGTGCTGGCCGCCGAACAGGCCTGGAACCGCGCGCTGGCCCTGGGCGAGCAGCATGGTTATCGCAATGCCCAGGTCAGCGTGATCGCGCCCACCGGCACCATCGGCCTGGTGATGGATTGCGACACCACCGGCATCGAACCGGATTTCGCGCTGGTGAAATTCAAGAAACTGGCCGGCGGCGGCTATTTTAAGATCATCAACCGCACCGTGCCACTGGCCTTGCGCACGCTGGGTTACAGCGAAGGCGAAATCCGCGCCATCATCGACCATGCGGTGGGCCATGGCACGCTGCGGGATGCTCCCGGCGTGAACCACGAAACGCTCACTGCCAAGGGCTTCACCCCGGATGCCATCGCGCGCGCGGAAGCCGGTCTGCGCGGCGCCTTCGATATCAAATTCGTGTTCAACCGCTTCACGCTCGGCGATGCCTTCTGCACCGATGTGCTGGGCGTGCCGGAAGCCCGGCTGAACGCCGCCAACTTCGATCTGCTGGCTTGGTTGGGTTTCGATGCCGAGGATATCGCCGCCGCCAATCTGTATTGCTGCGGCACGATGTCGTTGGAGCACGCGCCCTATCTGAAGCCGCAACATCTGGCGGTGTTCGATTGCGCCAATCCATGCGGCAAGGATGGCACGCGCTATCTCTCGGCACCGAGCCATATCCGCATGATGGCCGCAGCTCAGCCCTTCATCACCGGCGCAATCTCCAAAACCATCAACATGCCGAACAGCGCCAGCGTGGCGGAATGCAAGGAAGCCTATATCGAGGCGTGGAAGCTGGGCTGCAAGGCGATTGCGCTGTATCGCGACGGCTCCAAACTGAGCCAGCCGCTGTCGGCACAATTGTTCGAGGAGGATGCAGCAGAAGACGAAGCGGTTGCCGAAACCGTGATCGAAGCGCCAGCCACCGAACGCGCCCGCATCGTGGCCGAGCGCGTGGTGGAAAAGCTGATCAGCGGTCGCCAGCGCCTGCCGCTGCGCCGCAAGGGCTATACGCAAAAAGCCGTTGTGGGCGGCCACAAGGTGTATCTGCGCACCGGCGAATACGACGATGGCAAGATCGGCGAAATCTTCATCGACATGCATAAGGAAGGCGCCGCCTTCCGCAGCCTAATGAACAATTTCGCCATCGCCATTTCCATCGGCCTGCAATACGGCGTGCCGCTGGAGGAATTCGTCGATGCCTTCACCTTCACGCGCTTCGAGCCCTCGGGCATCGTGGAAGGCAACGACGCCATCAAGATGGCCACCTCGATCCTGGATTACGTGTTCCGCGAATTGGCTGTCAGCTATCTCGGCCGCACCGACCTGGCCCATGTGCAGCCCGACGATCTCGCGCCCGATGCCTTGGGCGGCAAGGAGAGCCACACCACGGCGCCCGTGGTGGCCCAGGTGGCGTCCACCGGTTATGTGCGCTCCAATCTGTATGTGCTGAAGCAAAGCATGGGCGGCGAAATCCAGGCCGCCACGGCTTCGCTGGCAGCCACCGGAACCGATGGCCCCGCCGTCACCGCCATGGCGGCGGTATTCGCCAGCGGCGATGGCGGCGCGGATGTCCGATCTGGCCGTATTCGCGAGGCGCGCATGAAAGGCTATGAGGGCGATGCCTGCCCTGAATGCGGCAACTTTACCCTGGTGCGCAACGGCACCTGCCTGAAATGCGATTCCTGCGGCTCCACCACTGGCTGCTCGTAATCGGCCTGCTGCTGGCCGCCGGCAGTGCACAGGCCGATCCTGCCCTGCTGGCGGCCATCAATGCCGAGCGCCGGCAGGCCGGACTGGGCCTGCTGCTGGCCGATGCGGCGCTGGAGGCGGCGGCGCTCGCGCATGCCACCGACCTCACCCGCTGCGGCCAGCTCAGCCATCGCGGCTGCAACGGCAGCGAATTGCCCGACCGCCTTCGCCAAGCCGGCTATTTCTATGGATTCGCGGCCGAGAATATCGCGCTTGGCACCGAGGACGCCGCCAGCACCCTGGCAGCCTGGCTGCAAAGCCCCTCGCACCGGGCCAATCTATTGCGGCCAGAGCCGACGGAGGCCGGAATCGGCCGCGCCGAGCTGGATGGCCGGTCGCTCTGGGTTCTGGTATTGGGAAAAAGATATTGACGAAAGTTGATGGAGGTTATTTTCCCAGGCCCGCCGCTTCGTTTATAATGCCCGTATGAACAGTGAACAAAGCTATCAGCCCTGCCCGGCCGATCTCGGCGAAAGGCTGGAATCCCATTCCCGCTTCACCCTTTCCATCGGCACATCGGTGCGTGTCGGCCGCCAGCTAAAACTGGCCAATGTGGATCTGGGCTCGGCCAAGCTGACCGGCCGCAATCTGCGCCGGATCGTGCTCAAGCAATGCAAGCTGTTCTGCACGGATATGCGCGATGTGGATGCCGTGGAAGGCGAGTTCAACGGCAGCGACCTGACCGCCGCCGATCTTTCGGGCGGCAATTTCAGCCAGACCAAGATGCGCGGAATCAATCTCAGCCGCGCGGTGCTGAACAACACCCGCTTCGATGGTGCCGATTTCAGCCCCTTTCATCCCACCACCCCGGAAGGCGCCGAACTCAGCGGCCAGAACAGCCAGTTTGGCAGTGTCGTTGGCAAGGGCGCCTCC